>JBBRTK010000008.1:0-31380 GCA_038244455.1 Actinomycetota bacterium
GCAGCCACGAAGGTGTCCGCGTTGCCCAGGTGTGCCTCGGAGACTTCCTCGGCGAGGTTCGCGGGGTTCGTGATAACCAGCCGCTCCCCGGTCACGGACGCGGCCGGTTCGCCGTTGAGCAGGGAGGAGATTGAGCGAGCCATGGCGGGGATGGTACGGCGGAGTGTGGCCAGTCGCTTGGCGCTGGTCGGCGGTCCCGGTAGGCTCTTCGTGCGGGGTGGAGCAGTCCGGTAGCTCGCTGGGCTCATAACCCAGAGGTCACAGGTTCAAATCCTGTCCCCGCGACCAAGAAGATGCAGGTGGGCGGTCCTTCGGGGCCGCCCCTCCTGTTGCGGACCCGCGATCAGTCCTTCGCCTTCCGAACGCGGAGTTCGTCCTCCGACCCTTCGCCACGGGAAACGGACTCCGAGAGCCCGATCTCAGCCAACCGCTTCGATGCGTAGTGTCCGAGCTCGACCCAGTGGTCGCCCTCGCGCCGGTCGACGCGCCACGCGAGTGTTGGCGGCCCAGGCTGCTGCAGGTGCGCGGCGAACATCCCAAAGGGGACTCGCGGGTTCCCTCCTCCACTACCCATGGTTCGACCTCCCCCTTGGTGTTGCTCGGACCCTACACCCGCGCGCGTGAGGGACCTGTGAAGGTCGGCGACGTGGCGCGACTAGAACCTCAGCGCGTGCGCGAGATCCTCCTGGAGCGGCTTCAGGGCTGCGGCGTCGAGCGCCGGCTCCCCGCGGGTTCGCCCCAGGGCGCGGAAGAGCCGGCCTCGTCCCTTCCTGCCCCGGTCGACCGACCGGGCGAGCGACTCGCGCTGTGTGTCCGCGATGCGTCGCTGCAGGTTCAGGTCTCAGATGACGTGCGTGACAACCGGCTGCACGAACATGACCTCGCCTCCTCCGGCGATCGCCTACCCGCACCGAGCTTAGCTCGCCATCACCGTGCGTGAACGCGGGGCGTAGACTCCGGGCGATGTCCCGGACCCAGCGACTCCTGACGGCGGCGCTGGCCGCGTGTCTGGCCGCCTCCGTCGCCGGAGCCGAGGCTGCATCCGCAACCATCACGCGCGCTCCCGCCCGCGCCTCCTACCGGGTTCACCTCACGTCCGACGCGCAGGGTCACACCTGGACCGGCACGGAGTCGGTCACCTTCACGAACGTTGCGACCGCTCCGATGCAGACCGTGTGGCTGCATCTGTGGTCCAACGGCGTGAAGGGATGCGCCGCCGGTGCGATCACGGTGACGCATGTCAGAGGGGGCACCGCCGGCCGACCGATCCTCAACTGCACGTCGCTTCCCGTCCGCCTGGCGGTCCCTCTCCCGCCCAACCACGCGGCCATGATCTCGATGAACGTTCGGATCCGGCTCTTCCATCGCAACGACAGGTTCGGCTTCAACGCTGGGATCTCCTTCCTGGGGACCGCACTGCCCACGCTCGCCGCGAAGGACGATCACGGATGGAACTTGAACCCGTTCGCGGATCTGGGGGAGAGTTTCTACTCGCTGGTGTCGGACTACCGCCTCACGCTGGACACGCCGAGCTGGTTGCAGACACCGGCCACCGGCGTTCTGGTTTCGTCGGCAACGCGCGGCACCAGGACAGTTCGCACCTACGTGGCACATCAGGTCCGCGACTTCGAATGGGCGGCGGCGCGGTTCCATCGTCTGGTCGGGTCGGCGAAGGGAACCCGCGTGAACGTGTGGTACCTGCCCAGCTTGGTCACGGCCGCGGAAGCCAAACAGGCGCGAGCGGACGCCGTCCGGTCCATGACGACCTTCTCGCAGGACTTCGGCGCCTATCCCTATCCGGAGGTCGATGTGGTGCTTTCCGGCCACCATGCATTCGGTGGGATGGAGTACCCAACCATCGTCTTCAGCGAGCCCACCCAGAAGACCCTCGTCCACGAACTGGCTCACCAATGGTTCTATGGGATCGTCGGCGACGATCAATTCCGCGAACCCTGGCTGGATGAGTCCTTCGCCACGTGGGGCACGAACCTTCCCTTCGGTGGCCCACGACGCTGCGCCGTCTACCATTGGCCGAACGCGACGGTCCGGTTGAACTCGTCGATGGCGTACTTCCGGCGGGTCCCGGAGGCCTACGGCGCGGTCTACTCCGGTGGCGCGTGCATGTTGTCCCAGCTCAGCGACCTGTTCGGCGCGGATGCCTTCGTTTCCGTGCTCCGCGACTACGTGGCCGCGCACCAGCTGGGGATCGCGCGGACGGGTGACTTCAAGCACGCGGTTGCTGCGGCCGCGAGGGTGCAGCTCCCCGGGTTCGATCTGGCGGCCTTCTGGCACACCTGGCGGCTGGACCGCCCATGACCGGGCCGGGGTAGGATGTCGCATCCGAACGGGGGGACACCATGGCGAAGAACACAGATCTGCTGAAGAAGGTCCCGCTCTTCTCCGACTGCACAGCGAAGGAGCTCACCCAGATCGCGGCGGCGGCCAAGAGCGTCAGCCACAAGGCAGACCGGGTCATCGCCCGCGAAGGCGAGCCGGGGATCGGGCTCTTCGTGATCGTCGCCGGCCAGGCCGAGGTCACCATCGGCGGAGCGAAACGAACCACGCTAGGCCCCGGTGACTTCTTCGGTGAGGTGGCGCTCCTTGACGGCGGGCCGCGTACCGCCACCGTGACTGCGACCACCGACATCGAACTCTTGGGGATCACCGAATGGGTGTTCCGCGGGCTCATGCACGAGCACCCCGCTATCGCGTTGAAGACGCTCCAGGCCGTCGCGGGGCGTCTCCGTGATGCGACGAAGGCCTCGACCGCTTAGGTTCGGCGAACCCGCCGGGCCCGGAGGGGAGCCATGGCCGAAGCGCCGGAGGACATCAGGGACCGGGCCGTCGCTCGCGCCGCCGCCAGGGCCGCGAAGGATTTCGCGCTTGCCGACCGGCTTCGCGATGAGATCGCCGCCGCCGGATGGACGGTCGCCGACGTCGCGGACGGCTTCACCCTGGAACCGCTCACGCCTGCCGAACCTGCGCCGGCTGACGCGCTCCGGCGCAAGGCGGGCGACATCGTGTCCGTTCTGGACCAGGAGCCCACCGCCGATGTCTCCGTGCAGTGGGTCGTCGAGGGATGGCCTGAGGATGTCGTCCGCGGCATCGCCGCCTTCCGAGCGAACCAGGGTGATCGCCCCGTTCAGTACGTGGTCGTTGACGTGACCGGGACCGAGCCGGGGACCTACGGCGAGGACGTTGAGGTCGTGGGGCTCGAAGAGGGGACCGGGTGGGCTGCCGCCCGCAACGCCGGTCTCAAACGCGCCCGGGGCCGGCTGGTGTTCGTCATGGACGGCTCGGTGGAACCGGACGGCGATGTCTTCGGTCCGTTGGAGGCGGCGCTTTCAGAGCCCGGCGTCGGCGTGGCCGGACCGTTCGGGATCGTGACGGCCGACCTGCGGGAGTTCGATGAGGCGCCCGGGCCGGGCGACTGCGACGCCATCGAGGGCTACTTCATGGCCCTTCGTCGCGAGATGCTGACCACGGCGGGGCTCTTCGACGAGAAGTTCAAGTGGTACCGCACGGCGGATATCGAGTACTCATTCCGGGTGAAGGACACCGGGGCCCGGGCCGTGGTGGTGCCCATCCCGGTCACCAAGCACGAACATCGGATGTGGTTCAGTACTGCGCCCCAAGATCGAGCCCGGCTCTCCAAACGGAACTACTACCGGTTCCTGGATCGCTGGCGCGACCGCTGGGATCTCTGCGTGGATCCGCACCCGCCAGCCCCGCACGATCACGGTCCGGACCACCACCACTAGGTGGCTAGGCCGGCATCGGGGGCGTTGGGGGGATGACCGCGCGGCCCCCGTGATGCTCGGGCGCCGGCATCGTCGGCTTGAGGACGGCGGCGGCGGCGGCGTTCTTCACGTTCTGCGCCACCACCTGCGGGTCGGGGATGGCCTTGGATCCGTCGGCGTAGCCCTTGAGGTCGTCCCCGTCGATCGTCTCCGTCACCAGGAGCAGGGCCGAGAGCCGGTCCAGCAGTTCGCGGTGCTCGTGGAGGATAACCTCGGCCCGTGTGTGTGCCTCGGCCAGCAGCCGCGAGACCTCTTCGTCGATCGTCTGCGCGGTCGCCCCCGACATCTTCGTGTTCGAACCGCCGAAGAACGCGTTCGGGTCTTCGTGTCCGAACGAGAGCGGCCCGACCTTCTCGCTCATGCCGTACTCACTCACCATGGCTCGTGCGATCTGGGTGGCGCGCTCCAAGTCGTTCTGCGCGCCCGTGGAGACCTCGTCGTAGACGATCTCCTCGGCAACGCGTCCGCCCATCGCGAACGCGAGCATCTCCTTCAGCTCGGGTTCGGTGGCGAGGTAACGGTCCTCGAGCGGGCGCGTCATCGTGAGGCCGAGCGCCGCGGTCCCGCGCGGGATGATCGTGATGCGGTGGACGGGGTCCAGGTTCTCGCAGTAGTGGGCCACGATCGCGTGACCCATCTCGTGAGAGGCGACCCGAGTCTTCTCCTTCGGGCTCATCACCCGAGACTTCCGCTCCAGCCCCATCGAGGACCGGTCGATCGCCTCTTCCAGTTCGAACTCGGTGACGGAGTTCTTCTCGCGGCGGGCCGCGAGCAGCGCGGCCTCGTTGACCACGTTCTCCAGGTCCGCGCCCGTGAAGCCGGGGGTGCGCGCGGCGATGGTGCGAAGGTCAACGGCCGGGTCCAGCGCCACGCCGCGCGCGTGCACGCGGAGGATCTCCTCGCGCCCGTGCAGGTCGGGGCGGTCGACCACGACCTGCCGGTCGAAGCGGCCGGGCCGGACCAGCGCGGGGTCCAGGACATCGGGCCGGTTCGTCGCGGCCATGATGATGACGCCCTTGCTGGCATCGAAGCCGTCCATCTCAACCAGCAGCTGGTTCAGCGTCTGTTCGCGTTCGTCGTGGGCTCCGAAGCCCGCACCGCTCACGCCCGCGCGGCCCTTGCCGATGGTGTCGATCTCGTCCAGGAAGATCAGCGCCGGCGCCTTCTCCTTCGCCTGCTGGAACAGCTCGCGCACCCGCGCGGCTCCCAGTCCCACGAACATCTCGACGAATTCCGAACCGCTCATGAAGAAGAACGGCACGTTGGCCTCACCGGCGACGGCGCGGGCCAGAAGGGTCTTGCCGCATCCGGGAGGCCCGAGGAGCAGCACGCCCTTCGGGATGCGGCCGCCCAGGCGCTGGTACTTCTTCGGGTTCTGTAGGAACTCGACGATCTCCTTGAGTTCCTCCTTCGCTTCGTCCACTCCGGCCACGTCGTTGAACGTGGTCTTCATCTCTTTGCGGTCGTAGATCTTGACCTTGTTCTTGCCCATGTTCAGGGCGCCGGCCCCGCCGCCCGCCATACGCTTGATCACGAAGAAGTAGAGCCCGAGCGCCAGCAGGATCGGGAACCCCAGGTTGAGGATGAGGCTCAGCCAGGGGCTGGATGGCGCCAGGGTGACATCGACGCCTTGGTTCCTAAGTTGATCCAAGAACACCGGGGTGACCTGCAGACTATCGGTGAGCGAGGTCGTGAACTTCACGTCGCTCCCGCTCCCGTTCGTATAGGTGCCGGTGATATTCGTGTTCGAGACTGTCACCGCCGTGACGTCACCCGCGGCGGTGTGCGTCTGGAATTCCGACCAGGACAGTTGTTCGGTGCTCGCAGACCCCAGGAAGCGACTGAAGATGAGGAGCGAGATCACGACGACGACGATCAGGACCATCGGGTTCATCCGTGGGCGGGGAGAGCCACCCCCCGGATTCGCGCCAGGATTGGGCCAGCGGGACTTCCGGTCGTTCTTCTCAGGGTCAGGCATCCACCCATCTTCCCACCGGCACCGCCGTATGGCAGCCGGGTGCGGATCCCCGGAGGTCGCCCCCCGCCGTATCAGGGATACTGCGAACATGTCTAAGGCCGAGACCGCGGTCGATGAAGATGCGCTCCGCGAACGATTCGAACGCGACGTGCTGCCGCTGCTGCCCAGTCTCTACGGCGCCGCGCTGCGGATGACGCGTAACCCCGCCGATGCCGAGGACCTGGTCCAGGACACCTACCTCCGGGCGTTCCGCGGGTTCGGGGGGTTCACCGAGGGGACCAACCTCAAGGCCTGGCTCTACCGGATCCTGACGAACAGCTTCATCAACACCTACCGCAAGAAGCAGCGCCAGCCCCAGATCGTTGAGGGCCCCGATGACATCGACGAGTGGTACCTATTCGACAAGCTGGGTGCCCAGAACGTGCAGGATTCCGCCGAGGACGAGGTGTTGGACCGCCTGCCCGACAGCGATGTCAAAGAGGCGCTGGAGTCCCTTCCGGAGAACTTCCGCATCCCCGTGCTCCTGGCGGATGTCGAGGGCTTCAGCTACAAGGAGATCGCCGACATCATGGAAACCCCCATCGGGACCGTCATGTCGCGCCTGCACCGGGGAAGGAAAGCGCTGGAGAAGGCGTTGTGGGAGACAGCTCGTGAGCGAGGACTAGTCGGATGATCAACTGGGGACCCGAATGCGAACAGACCCTGCGCGAGATCGAGCGATGGCTCGACGGTGAATGCGAGTCCGTCGTCCACGTCGAGGTCCAGACCCATCTGAGCGGCTGTAGCCCGTGCATGCAGCGGGTGGAGTTCCGCCGGCGACTGAAGGTCGTCATCCAGACGAAATGTGCCGGTGATGCCATCCCGGACCAGTTGCAGGACAAGCTTAACGGCCTGATCCGCTCCCTCGACGCCGCCGGGGACTGACCCCCCGATGAACCGCCTCCCGCTTCGCGTCGAATCCCTTCCAACGCGAGGAGGATCGACATGCGTGAGAGCGAACAGATGCTGGGGAGCCTACCCGGGAACCTCCCTCCGGCATCGCGGACCCACGGCAAGGGCCGAGTCTGCGAAGCGGACGGATGCGCCACGAAGCTGTCCGTCTACAACGCCTCGAAGCACTGCTGGCAGCACACCGAGGTGACGTTCCCGACCTACCGCGGCAAGAGCCTGTGGCCGGGAACTGCCTGAACCCCTAGGATTGCCCCCCAAAAGGGGGTTGGAGATGGAAGGGTTCGATGGCTCGGTGCTCGGCGTGTGGGCACACCCGGACGACGAAACCTACCTGTCCGCCGGGCTCATGGCCCAGGCCGCCCGCGAAGCTCGTCAGGTGATGTGCGTGACCGCCACCCGCGGCGAGGGCGGCTCCATGGACCACGATCTCTGGCCACCCGAGACCATGGGTGACGTTCGCGAGCAGGAGCTCCTGCGTAGCTTCGACATCCTCGGCGTGACCGAGCATGAATTCCTGGGTCTGCCCGACATCGACATGGACTCGCCGCTGCCCGAGGCCGGGGCCCGGCGGGTCCTCGAGCTGATGACGGAGATCCAGCCGCAGACGGTCCTCACCTTCGGCCCGGACGGCATGACGGGCCATGTGGCGCACATGTCGGTCTCTCGCTGGGCCACCGACGCCTTCCACGAAGTCGCTCCCAAAGGCGCCCGGCTTTTCTACGCGGTCTACACCCAGGACTGGGCCGACGAGTTCGTGCCCGAGATGAACCGGTTCGGCGTGTTCCGGCCCGGGACGCCGCCGGTGGTGCCCCGCGAGGAACTGGCGATCGCATATCGCCTGCCCGCAGACCTCCTGGAGCTGAAGCTGCTTGCGATCCAAGAGCATGTGAGCCAGGTCGAGGGCATGGTGGCCGCGTTCGGGGAGGACTTCTTCCGTCGCGCGATGGCCGAAGAGAGCTTCCGGCTGGCGGCGGTGAAGTGATGGACCGGCCCGAGCCGTTCCGCGATCTCGCGTGGGACCCCGATCGTGCCCGGGAGTTCACCGATCGCGCGGTCGACCTCTGGCAGGAGTTCCTGACCAAGCTGCCCGGGCTGCCCGTGGGCCGTCTCCTGCCGTCCGACCAGGTCCGTGACGCCGTCGCTATCCCCGTGCCAAGTGCTCCGATGGCCGATGACGAGCTGTTCGCCTACCTGCGCTCGGTCGTATTCGATTGGTCGATGTATCCGGGGCACCCGGGATTCATGGCGTACGTTTCGGGGCCGGGGACGGTGCCCGGCGCGGCCGCCGACCTCTTGGCCGCCGGCCTGAACCAGAACGTGGGCGGGTGGGTCCTGAGCCCCGCCGCCACGGAGATCGAACTCGCCCTCACGCGGTTCTTCGCCGAAGACATGTTCGGCCTGCCGCCGGGGAGCGGCGGGATCATCACCTCCGGCGGTTCCATGGCGAACTTCGTGGGTCTCAAGGCCGCGCGCGATCACAAGGCCGGTTGGAACGTTCGAACGCAGGGCGTGATGGGCGGCCCGCGGCTCACCATGTACATGTCGCAGGAGACCCACCTCGTGAGCGAGCGCGCGGCCGACATGCTGGGGGTCGGCACCGAGCAGCTCCGCAAGATCCCGGTCGATGACCGGTTCCGGATCCGGATGGACCTGCTGCGCGAGGCGATCGCCGCCGACCGGGCGGCGGGGATGCGCCCCTTCGCCGTGGTCGGGTCGGCCGGCACCGTCGCGACAGGCGCCGTGGACCCGATGAACGAACTGGCCGATCTCTGCGCCGAGGAGGACCTCTGGTTCCACGTGGACGGCGCGTACGGGGGTCCTGCCGTCCTGGCCCCCGACCTTCGCCCGCTCTTCGCGGGGATCGAGCGCGCCGATTCCATCGCGTTCGACCCGCACAAGTGGCTCTATACCCCGCATTCGGGCGGCTGCGTTCTGGTGCGGAACATGGCGCACCTGGCGGAGTCCTTCGAGGGCGACGCTTCCTACGTCCACCAGGACAAGGAGTACACGCAGCGCGGACTGGATATGGGGCGCCACGGCCCGCAGTTCTCGCGGAGCTTCTGGGCGCTGAAGGTGTGGGTCAGCCTGCTCGCGCACGGCCGCGAGGCATACGCACGCCGGATCTCCCACGACGCGGAACTCGCCCGCTATCTGGCTGCCCGCGCGGACGCACACCCAGCCTTCGAACTGATCTCGCCGGCCGTGCTGTCCATCTGCTGCTTCCGCTATGTGCCCCAGGACCTTCGCGCCGGGGTCGATCCCGCGGTCCGTGCCACCTACCTCGACGAGCTGAACGAGCGGCTCGTCGCCGACATCCAGCTGGACGGGCGGGTCTTCCCTTCGAACGCGACACTGAACGGAACGCACGTCATCCGCATCTGCATCGTGAACTTCCGCACGGAGGCGGACCAGATGGATCTCCTGCTGGAGGTCGCAGAGGAACTCGGGCGCAAAGCCGACGCAGAACTTCGGCCCGAGGGTCTGCGATGAGCCTGTTCGCGCTGCTCGGATCCGGTGAGTTCGAACCGTGGTCGGCGGACGTGGACCGCTGGCTCTTAGAGCGCGCGACCGGCGATGGGCGTGTGTTGATCATCCCGACTGCGTCGGCGGCCGAGGGGGAGGACGTGTTCGCGATGTGGGCGTCCAAGGGCTTGGCGCACTACGAAGGCCTGGGCATCGCCGCGGAGGTGGTTCCGTTGCGAACCCGGGCGGATGCTGGCCGGGCCGAGCTGGCTGGCATGCTCGGCGTGGCCTCCGTGGCGTACTTCTCCGGCGGGAACCCCGCCTACCTGTCCGCCGTGCTTCGCGGCTCGGTGTTCTGGGAAGCGCTCCTTGCAGAACGCGCTCGCGGCATGGCGTACGCGGGTTGCAGCGCCGGGGTCGCGTGTCTGGGAGACCTGGCTCCCGACAGCGGCGCGGGTTCGTTCGATAACGAGCTCTGGAAGCCGGGGCTGGGCGTGTTCCCCGGGCTGTGGTTCGGACCGCATTGGGATGCGCTCGACTCGTTCGTCCCCGGGCTCGTGGAGTTCATCATCGCGAGCGTGCCAGCGGGCCAAACGCTCGTCGGGATCGACGAGGACACTGCGCTGGTCGGGCAGGACGACGTCTGGAGCGTCGCCGGCACAGCGGGGGTTCACCTGTATCGCGATGGCGAGTGGCGTCATCACGCCCCCGGCGACCAGGTCTCCCTGCCGTAACAGCGGCTACCTGCGGCTAGGATGGCCCGCCAGGAGGACGCAGGCATGGTCGACCGCACCGCCCCCATCGCGCAGCGAGCCCCGCTGCTGATCAAGCGCCTCAGCGCGGCCTACCCGGACGCCCACGTGGCGCTCAACTTCACCAACCCGCTGGAATGCCTCATCGCCACGATGCTGTCCGCCCAGTGCACCGACGCCCGCGTGAACATGGTCACGAAGGACCTCTTCACGAAGTACCGCTCGCCCGAGGACTACCTGAAGGTCCCCGAAGACGAGCTGAAGGACGACATCCGCTCCACCGGGTTCTTCAACCAGAAAGCGAAGTCGATCCGAGGGGCGTGTACGCGGATCACCGAGGTGTATGGGGGCAAGGTGCCGGAGACCATGGAGGATCTCATCACCCTGCCGGGCGTTGCGCGCAAGACCGCGAACATCGTGACGGGCAACGCGTTCGGAAAGGTGTACGGGATCGCGGTCGACACGCACGTTCGGCGGCTGGCGAACCGGCTCGGGTTCAGCGACTCGCAGGATCCCGACCAGATCGAGCGGGACCTGATGGCCAACATCCCGAAGGCTCGATGGTTCGACTTCTCCTACGTGATCATCGACCACGGGCGGGCCATCTGCCAGGCGCGCAAGCCGGCGTGCGAGGACTGTCCCGTGAGCGATCTGTGTCCGTCGAGCCTGGTGTGAGGGTGGACGGAGCCGGTCAGCCCGCCATCGCGGCGAACACCTGGTCTGGCTCGGATCCCTGCGCCCGGGCGGCGGCTTCAACGGCGGCAACGCGGCGACGCGCGCGACGTATCTCCCGCCGCTCCTCCTCGCCCATCCCGCCCCACACCCCCGCATCCTGGGCGGTTCGCAGTGACCATTCCAAGCACTCGTCGATGACGTGGCACGCCAGGCACACCTGTCTGGCGACTTCGGTCTGTTCGACCGCGGGGCCTGTGGTTCCAACGGGGAAGAAGAGTTCGGGGTCCTCGCCGATGCAACGAGCGTCCTCGATCCACGTCATCTCTCTGGGGTCTCTCTTGAACTTCGGTTCAACCATCATCCGGTTCCTGACGCGTACTGATATGGGGTGCGGAGCTACCGGGGGAGCCTATGCCTTGAACGGTCGTTCAGTCAAGGACCACTTCGGATGATCGTGGCGCACCGGGGGGCGTCGGCAACGGAGGCCGAAAACACGCTCGAAGCGTTCGAGGCAGCCATCCGGGTGGGCGCCGAGGCGGTGGAGTTCGACGTACGGATGACGGCGGACGGCCACGCGGTCGTGATGCACGACGCCGATGTCGCGCGGACCACCGACGGGTCCGGCCTGGTCCGGTCCTTGACACTTAAAGAGGTAAAGCGTTTGCGGATCAGGACATCGGACGGCGGCACCACTGAGGTCCCGACCTTGGATGAATCCCTCGAGCTGCTCTCCGGGCGGGCGTTCGTCGACATCGAGATCAAGAACATCCCGGGGCAGCCGGACTTCGATGCCGACCGAGAACCGGCGGTGGAGGCGACGCTCGCGTCCCTGCAGCGCACCGCGTTCTCCGGCGGCGTCCTGCTCGCGAGCTTCAACCCCTTCTCCCTGGCAAGATCACGCAGTCTTGCGCCCGAGGTCCCCACCGGACTCCTCACCCAACCGGATGTGGACGTGGTCGCGGCGCTCGGATATGCCCATGAGCAGGGTCATCCATGGCTGTTGCCCTACACGGAGAACACCCTCGCGGCGGGGGAGCCGTTCTGCGCTGCCGCGCACGGGTACGGCATGCGTATCGGCGCCTGGCTCACGGACGACCCAGCCGAGGCAGCCGCCCTCTTCTCCGTCGGCGTCGACGCCGTCGCCACCAACGATCCGGCGAAGCTGGTGGCCGCGCGGGGACCAAGGTAAGTCGGATGTTCAAGCGGAAGCGCTTGTCTCCAGAACTGGTGCCGGCGTACGACGCGTTCCTCGCTGTGCTCGCCCAGGTCGAAGCCGGCAAGTCGATGCTTGCCGGCGTCATGCCGACCACTCGGCTTCCCGGCCGGCCGATGCCCGACGCGCTGTTCGAGTTCGAGGAACGAGCGTTGCGGGCGACCGAGCTCATGCCAGCGTGGCGCATGCCGGCGCTGCAAGCGGAGTGGTCCGCGTGCGAGCAGGGGCTCGCCGAGGCCCGCGAGCGAGCCCGCCGGTTCCGAGAGGAAGGCCCAGAGCTGGGCGGGTTCGAGGGGCTGATCTGGGCCGTGGAACAGCTGATGGCACCCCTTGAGCCCTTCGAGGCGGCGGCGCTCGCCTTCAGAGCCCTGCGCAGGTAGCCTTCCCTTCGACCACTCAAGGGAGGAGAACCGTGCCGACCATCCAGATGCTGACCGAACTGCCCGGACCTCGTTCGCGAGCGCTCATCGCGAGGAAGGAGCGTGTGGTCTGCGACCCGATCGACCTGCATGTGAACGCCGTCATCGATCACGCGGAAGGTGCCGTCATCACCGATGTCGACGGCAACCGGATGGTCGACTTCTCGAGCGGTCTTGGCTGTCAGCTGGTCGGGTACTCCCATCCGCGGGTGGTCGAGGCCGTCCAGGCCCAGGCGGCCAGGTTCAGCCACACGGACTTCTCCGTCGTGCCCTACGAGTCCTATATCGAGCTCGCCGAACGCCTGGTGGCCAAGGTCGGGGGTGACCGAAAGGTCGCGCTCTTCAACTCGGGCGCGGAAGCCGTTGAGAACGCCGTCAAGTTCGCTCGGTCGGCCACCGGGCGCCCGGCTATCATCAGCTTCGAAGGCGCCTTCCACGGTCGAACGCTCATGACCATGTCGCTCACCTCCCGGCACCGGCCGTACAAGACAGGGTTCGGCCCCTTCGCTCCGGAGATCTATCGGGTTCCCTTCAGCTATCCCTACCGCTCCCACGATCCCCAGCGGAGCGGAGCCGAAGCCCTGGAGGCGCTCCGGCGCGCCTTCATCACCATGGTCGATCCTGCGAACGTCGCCGCGATCATCTTCGAGCCAGAGCAAGGCGAGGGCGGGTTCATCGTCCCGGCCCCGGAGTTCCTGCCGGGAGTGCAGGCGCTCGCTCGCGAGCACGGCATCCTGACCATCGCGGATGAGATCCAGTCCGGTTGCGGCCGCACAGGCCGTTTCCTGGCCAGCGAACATTTCGGGCTCGACCCCGACATCGTGGTGCTCGGCAAGGCCCTGGGCGCCGGGTTCCCGTTGTCCGCCGTGGTCGGGCGGCGCGAGATCATGGACGCGCCCGGGCCCAGCGCGATCGGTGGCACCTACGTGGGCAATCCCGTGGCCTGTGCAGCCGCGAACGCCGTTCTGCAGATCATCGACGACGAAGGCCTGATCGAGCGCGCCGACTTTGTAGGCAAGACCATCCGGGCACGTTGGGAAGAACTCGCCACGCAGATCCCCGAGGTCGGCGAGATCCGGGGGCTGGGCGCGATGATCGGGGTGGAGATGGTGAAAGATCGGGCGAGCAAAGAGCCGGACGGCGACTATGTGGGGCGACTCATGACCCAGACCCAACGCCGCGGCCTCATCACCGTGGGGTGCGGCATCTACCACAACGTGCTTCGCCACCTTGTCCCGCTCGTCATCACCGACGAACAGCTCGATGAGTCGCTCGACGTGCTCGCGGAGTCCGCGGTGGCGGCCCGCGTCTAACGTGCCCGCGCTCGAGCAGATCGGGCGCGACGTCATCGCGTGCCGGGCATGCCCACGGCTGGTCGCCTGGAGAGAACAGGCCGGCGCCGAGAAGGTGGCTCGCTTCGCCGATCACGAGTACTGGGCTAAGCCGGTCCCGGGGTTCGGCGATCCGGCCGCCCGCGTGCTCCTGCTGGGGCTTGCGCCGGCTGCCCACGGCGGGAACCGGACGGGACGTGTCTTCACCGGCGACCGCAGTGGGGATTTCCTCTACGCGGCTCTGTATCGAACGGGGTTCGCGAACCAGCCCAGCTCCATCTCGCGCGTGGACGGCCTCCACCTGACCGGCGCCTACGTAACGGCGGTGAACCGATGCGCCCCGCCGGGCAACAAGCCCACACCCGCCGAGCGCGACACCTGTCTGCCGTTCCTCGCGCGAGAGGTGCGGGCCCTGGCGGAGCTGCGGGTCGTGGTGGCGCTCGGCGCGTTCGCATGGGACGGGGCGCTCCGAACGCTCGGGGCGCTCGCACCGGTCCCGCGGCCGAGACCTCGTTTCGGCCACGCCGAGGAGGCGCAGCTCGGACGTCTCACCCTTCTGGGGTGCTTCCACCCGAGCCAACAGAACACGTTCACAGGCAAGCTCACCGAACCGATGCTCGACGCCGTGCTCAGCCGAGCGGCGAGTCTGGCGAGCCGGACGGGCTAGATCCGCCCGAGTCCTCGGGCGAGGAGCCGCGATGGCCGGCGGCCCACGTGTGGAGCCTCCGCATGACGGGGATCCGATCGAACTCCAGGATGACGAACACCAAGAACGACGTCAGGGAGCCCAGGACGTAGAGGCCGAGTCCGGCCATCAGGCCCACCGCGGCCACCGTCCAGATCGCGGCCGCCGTGGTGAGGCCGTGTGCGGGCCCCATGTCGCCCCGCCACATGATCCCGATGCCCAGGAACCCGATCCCCGCCGCCACGCCGGACAGGATCTGTCCTCCCGTGTTCGGGAAGATCTCCGCCGCGAAGGTTCCGAAGGCTGCCGCCGCCATGGCTACCAGCGCGAACGTTCGTTCTCCGGCCGACTTGCCCCGGGCCTCGCGCTCCAGCCCGATGATGAACCCGAACAGGGCCGCCACGACGATGCGCGCGAACAGGGACAGCTGAGGCACGACGCTGTGCAGCATGGCTTCTTCCGTCTCCTCGCTCGGTGAACCCGGCCCCGACCCTAACGCGATTCGCCCGTATCCTGACGCACATGGGCAGACACGGCATGTTCTCGGTGCGCCCCCAACAGGAGAAGCGCGAGATCAAGCCGCAGACCGTGCGCAGGGTGGTCTCGACGTTCCGTCCCTATCGGGCGAAGGTCGCCGTCGTGGCCGTAGCTATCGTCGTCACGTCTGGCCTCGGCGTCGTCAATCCGCTCCTCATCGTCAAGGTGTTCGACAACGCACTCTTCGCCCCGAACGGTAACTGTGGAGGGGCCGGGTGTCCGAACCTGCCGCTCCTTTACCGCTACGCCGAGCTGATGATCGCGATCCCGATCATCACGAGCATCATCGGGATCGGCCAGACCTACCTGGCCAACCTTGTCGGGCTCCGCGTCATGCAGGATCTGCGGAACTCTCTCTACCGTCATCTCCAGTTCATGCCGTTGCGGTTCTTCACCACGACACGCACGGGGGAGATCCAGTCGCGGCTGGCCAACGACGTCGGGGGTGTGCAGAGCGTCGTTACCGACACAGCCTCCAGCGTCTTGTCCAACATCGTCGTGATCATCTCCACACTGGGGGCGATGCTTATCCTGTCCGTACCCTTGACCCTGCTGTCGCTGTGTCTCACGCCGCTGTTCTTGTGGCTCACCGTGCGCGTCGGGAAGGCTCGGAGGCTGGTCGCCGGTCTCACGCAAGTCACGATGGCCGACATGTCGGCGATCACCGAAGAGACGCTGAGCGTTTCAGGCATCCTGCTCTCGAAGTCCTACGGACGTCAGCGGCATGAGATCGGCCGATTCGAAGAGGAGAACGCCCGGCTGACAGGCTTGCAGATCCGTCAGACGATGATCGGACGTTCCTTCTTCGCCGTCGTCAGCACGTTCTTCTCGATCACGCCGGCGTTGGTGTACCTCGTGGCCGGTTGGGTGAACAACCGCAACCCGGGCGTGATCCAGTCGGGCATCCTGGTGGGCTTCACGACGCTTCAATCCCGGCTCTTCTTCCCGATCGGCTCGATGCTCCAGGTCTCGACCGACGTGCAGGCATCATTGGCGCTGTTCGATCGGGTGTTCGAATACCTGGATCTGGATCCGGAGATAGAGGACAAGCCGGACGCGTTGACCTTGACCCCGGCGGACGTTCGCGGAGACGTGGTCTTGGACCATGTCCGGTTCCACTACGAAGCTCCCGTCATCGCTGCAGAAGATGCCGTCGACGACGAGGATTGGGTGGTCGCGAGCCGGCCCGGCGACGACGATGAAGCGCAACAGTCGCGGCGGTGGACGCTGGACGATGTGAGCCTCCACATCGAGCCGGGCCAACTCGCGGCGCTGGTCGGTCCCAGCGGTGCCGGCAAGACGACGATCACCTACCTGGTGCCGCGACTCTACGACGTGCAGGAAGGCGCTGTGCGCATCGACGGCCACGATGTTCGCGATGTAGCGCTGGAATCGATCGGGAACGTGATCGGGGTCGTCACCCAGGAGACCTACCTGTTCCATACGACGATCCGGCGCAACCTCCTCTACGGCAAACCCGACGCCAGCCAGGAGGAACTGGAGGCTGCGGCGCGCTCGGCCAACATCCACGACCGGATCGCCGAGCTGCCCGAGGGATACGACACGATCGTGGGGGAGCGGGGCTACAAGCTCTCGGGTGGGGAGAAGCAGCGACTGGCCATCGCGCGCGTGATCCTCAAGGACCCGCGCATCCTGATCCTGGACGAGGCCACGTCCTCGCTCGACACCACGTCGGAGCGGTTGGTGCAGGCGGCGCTCGAACCGCTCATGCACGGGCGGACCACCATCGCCATCGCCCACCGGCTCTCGACCATCCTTGCCGCCGACGTGATCTTCGTGGTGGACGCGGGCAGGATCACCGAACGAGGAACCCACGACGAACTGCTGGCCCGTGGCGGGACCTACGCCCGGTTGTACGAACAGCAGTTCTCCAAGGAGCAGCTGCCTTAGAGCCGCTTCCTGTAGGCCAGCAGCACGAAGCCGTCCGGCATGATCTCGCTCGCGAGTCGTTCGTAGCCCAGGCGTTCGTACATCGCCTTCGCGGCAGCCATCCGCTCCGTGGTGTTGAGGGTCAGCTCGGTCCTGCCGGCTTCGCGGGCACGAGCCTCACAGGCGGCCATGAGGGCCTTGGCGGCGCCTCGGCCGCGCGCGTCGGGATGAACCCCCAGCATCCGGATATGCGCCCGATGTGGTTCGAGGGGCCCGTCCTCCGGACTCGTTCGGCCGCCCAGCTCCAGGGTGGCGCTCCCGACGATCCGATCGTCGTCGACGACGACCAGGATCTCCGTCCGTTCGGCGCGCGACGCGATGTCGGCGATGGTGTCGAGGTACTCGGCCCAATCGGTTCCTTCGAGGAACTCGCGGTAGGCGGCGGCAGTGACCTCACCGGCCTCCACGTATTCATCTGGGTGCGCAACGCGAACCACGATCGCCATAAGACAAAGACTATACGGTCAAGGTCATTGACCATCACGCCATAAGAGGGTCAGGATTGCAGCGATGAGCGAACCTGACCTGGGACGGCTGCTGCTCGAGGCGCACCGTGCGCTCGCGTCCGCACTGGCCGAAGGCTTGGAGGAGCGCGGGTTGTCCGATGTCCGCGCCGGGCACGCGGCCGTGTTCCTCCACATCGATCGGCGCAGTGGCACACGCCTCACCGAGCTGGCGCGCCGCGCGCGGATCTCCAAGCAAGGGATGATGCTCGTGGTCGACGAACTCGAAACCCGTGGGTATGTCCGCAGGGCGTCCGATCCCTCGGACGCACGAGCGAAGGTGGTCAAGCTCACGGCCAGGGGCAGAACGGTCGCTACGGAATGTCGCCGGGCGGTCCAGGCGCTGGAAACGCGGACCAGGCGAGCACTGGGCGAGCGCCGCTACGACGGCCTCCGCGACGCCTTGGCCGACCTCGCCGGGGAGGATCCCGAGTAGGGAGCCTCAGTCCAGACTGAAGGTCTCGATCTTCGCGCCGCCGAGCGTTCGAGGAACCCCGGCGAGCTCGACCCTGAGAGGTTCGGTGCGGTGGTTCCACAGCCGGACCTGCACAGCCGATCCCCGCTGCCGCACGTTCGAGAGCTGGGCATCCCCCGCGATCTCCATGAGGGACGCGCGGGAGGGAAGCATTCCTCCCCCCGATGCCGGCGCCTCCGCCAGGGGCAGCGCGAAGCGTTCGCGGGCCGGGAGCAGCTGGTCTGCGGCGGCGT
Organism: Actinomycetota bacterium; assembly: GCA_038244455.1. Taxonomy (GTDB): domain Bacteria; phylum Actinomycetota; class UBA4738; order UBA4738; family HRBIN12; genus JANXVR01. The sequence goes on from JBBRTK010000008.1 coordinate 17,966, forward strand.
TCGGCAGCACCCCGATGGCGAACGCCGTCTCGCCGAGCATCTGGGCCAGCGGGGTGAGAACCCCGGGGCCCGCATCGAACGGTCTGGTCGCAAGGACGTCCCGGCTGATGATGCCCACCGATCGGAGCATGGTCACGGCCAATGCGCCCCCGTCCACGATCTCGTATTCGAAGACCCCCTCATGGAGCACCGCGATGGAACCCGCCATGGCCACGCCACGCGCTGGCCAGGTCGAGGAGGGCGCCTCGAGGTCGCTGCCTTCGCCCTGCAGTGGCCTCTTCACCAACTCGAACGGCGATCCCGCGAGCGATCCCGTAGCCGGCTCGGGAAGGACGATGTGGAGGCGCAGCCGATGGTCCGGGCGTTCGTTGTGGATCACACCTTCCAGACGCATGAAGTCCTCGCCCCCGTGGCGGACGATGCGGAACAACACCCGCAGCCCGTCCCATTCCGCCGTGACCTCGTGTCCGGAAACGGTCACGCTGCGCGGCGGGCTCGGCCGCTGACCTTCCTCCGCGTAGCAGTAGGTGTAGAGATCGCCCACGTCGGGTTCATCGAACAGCTGGATCTGGACGCCATCGGCAGTGACGCCGGCCTCGGTGACGTCGATGGCAACCGGCACGGTCTGGGGCTCGTGCCCGGACGGCGTCACGGCATAACCCAGCCCCGGCACACCGTCGCGCTCGAAGGGTGATGGGTTGAAGCGGATGACGCCGGCTTCGGAGATGCGCGAGCCCAAGGACGTGAGGGCGCGCTCCACGATGTCCTCGCCGATGGTCCGGACCTCAGCGAAGCGGCCGTCGACGTCGAGTGCGACCTGATCGTGGGAGCAGCCGCACGCGCTGTCGTGCGCGCCGTTGAGGAGCAAGAGCGTCCACGCTCGGTCGAATTCGGCCTGGGGCGATCCGAATCCGGGGACAAGGGCGGCGAGCGGCTCGGCGTACCGCTCGATGAGGTCCTCGACCCGCCCCCGCTCACGCTTCTGGTGGACGCGAGCGGAGTAGACGTTCGGCAGGAGGTGGGCCCGGGCGGAGGACCGGAGTTCGCCCTGCCAGGAGGGGACGTCGCCGACTTCCTGACCATGGATGTGAGACGCGATGCCGCTGATCGACACCTGCGTTCTCGGCAGCAGGTCCGAAGCTCCGGCGAGACGCCCCGGCAGGGATGCGTCGGGCACCGCGTGGTCCGCGCCGACCATGATCACCACTCGATCCCCGGCCATGAACGGCCGCATGCTCTCGACGCTCTGAGACACGGCTTCTGCCAATGCTGCGGGATCGGCAGCCTGTTCGAAGGACTCCCCGTTGAAGTACCCGAACACCATGTACTCGGTAAGGATCTCGGACCCGTCGGGGGCGCGCCAGCGGAACACGCTGGAGGTGATCTCCGCAGGCACGCCGCGCCAGACCATCGCGTGATGCAGCCCGCCCATCCGCAGGATCTGCGGCATCTGTCCGATATGGCCGAACTGGTCTGGCATGTACCCGACATCCAGCGCCTGGTCCCCCGCGATCTCGCGGGCGCGCGCGAGCCCCATCTCGAGGTTCCGGATGTGCGACTCGCCGGACGCCAGGAACTCGTCCATCTGCGCGACCCACGGCCCCACGGAGAGCCTGCCCGCCCTGGCGAGATCCCGGATGGCCGTGGCCCGTTCGGGGCGCTGGGCCAGGTAGTCGTCGATCATCGCGGTCTGTCCGTCCAGGTGAAAGTGTGGGAAGCCGGCCTCGCCGAGTGCGATCAGCTCATCCATCATGGTCACCAGGAGTTCGGAGAAGACGCTGAACGGCTCGTACCATTCGCGATCCCAGTGTGTGTGGGGCACAAGGGTGATGGTGGTGGGTTCCATTGGCGCGAGTCTGCCACGCGCGACCTTCGCGTGCCGTCCGTGGCAGGATGCTCGCATGCCAGAGGAAGCCAAGGGCAAGACCGGGGTCCCCTCGGAGACCCGCAGCAAGCCCGAACGGCCCCGAGACGACCTGGGACGTCCGCAACCGTGGGGCTCGCAGGATCAGCTCACGATGCCGGACTTCGACGCGCTCTCCCTCGAGGAGAACGACGAGCTCGCCCGCGCCTACGCGCGCGAGGGTCGGTGGTTCCCGGCGCACGAGGCCTGGGAGGCGGCCTGGAAGCGCTCGAAGGGAAGCGGCGACGAGGAGCTGTTCAAGGGCCTGGCTCAGATGGGCGCGGGGTACGTGCACCTGCTTCGTGGGAACGCGCACGGCGCCGTGACCCTGCTCACCAGGGCTGCCCGCCGGGTGTCGTCCTTCCCGCCGGGCCACCGTGGGATCGACATCCCAGGGCTCGCGGCCCGCCTGGAGGCCGACATCGCCCGAATAGAGGCGGGGAGCCTGATCCCGGGCCCGGACGCAGTGCTGGCGCCGCTCAACGTGTAATGTTGGCGCGCAGGGGATCGTGTGCCGGCGAGGTTGGCCGGCGCCCCGTAGCCCCCGATGGCAGGGAGCCGATATGAGTCAAGCCGCCAGCGAGATCACGTGGAAGGGCCGAACCGGGCCGTTCACCTTGCAGATCGCGCCGGGCGTCTTCAGCCCCACCTACACCAGCCGGACGCTCGCCGACGTCCTTGAGATCGGCCCCGAGGACACGGTTATCGACGTGGGCTGCGGGAGCGGCGTGCTTGCGTTCGTGGCTGCGCGCCTGGGCGCCAAGAAGGTGTACGGATGTGATCTTTCCGAGGCCGCCGTCCAGGCGGCCCGGCGCAACGCCCAGATGTTGGGCCTGTCCGACATCTGCGAGTTCCGCACAGGCGACCTCCTGGATCCGGTTCGCGATGTCAGGGCCACTGTCCTCATCGGCGATGTCAGCGGGATCCCCGATGAGCTCGCCGCGGTCTCGGGATGGTTCGAGAAGGTGCCCTCGGGTGGCCCTACGGGTGCTGAACTTCCGCGCAAGATGCTCGAAACCATCGGCGACACCTTGGTTCCCGGCGGCCGCCTCTACCTGCCCACCGGCACTATCCAGGACGAGAACGCCATCCTGGCCGCGGCCCGGAAGATCTTCGGTTCGAACATGACCGCCATCGTGGAGCGTGAGTTCCCGCTCCCGGATCTGGTCGGCAAGTCCGTTGCGGCAGCGCGGATGATGAAAGAGGGCTTGGTCAATCTCCACAAACGGGGAAGCCGGTTCCTCTGGCGTCTGCAGATCTGGCGCTGCGTTCGCGCCGACTGATGGCTCAGCCGGCCGGACGCAAGGCCGCGACGGTCGCCACCCGGTAGCCTGCCTCGCGCAACGCGTCCGCCCCCCCACGATCGAGCGCGAGGATGATGATCTCCACGATCACGCCCTGGGCCTCAAGGACCCTGGCGGCCCGCAGCACCTGCCCCCCCGTGGTGACGACATCTTCCAGGAGCGCGACGCGGGCTCCGAGAGGCGCATAGCCCTCGACCTGCGCCTTCGTGCCGTACTCCTTCGCCTGCTTGCGAACGACGGCGATGGGAAGCCCCGACTCCAGCGAGACGGCGGCCGCCAGGAGCATCGCAGCGCCTTCCGGTGAGGCCAGATGGTCCACGCCCTCCGGGATCAGGGCGGCGACCTCCCTGGCAACGTCGCGAAGCAGATCGGGCCGGGTCAGGAACAGGAACTTGTCGAAGTACACGGTGGACGTCGCCCCCGAACTCAACACGAACTCGCCGTGCTGCTCGGACACCTCGATCATCCGCTGGACCAGTTCCTGGTTCATGGCCAGGTAGCATAGGGCTTCGATGGGTTGGTACTCCGCAGTCGGCCGGCGCGCCTTCTTCGCTCTGTCCCCGGAAACAGCCCATCGCGCTGCTGGGCGGATGCTGTCCCTGCCGCTGCCCTGGGCCCGGATCGGCGGTGCGTCCACGGACCCCTCGCTCGCCGTGACGCTCGCCGGCATCCCGTTGCGTAACCCCGTTGGGCTGGCCGCAGGGTTCGACAAGACGGGCGCGCACGTGGATGCGCTCGGTGCACTGGGATTCGGCTACGTCGTGGCGGGGACGTTCACGCGGGAGCCGCGCAGAGGGAACCCATCCCCGCGCATCGCCCGGTTCCCAAGGCAGCGCTCCATGGTCAATTCGATGGGTCTGCCCAATCCCGGCGCCGAGGCCGCCGCGACCACGCTGGGCGCCCGCGCCGCCCCCGCCCCCGCCCCCGTGTTCGTGAGTATCGCCGACGAACCTCGGGATGCGGCGATCGCCACGCTCGAGCTCCTCTCGTCCCACGCCGCCGCCATCGAACTGAACGCGAGCTGTCCGAACGTGGAGTGGGGCCGCGACGGAGGCGATGAGGCGCACCTGTCAGAACTCGTGAGGGCGCTGGCCGAGCGAACCCATCGCCCCTTGTTCGTGAAGCTCCCGCCGTTCCTGACCGACGCGGCGCGCGACGGGGTTCTCGCCCTTGCGCGGGTGGCCCAGGACGCGGGTGCCGCCGGGATCACCTGCTCGAACACCCACCCGGTGGCGACCGGGCGCCTGGCCTCCGGCAAGGGCGGTCTGTCCGGCCGCGCGCTGTGGCCACACACCCCGAAGATCGTGGCGGCGGTGACGGAGGCAACGGGCGGAGCGTTCCCGGTGAACGCGTGCGGAGGCATCTCCACCCCCGCGGACGTTAAAGCGTGTCTGGACGCCGGGGCGGCGACGGTGCAGGTCTACACCTCGTTCATCTACGAAGGACCGGGCGTCGTGGGGACGCTCACGCGCGGGATCGTCGCCCGCTCCTGAGCCCTGGTTGTCGCCGGGCTCATTCCCGTTCAAGATGTGGCGCATCCACCGATGGGGAGCGTGTGATTGGCTGAGCCCGCAGCGCAGATGATGGATGCCGCAGGGCCGGCGGCAGGCATCGCCGTCCGGCTGGAAGGCGTGGTCAAGCGCTTCGGGGACTTCACCGCCGTGGCGGGGATCGATCTGGACGTTCGCGAGGGCGAGTTCTTCTCCATGCTCGGTCCGTCGGGCTCGGGCAAGACCACGTGCTTGCGGATGATCGCCGGGTTCGAGCAGCCGACCGAAGGCCGGATCCTCCTCCAGGGGGTAGACGTATCCCGGCTGGCTCCGTACCAGCGCGACGTCAACACGGTCTTCCAGGACTATGCCCTATTCCCACATATGAGCGTGATGGAGAACGTCGAGTACGGGCTCCGCGTGAAGAAGGTCCCCAGGGACGATCGGCGCGAGCGGGCTGCCGGGGCCTTGGAGATGGTGCAGCTGACCCAGTTCGGTCATCGCAAGCCCGGCGAGCTCTCCGGCGGCCAGCGCCAGCGGGTGGCGCTTGCCCGCGCCCTGGTGAACCGCCCGCGGGTCCTCCTACTGGACGAGCCGCTGGGCGCTCTGGACCTGAAGCTCCGTCAAGCCATGCAGATCGAACTCAAGGAGATCCAGCAGCAGGTAGGGCTCACCTTCATCTACGTCACCCACGACCAGGAGGAGGCGCTCACGATGAGCGACCGCCTGGCCGTGTTCAGCCACGGGAAGATCGAGCAGGTGGGCACGCCCGCCGCGGTGTACGAGGAGCCGGCCACGGGGTTCGTGGCCGGATTCGTGGGCGTATCCAACGTCTTGGAAGGGGACGCCGCCCAGGCCACCTCGGGCGAACGCCAGGCCATCACCATCCGGCCGGAGAAGATCGCCATGGTCGAACCCGGCGCAACGGTCGGCCCAGACCAGTGCTCGGCATCCGGCTTCGTTCGCGACGTCGTATACCTGGGTGCCGTGACCCGCTATATCGTGGGGCTCGATGTGGGCGCGGAGCTCGTCGTGATGCAGCAGAATCTCGCCACAAGCTCCATGGAGGCCCTGCAGGTGAAGGGCAAGAAGGTTCTGCTGGTGTGGGATCGGAGATTCAACCGACCGGTGCAAGAACCCGCCGGGGCGGCAGAGGGCTCGATGGATCAGGAGGAGGGGCAAGCATGACGCAAGCCAAGAGGCTGCTCGCGCTGTTGGGGGTGCTCGCTTTGGTGGGGGCCGCCTGCAGCAACAAGAGCAGCAGTTCCAACGTCGGATCTGGCGGCGGAGGGATCACCCCTGCGAGGACCTATAGCTCGATCGGAGCCCCCGAAGGGCAGCTGAACCTGATCGCGTGGAACGGCTACACCGAGGACGGCTCCAACGATCCCAATTACGACTGGGTCACGCCGTTCGAGAAGCAGACCGGCTGCAAGGTGAGCGTGAAGTACGCCGACACCTCAGACGAGATGGTCACGCTGATGCGGCAAGGCGGCGGCTCCCAGTACGACGGTGTGTCGGCATCGGGCGACGCCACGAACCGCCTGATCGCGGGCGGCGACGTCGGCGCGATCGACCCGTCGCTCTTCCCGGCGCTGTCGGACGTCATCGCGCCGCTGAGCCCCACCACGGGGACGAACAACTCGCACTACGTGGTGAACGGCAGCATCTACGGCGTTCCCTACATGTACGGGCCGAACTTCCTCATGTACAACACCAAGGTGGTCAAGCCGGCCCCGACCAGCTGGGACATCACGTTCGAGCCGACCATCAACGGTCAGCCGAACCCGTACGCGGGCCACGTCACGGCCTACGGCGGCGCCATCTACATGGCCGACGCGGCGATGTACCTGATGAAGAAGGACCCGAGCCTGGGCATCACCGACCCCTACGAGCTCACGTCCACGCAACTGGATGCGGTCGCGACCCTGCTCAAGGCGCAGAAGCCGCTCATCACCAAGTACTGGTCCGCGTACACCGACGAGATCGACGGGTTCGTCAACGGCTCGATGGATGTCGGGACCGCGTGGCCTGTCAACCTCACGTACGCGAAAGCCGACGCCCCGGTAGCGGCGGTGATCCCCGGTGAAGGGGTCACGGGATGGGCGGACACGTGGATGATCTCCACCAACGCGCCACACCCGAACTGCATGCTGAAGTGGATGGCGTACACCCTCCAGCCCTCCGTACAAGCGTCGGTCGGGCTCTGGTACGGCGCTGCGGGCAGCAACACGAAGTCCTGTGATCTCATCGCCAAGGGCTACGGCAAGGGTGGAGCGGCGATCGTGAATACGGTCGAGTACTCGTTCTGTGGCAACGCGACCTTCCTGAACTCGATCTACCTGTGGAAGACGCCGACCTCCGATTGCGGGGACAGCCGAGGTCAGACCTGTATGGACTACTCGGTCTGGCAGCAGAAGTGGACCGAGATCACCGGCGCATAAGCACGCGAACGAACCTCCGGGGCGCGTCGGCCCCGGAGGTTCCTCGTCGAGAGGGGGGGCGGTGACCGGGGGCCAGACCCAGGGGTGGATCACCAGACTCTCTGCGTTCTTCTACCGTCATCGGGGGTTGAAGCTCGCGGCCGTCCTGGGCGGACCGTCGCTGTGGCTCGTCGTCGTCTACCTGGGCTCGCTGGCGATCATGCTCATCTCCGCGTTCTGGCGGGTGGACGTCTTTACCGGGGATATCGTCAGGCAGTGGGGAACACAGAACTTCGTCACGCTCTGGAGCATCCCCGTGTACCGGACCATCGCGATCCGGACCGTCGGGCTCGCGGTGGCGGTGTCGCTTACGGACATCATCCTGGCGTTCCCGTTGGCGTACTACGCGGCCCGTATAGCGAGCCGCCGTCGCCGGAACATCATCCTGATAGCCATCGTGATCCCTTTGTGGGCGAACTACCTGGTCCGTATCTTCGCCTGGAACCTCATCCTGTCCCAGGGAGGGTTCCTGACGGCGATGACGGCGAAGCTGGGTTTCCACCTTGATCTCGGCAACACGAACTGGGCGATCTGGCTCGCCTTCTCCTACCTGTGGTTGCCGTTCGTGTTGCTGCCGATCTACGCGGCGCTGGAGCGGATCCCCTCGTCCTACCTGGAGGCGTCCGGTGACCTCGGCGCCAAAGGGTGGCTCACGTTCCGCCGGGTGGTGTTCCCGCTGATCGTTCCTGGGATCGTGGCCGGGACGATCTTCTCTTTCTCGCTGACCCTGGGTGACTACATCGTGCCGATCCTCGTGGGCAACACGAAGTTCATCGGCAACGTCATCTACGACTCGTTCGGCATCTCCGGCAACGTGCCGTTCGCCGCCGCGTTCGCCTTGGTGCCCGTTGCGGTGATGGCCGTCTATCTCTTCCTGGCCAAGCGCCTCGGTGCGTTCGAGGCCCTCTGAGCGATGGAATCCCGTGGGGCGAAACTCCTCATCAGGTTCGGCTCGGTGGTGGCGATGCTGTTCCTCTACGTCCCGCTCGTCATCGTCGTGCTCTACGCCTTCAACAACAGCGTGGGGCAGAAGTGGCCCATCACGAGCTATACGACGAAGTACTTCGCCAAGGCCTGGCAGAACCCGCTCCTGCGTTCGGCCCTGTGGAACTCCATCCAGATCGGGCTGATCGCCACGGCGATCGCGCTGGTCCTGGGTTCACTCGCCGCGTTCGCCGTGCACCGGTTCCGATTCTTCGGTCGGAACGCGGTGTCGTTCCTGCTGATCCTGCCCGTAGCGCTGCCGGGCATCGTCACGGCCATCGCGCTCAGTTCAACCGTGAGCGCGTTCGGCGCGTCGTTCGGGCTCTTCGCGACGATGGTGGGCCACGCGACGTTCTGCATCGTGGTCGTGTACAACAACGTGCTGGCCCGGCTCCGGCGCACGCCCGGTTCCCTGGTCGAGGCCTCCATGGACCTTGGGGCCGATGGGTGGACCACCTTCAGACTGGTGACCCTCCCGGCCGTCCGCGCGGCGTTGGTGGCCGGCGCGCTCCTGTCGTTCGCGCTCTCCTTCGATGAGATCATCGTGACGAACTTCCTCATCGGCACGAACATGACCGTGCCGAAGTTCATCTTCGACAACATCCGCCAACCCCGGAATCGGCCGATCGTCAACGTGGTGGCGGTGGTGGTGATGCTCGTGATGGTGGTTCCGGTGATCCTGGCCCAACGTCTGGCCGGCGGTGCTTCGGGCCCCTCCGTCGCCGGCGCGGTGGGCGAAGCCGCGCGGAGCGGACCCATCCCCTAGAGGTACTGGCCCCGCGCGCCGGGTTCCTGAGGTTGATCCTGCGGACCCCCCGGCAGCCCCCGGCGCCTGAGCTCCTCGAACTGCGCCCGTGCCGAGGCCTGCTGCGCGAACATCGCCGCCTGGATGCCGTGGAAGAGCCCCTCGAGCCAGCCCACCAGCTGTGCCTGCGCGACACGGATCTCCGATTCCGTGGGCACGCCCTCCAAGGGCGGAGCGAGTTCGGTCAGTTCCTCGCGCAGGTCGCCAGACAATACGTCGGCGAGTTCGGCGACCGCGCGGTGATAGATGTCGGCGAGCCGCTTGCGTCCGGCTTCGTCCATGGACGCCTGGCGGGTTTCGTCCAGGAGCTCTCGAACCATGCTGGCGATCCGCAGGAGCTTCGCCGGTTCGGTGATGGACTCACTGGGCGGCTCGGCGTCGGGAGGCGGAGCGGAGGCCGCTTCGACGATCTCCGGTGTGACGGCCTGGCTTGCGGGTTCCGTGTCCATGGGCGTAAACCTAGCATCGGGCCGCCGGTTCGCGGGGCGCGATCAGCGGGCGTTGCCGAGGTTCCGCAGGAACAGGGCTTCGGCCACGGCCATAGTCGCCAGTTCCGCCAGGCTCACAGATTCGTCGGTCGAATGGATGTTGGAGCGCTCGTCCATGGCTCCCCACATGAGGATCGAGATCCCCGGGAAGGTCTGGGCGAGCAGGGGCACCAGCGGGATCGAGCCGCCCGACCCCATATCGATACCGGCGCGCCCGTAGGCCTCGGACAGGGCCGCGTGTGCCGCCCGATACGCGGGGTTATCGGTGTCGACGACGTAGCCGTGTCCAGCCTCGAATCCGCCGCCGCGCTCGATGGTGACCTGGACGCCCCAGGGTGCGTGGGCCACCAGGTGTTCCACCAGCTTCTGGTTCGCGGCGACGGGATCATCGCCGGGCGCCACCCGCAGGCTCACCCTGGCGCGCGCGAGCGGCACGATCTGGTTGGACGAGCCGTGGATGGCGGGCGCGTCGATCCCCAGCACTGCAACGGCGGGCCCCGTCCATAGACGTTCCGCGATCGATCCGTCGCCGGTCAGGTGCAGGCCGGGAACCGAGCCGGCCTCCTCCCGAAGGTCCTCTTCGGGCACGTCCATGCCAGCCCACGTGGATCGTTGCAGCCCTTCGATGGCCACGTTGCCGCGGTCGTCGTGCAGCGAAGCGATGATCCTGGCCAGCGCCGATAGCGCGTCGGGCACCGGACCGCCGAACGAACCGCTGTGCTGCGCCTGCTCCAGGACGCGGACCTGGACCACGCAATCGGTGACCCCCCGGATGCTGGTGGTGATGGTGGGGACCCCTTCGCGGTAGTTGCCGGAGTCGCCGATGACGGCCACGTCGGCGCGGATCAGATCGGCGTTGCCCTGCACCAGCTCAGAGAGGTGTTCCGTGCTGCACTCCTCCTCACCCTCGACCAGGATCTTCACAGTGACCGGTGGCTGCGCCCCCTGGTGGATCCCCAGCGCGCGGAGAGCCGCCGCGTGGATCGCAACGCCGCTCTTGTCGTCGGCCGAGCCGCGTCCGAAGAGCCGTCCGCCGCGAACCGCCGGTTCGAACGCCGGGGTGGTCCAGCCGTCCGCCGGGCCCTCGGGTTGGACATCGTGATGGGCATAGAGAAGGACGGTCGGCGAGCCCTGTGGTCCGTCGACCTGTCCGAAGACGGCTGGGTGCCCGCCCTCCAGCTCCAACAGCCGGGCGCCTTCCACCCCTGCGGCGGCGAAGATGTCGCGCGTGACTTCGGCCGAGGTGCGGACGTCCGCCGGGTCGTACCCCTGGAACCCTCGGGAGGGGATGCGCACGAGCCGGCTGAGTTCCTCGACGGTTCGCGCCATATCGGCGGTGACCCGGGCTCGGATGTCGGAGGTGTCCATGGCCACTGAGCCTACCGAAGCGGCCGGGGTGCGCGGATCGCGCGGGGGGTCAAGGCCCTAGGCGCTCGATCTCCCAGGTGGCACCCTCCCGCCGGTAGCGGAACCGGTCGTGGAGACGGTGACGCCGTCCCTGCCAGAACTCGATCTCGGTGGGGACGAGCCGGTAGCCGCCCCATCGGGGGGGCCGGGGGACCGCGTCGCTCGGGAACCGCTCCTCGACCTCGCGAACGCGCTCCTCCAGGACCGCTCGATCAGCGATGACGGCGCTCTGCGGCGACGCCCACGCCCCGATCTGTGCCTCCCGAGGACGCTGGGAGAAGTAGCGATCCGCGTCGGCGTCGGACACGTCCTCGACCGACCCCAGGATGTTCACCTGGCGATCCAGCTTCTTCCACACGAACGAGAGCGCCGCCCAAGGGTTCTCTGCAAGTTGGCGCCCCTTGCGGCTGTCCTTGTTCGTGTTGAAGACGAACCCGGCGTCCATACCGCGAAGCAGGACGTGGCGAAGGGTGGGGCGGCCATCGGCCCCGGCCGTGGCCAGGGCCATCGCGTTCGGCAGGGCAACGCCGGCCGCCTCGGCATCGGCGAGCCACGCCGTGAACTGCGCGAAGGGGTCCTCCAGGAGGTCGGACCGGCGCAAGCCCGCGCCTGAGTGGGTCCCGCTGGGTGCCTGAATGTCTCGCGGATCGGTCATCGGGACCTCCTGAGTGTGCCCCCGGCAGGACTCGAACCTGCGCTTCCGGCTCCGGAGGCCGGCGCTCTATCCGCTGAGCTACGGGGGCGCGTACGTGGTTGAGTCTAGCAACGCCCCATCGGTCGTTCTTCCGAGCCCCCGAGACGCCGACGGTATCCTGCAGTCATGGCAGACATGGCCCCTCGCATCCTCGTCGTCGACGACGATCCGGTGATCGTACGCCTCCTCGAGGTGAACTTCCGCTTGGAGGCGTTCGACGTGGTGACGGCCCTGCGAGGGGAGGACGCGCTCGCGCTTGCCCGGGAGGCGGCGCCGGACGTCATCCTCCTCGACGTCATGATGCCAGGCATGGACGGATATGAGGTGTGCAGGCAGCTGCGCGAAACCCCCGAACTGGCGCAGGTGCCCGTCCTATTCCTGTCGGCGCGGGCCAGGGACGATGACCGTTCGCGAGGCATGGCGCTCGGGGTGGTCGACTACGTCACGAAGCCGTTCGACCCGACCGAGCTGGTCGCGCTCGTGCGCCGGCATCTCGAAGGTCTGCCTTGATCGAGGAGGCGCTGCGAACGCTCATCGCGAGCGCGGTGACGGCGGCGGCCGCCGCTCTGGGGATCGAGGGCGATCCTCCCGTGCCCGAGCTCAGCGCTCCCAAGCAGGTCACCCACGGCGATTTCACGTCCAATGTGGCCTTGGGACTCGCTGCGCGCGCCGATCTGCCGCCCCGGCAGGTCGCGCAGGCGATCGTCGACGCGCTGGAGCCGGCCCCGTTCCTTGAACGCGTCGAGGTGGCAGGTCCCGGGTTCCTGAACTTCTTCCTCACCAACGACTGGCTCTACGATGGGCTCAATCGTGTCCTGACCGAGGGGCCCAACTACGGTCGTTCCGCTCCCACCGGCAAGCGGGTCCAGGTCGAGTTCGTCAGCGCGAACCCCACCGGTCCGCTCCACGTGGGACACGCCCGCAACGCCGTGTTGGGAGACGCGCTCGCTCGCCTGCTCGAGGCCGCGGGTTGGACCGTGGAGCGCGAGTACTACTTCAACGACACGGGACGCCAGATGGATCAGTTCGGGCTGAGCCTGGAGGCCAGGTACCTGGAGGTTCTTGGGCGGGAGTTCCAGATGCCCGAGGAGGGCTACTTCGGGTCCTACATCACCGACCTGGCCAGCGACATCGTCCGGGAGGTGGGTGACGTGTTCGCCGATCTCCCACCCCAAGAACGGCTGGCCCGTGTGCTGGCGGAGGGCTCCCGGCGGGTGCTCGATCAGATACGCGCAACGTTGGATCGGTTCGGCGTGCGGTTCGACGAGTTCTTCAGCGAGGCGGAACTGGCTGGTAAGGGCGAGATCGCCGCAGCCGTCCAGCGGCTCCGTGACAACGGGTTCGCCTACGAGGCCGAGGGCGCCGTCTGGTTCCGTTCCACGGCGTTCGGCGACGACAAGGACCGGGTGATCGTGCGATCGAACGGCGCCCACACGTACTTCGGGGCGGATTGCGCCTACCTGATCGACAAGTTCTCCCGCGGGTTCGATCGGATGGTCTACGTCTGGGGCGCGGACCATCACGGCGACGTGACGCGCGTGAAGGGCGCGGCAGAGGCGTTGGGCCTGGATCCAGATGCGGTGGAGATCGTCCTCTATCAATTCGTGTCGTTCCTGCGCCGGGGAGAGCCGATGAAGATGAGCAAGCGAGCCGGCACGTTCATCTCCCTGGATGAACTGATCGATGAGGTTGGGGCCGACGCCGCGCGATTCACCTTGCTGCAGTTCTCCAACGACTCGGCGATGAACTTCGACATCGATGTGGTGAAGCGTCAGACCATGGACAACCCCGTGTACTACGTGCAGTACGGACATGCGCGTATCGCCTCTATCCTCCGCAAGGCGGAAGCGGCCGGCC
>JBBRTK010000009.1:0-30649 GCA_038244455.1 Actinomycetota bacterium
GACAGCGAGACGCGTCCCGGGCTCATGCTGACCGCCATCGCCGAGTTGCAGCAGGCGGGCGTCGAGCCGGACGTGTGGAAGATCGAAGGGCTGGACCGGCGGGAGGACTGCGAGGCCACGTCGGCGCAGTGCCGGATGGCGGGGCGCGACGGGGTGGTGTGCGTGGTTCTGGGACGCGGCGCCGACAACGCCGCTGTCGATCACTGGCTCCAGATGGGCTCGGGCGTTCCCGGCTACGTGGGCTTCGCGATCGGGCGGTCCATCTGGTGGGAGCCGCTCAAGGGGTTCGTGGCGGGCACGACGCCGCGCGCGGATGCGGCCGCGCAGATCGCCGCCAACTACCAACGGTTCGTGAAGGTCTACACTGGTTGAGTCAGGCCTGGAGCAGGCCGCGCTTTCCGCGGATCCGCCGATCCAGCGATCCGAACACCAGGTAGTCGACCGCGACACCGATCAGTGCGATCACGGCGACCGTGGCGGCAAGTGCAGGCACGTCGCTGCGCGCCTGGTCCAGCAGGTTGCCCAGACCGCTCGAGCCCAGCGCGGCCACGATGAGTTCGGCTGCCATGAGTGCCTTCCACGCGAAGCCCCACGCCTGCTGCAGTCCGGCCATGTAGCCGGGCAGCGCGGCCGGGAACAGGACCTCGCGGTAGAGCGTCCAGCCCCCCGCGCCCATGGTCCGGCCGGCGCGCGCATAGAGGGGCGGCACCTGACGGAACGCTTGGATGGTGGCCAGGGTCATCGACGGGAACGCGCCCATGATGGTGACGAATACCACCGCTCGCTCGGTGCGCCCGAACCAGATCACGGCCAGCGGCAACCAGGCGATGAACGGCGTGATCTGCAACGCAACCACCAGGGGCCGCACGGCCCGCCGGATGAACTCGTTCAACGCCAGGACGAACCCGAGCCCAGTCCCGATGATGATCGCCACGCTGAACCCGAACGCCAAACGAACCAAGGTCTTGGCCGCCGCGGTGGTGATGGAGCCGTCGGCTACTCCATGCCAAAGCGCGCGCCACGCGTCGAGCGGGGACGGGATCGAGCGGGTCGAGGTCAGCGCGGCCAGCACCGCCCAGACCAGGATGAGCCCGGCGATCCCGACGAGAGGAGGGGTGAGTTCCCTTCGGAGCCGTTTCATGTTCATCGCTCCACCTCCTGCATGAGCAGGTCGTGGATCTCGCTGACCACGCGAGCCACCAGGACGTCGTCCAGCCGCCGCGGCCACGGCGCATGGATCCTGACTTCCTCGATGAACCGGCCGGGCGCTGCGCTCATGACCAGCACGCGGTCGGCCAGCAGCGCCGCCTCCCGCACGTTGTGCGTCACGAACACGAACGTCTTCGTGTTCTCGCTCTCCACCCACACCCGCTGGACCTCGTCCTGGAGAAGTTCGCGCGCCTGCGCATCGAGCGAACCGAAGGGTTCATCGCCAAGCAGCACATCGGGGTCACACGCGAGCGCGCGCGCTAGGGCGGCGCGCTGGCGCATCCCCATGCTCAGCTCGTGCGGCTGCGCGTCCGCGAACCGTTCCAACCGCACGTTGCGGAGCCAGTGCATCGCGCGATCGGGGCGTGCGCCAGGCGGCACGCCGACGAGCTTCAACGCCAGCTCGACGTTGGCCCGCACGGAGAGCCAGGGGAAGAGCGCCGGTTCCTGGAACAGGACCGCGCGGTCGGGCCCGGGGCCCGTGACCGGCCTGCCGTCCATGAGGACCTCACCGCTGTTCTGCCTCTCCAGCCCGGCAAGGATGTTGAGGATCGAGGTCTTCCCGCATCCGCTCGGCCCCAGCAGACAGACGAACTCGCCCTGGTGAACGTCGAAACTCACGCCGTCCACGGCCGTCACCTTCGCGCCGGAGGTGGCGGTGCGGGTGCGAACCAGATCGCGGACCTGGAACTTGACCGGCGCGTCGCCGCGATCGGGGGCCGGGCGGAGCGGGCTGCCTGCGAGGTTCATCGGGATATCACCGCAACCTGAACTTCTCGGCGGCTTCGATCTGAACGACCTTCCCGTCCTGGATCACGAGCAGCACCGTGCCGAAGTGGATCCGCCGCACGACGTCCGTCACCTTGCCCAGGAGCGCCTGTTCCTCCTCGGTGAGCTCCAGCGCGCCGAGATCGGCGGGCGCTGCGGGCTCCTGGGGTGTCGACTCGTCGGCCACGGGGGGATGTTAGGCGGCTGCGGCCCGCTCCGTCGCTCGAACGAGAGCGGGCCGCACCTTCCAGAAGTACCCGACCGCGGCCACGAACCCCACGATGAAGGGGGAACCCAGCGCCAACAGCCGGATCCACCAGCCCCGCGGCTTGTCCGAGTCCGCCCAGAGCGCCTCGGGATGAGCCGCCGCATCCACGGCTCCCCATATGGGGAGCGCCACGAGCGCGAACGCGAGGAGCACCCAGGCCAGCAGGTAGGTGTCCATGTTGAGGAGCTTGAGCGCCGAGGCGAGCAGCACGAACACGAGCGCCGGGCGGATGATCCCATCCGGTGCCCTCGTCGAGAGCCGGGCGCCGATGTACACCATAGGCAGCGCCCCGATCATGATCGAAACGAACAGCGGGAACTGGAAGTCTCCGACGATCGCGTGCGCGAGCGCCGCGGCCGCAACCAAGGGGATAGCTTGCACCAGATCCGTGCCGACCAACTCCGCGCCGCGCAGTTCGGGGTAGATGAGCATCAGGCACACGATGATGATCGAGCCGGAGCCGACGGACGTCAGTCCCACCAGCGTCCCGCCCAGCGCCCCGATCAGGATCGTTGGAAGGATCTTGACGTCGATATGGCCACCGCCTTTGGGCGGCGCTTCCCCGCGGACTCGAGCGGCGGACGAGCGCTGGCTCTGCAACCAGGCCTTGAAGATCATCGCGCTGGATGCGAGCAGGAGCGTCCACCCCAGGAACCCCTTCGACCAGTTCGATACCTGGTCCGGGTTGCCCAGGTGGTTCAGGAGGAACACCGCGCCGAACGCCGTCGGGACGGAGCCGATACAGAGCCACCTGATCAGTTCCCATCGGACGGTGCGGCGTCTGACGTGGACGCCGGCCCCGACAGGCTTCATGACCAGCGCGGCCACCAGGTCGCTGGAGATGGCGCTGGACACATCGATGTGGAAGAAGATCACCAGGATCGGTGTCATCAGCGCGCCGCCGCCCATCCCGGTCAGACCCACGGTGAAACCGACGATCGCGCCGGCGATGATGATGTGCCAGTCGATGCCCACCGCGTGTGCTCCCTTGCCGTCTGTGCCCTGGAAAGAGGAAAGCCGCAGCGAACGATGCAAGTTCGCCACGGCCTCCAGTTATCTGGTCAGCTGCAGGTAGCGACGGTACCAATGGCGCCCACCCCCGTCAATGAGCCGAAGGCCTAGACCGAAGGCCGTAGGCCGTAGCCGCCCCGGTAGACTGACGCCGTCATGCCAGCTTCCATCGTGCTCGGGACCCAGTGGGGAGACGAGGGCAAGGGCAAGGCGGTCGACTACCTCGCGGACAAGATGGACTTCGTGGTCCGCTACCAGGGCGGCAACAACGCGGGCCACACCGTCATCGCCGAGGGACGGCTGCTGAAGCTCCAGCTCATCCCCTCGGGCATCCTCTACGACCACATCACGTCGGTGATCGCCGACGGCGTCGTGGTCGACCCCCGCCATCTCCTCAAAGAGATGCGCGAACTTACCGAGGCAGGCGTGGACGTAAGCCGCCTCAAGGTCAGCGGCAACGCGCACCTGATCATGCCGTACCACCTGGAGCTGGAGAAGGTGACGGAACGCTTCCTGGGCAAGAACGCCCTCGGCACCACGAAGAAGGGCATCGGCCCGGCCTACGGCGACAAGGCTGCGCGCATCGGCATCCGCGTGCAAGACCTGTTCGATCCGAAGATCTTCCGGGCCAAGCTGGAGATCGTCCTGCGCGAGAAGAACCTGGTCTTGACGAAGATCTACAACCGCCTGCCGATGGACGGTGAGCGCATCATCGAGGAGTACATGGAGCTCGCCGCGACGCTCCAGCCGTACGTGACCGACACGGCGAAGCTGCTGGACGAGGGGCTTCGCGCGGGCAAGCAGGTCATGCTGGAAGGCGCCCAGGGCACGCTCCTGGACCTGGACAAAGGCACGTATCCGTTCGTCACGTCGTCGAACCCCGTTGCGGGGTACGCACTGGCATCCGCGGGCATCGGTCCCAAGCACGTGGACCGCGTGATCGGCATCGTGAAGGCCTACATCACCCGTGTCGGCGCCGGCCCGTTCCCCACGGAGGATGTCGGTGAAGTGGGTGAGCGACTCGGCGTGCGGGGCAAGGAATTCGGGACGGTCACCGGTCGGAAGCGCCGGTGTGGGTGGTTCGACGCGGCGCTCGGCCGGTACGCCGCCCGCATCAATGGGCTGACCGAACTGTTCGTGACCAAGCTGGATGTGCTGTCGGGGTTCGAGACGGTGAAGATCTGCACGGGGTACGTGGCCGACGGGCAGAGCTTCGACGACTTCCCGCCCCATCAATCGCTGTTCCACGCCGCCGTTCCCGTCTACGAGGAACTCGAGGGCTGGGGCGAGGAGATCGACGAAGCCCAGACGTTCGAGGATCTGCCGAAACAGGCACGCGACTACGTCAGGCGGATGGAAGAGCTGGTCGGCGTGCCGGCGAGTGTCGTCTCCGTGGGACCCGCCCGGGAACAGAGCCTGCCCGTCGCATGAAGGTCCTGGTCGTCGGCGGCGGCGGCCGAGAGCACGCCCTGATCTGGGGTCTGGCTCGCAGCCCGTCGGTGACGTCGTTGCACGCGGCGCCGGGTAACGCCGGGATCGGACAGCTGGCCACCTGCCACCCGGTCGGCGCGGATGACATCGAGGCGGTCGTGAGGCTCGCCGACGAACTCGATGCCGACCTCACGGTCATCGGCCCCGAAGCGCCGCTGGTGGCCGGACTGGCCGATGCCCTGACCCAGCACGGGCGCACGGTGTTCGGTCCCTCGGCCGCCGCCGCGCGCATCGAAGGGTCGAAGGCGTTCGCGAAACACATCCTCTACAAGGAGAACCTCCCGACCGCGCTCGGGGGCTCGTTCGTCGATCACGAGTTGGCGATCGGGTTCTTCGACGACGAATTGCATGGGCGCGCCGTGATCAAGGCCGATGGGCTGGCCGCGGGGAAGGGTGTCGTGGTGGCCCACGATCGCGAGACGGCGGTGCGAGCCATCGAAGATTGTCTGCTGAGAGGGGCCTTCGGGGATGCGGGCTCAACCGTGGTGGTCGAGCAGCTGTTGGAGGGCCCGGAGATCAGCGCGTTCGCCCTGGTGGACGGGGAGACGGTGGTCCCGCTTGGCCTCAGCCAGGATCACAAGCGGATCGGGGACGGGGACACGGGGCCGAACACCGGCGGCATGGGGGCGTTCTCGCCGTTGCCGTTCGTGTCTCCGGCGACCGAGGCCGAGATCTGGGAGCAGATCGTTGCTCCGGCGGCCCGGCGGATGGCGCAGGAGGGTGCGTACTTCCGCGGGTTGCTGTTCACCGGGCTGATGCTGACCGAGGACGGTCCCAAGGTCCTGGAATTCAACGCACGTTTCGGCGACCCGGAGACGGCGGTCGTGATACCGCGCCTTGACGCCGACCTGGCCGAACTCCTGCTGGCCACCGCGCGCGGCGACCTGGCCACGGTCCCGACCCCGTCGTTCCGCACCGACGCCGCGCTCACCGTCGTGATGGCTAGCGGTGGCTACCCCGGCGCGTACGCGACCGGGGTCCCCATCGATGGGCTCCCAGAAGCCGCTGCGGTGGAAGGGGTAACGGTCTTCCACGCGGGCACCGCGGAGCGGGACGATAGAGTGGTGACCGCCGGTGGGCGGGTGCTCACGGTGACCGCGCTGGGCGAGACGCTCAGGCAGGCACGCGACCGCGCCTACCGCGCCGTTTCGCTGGTCCGATTCGACGGGATGCAGTATCGACACGACATCGCCGCCTCGGCGGCGGAAGGGAACCTATGACCGACGAGACGCCGAAGGTCGGGGTGTTGGCCGCCTCACCGGCAGAGCTGCCGATCATGCGCCAGGCAGGGTTGATCCTGGAGAAGTTCGGGATCCCCCACGAGGTGCGGGTGATGTCGTCCTCGCGGAACCCCGATCTGGTGGACGAGTACGCACGGACCGCGTTCGAACGGGGGCTGAAGGTGGTCATCTGTTCGACGGGGCTGTCGGGACACCTGGCTGCGGCCGTGGCTGCGCGGACCATCCTGCCGGTGATCGGCGTGCCCATCGCCACCGCACCGCAGATGGTCGGCAACGAAGCGCTCGCCATCACGGCCCAGATGCCAACCGGCGTTCCCATCGCCACCGTCGGGGTCGACTCCTCCGTGAACGCCGCGGTGCTGGCAGCGCAGATCGTCGGCACAGGCGATCCCGAGGTCGCCCAGACGATGTGGCAGTTCAAGGACGACCTGGCGGAGGGCCTGAAGCTGTGATCTCGAGGGTCGCATGATCCCTCGCTACAGCCTCCCCGAGATGGCGGCCGTCTGGTCCGACCGGGCGCGCCTTGACCACTGGCTGCAGATCGAACTCTTGGCCGTGGAGGCCTGGGCGGAACTCGGCAAGATCCCGCCGGAGGACGCTGCCGCGTGCCGCGAACAGGCGTCGTTCACGGTCGAGGACGTGGCTGCACGAGAGGCGGTGACCCGCCACGACATCGCGGCGTTCGTCGACGTCGTAGCGGGATCGATCGGTCCGGCGGGGCGGTGGATCCATTTCGGGATGACGTCCTCGGATGTGCTGGATACGGGGTTCGCGCTGCAGCTCCGTGAGGCTGCCGATCAGCTCCTCGCGCGGGTGGAGACGTTGCTCGCGGTGGTGAAGCGCCGCGCGCTGGAGTTCCGCGACACGCCGTGCATGGGGCGCTCGCACGGGATCCACGCGGAGCCCACGTCGTTCGGTCACAAGCTGGCCGTGTGGGCTTTCGAGCTGGACCGCGACCGGGAGCGGCTGCGCCGGGCACAGGAGTCCGTGAGCGTCGGCGCCATCAGCGGCGTGGTCGGTTCCTACGCGGCCGTGGATCCGCGAGTGGAGGAACTGGTGTGCGCGCAGCTGGGGCTGCGTTCGGCCGAGGCGTCCACGCAGGTGATCCAGCGCGACCGGCACGCCGAGTACATGGCGGCGCTGGCCATCACGGCGGGCACGTTGGACAAGATGGCCACCGAGATCCGCCACCTAGCACGGACCGAGGTCCGCGAGGTGCAGGAACCGTTCGCGCAGGGGCAGAAAGGTTCGTCCGCGATGCCCCACAAGCGCAATCCGGTCGTGTGCGAACGCGTGAGCGGGCTGGCCCGCGTGATCCGCGGCCATGCGCAAGCCGCGCTGGAGAACATGGCCCTATGGCACGAGCGCGACATCTCGCACTCGTCCGCCGAACGGATGATCTTCCCCGACGCCACGGGACTGCTGGACTTCATGCTCAAGGACATGGCGTGGGTGATGGACGGGCTCGTCGTTTTCCCCGACCGGATGGCCGAACACGTTGACTCGCTGGGCGGGATCGCGTTCAGTCAGTCGGTGCTGCTGGCGCTGGTGGACGGCGGGCTGGCGCGCGATGACGCTTACCGCGTGGTTCAGCGAGCCGCGGCGGCGGCGTGGGATGACGGTGCCTCGTTCCGGGATGGGGTCGCGGCCGACCTCGACGTCCGCGGAACGCTCGATCAAGCCGCGCTCGACCGGCTTTTCGACCCGCAGCGGTTCCTGCGGAACATGGGGGGCGTGTTCACCAAGCTGGAGAAGCTCCCCGTCGAGGGCGCCTGAGTGGGCGCTACGGAAGGCCTGCACGCCCGCGGGAAGGTCCGCGATATCTACATAGCCGGACCCGATCAGCTCCTTCTGGTGGCCTCGGACAGGATCAGCGCGTTCGATGTGATCCTGCCGAACCGGGTGCCGGACAAGGGAAGCGTGCTCACGGCGTTCAGTTCGTTCTGGTTCGAGCGGACGCGTGATCTGGTGGGCAATCACCTGATCACCGTGGACCGGTCGAAGTTCCCCGAGCCCTACCGGGACGACCCCGCTCTCGCGGGACGCGCCATGCTGGTCAAGCGCGCGAAGGTTATCCCCGTCGAGTGCGTGGCCCGCGGCTACCTGGCCGGGTCCGGCTGGTCGCAGTATCGAGAGACCGGCGCTGTCTGCGGCGTGCCCCTTCCCCCCGGACTCCTGGAGTCCTCGCGCCTACCCGAACCGATCTTCACCCCGACCACGAAGGCGGCCGAGGGTCACGACATGCCCATGACGCCGCAGGAGTGCGCCGACCTCATCGGCAGGGGCCTGATGGAGCGGCTGCGCGAACTCACCGTCCAGATCTACGAGCGCATCGCCTCCGTGGCGCTTGAGCGCGGCATCATCGTGGCCGACACGAAGCTCGAATTCGGGTTCAGCGGCGGGGAGCTGATCCTGGTCGATGAGGTGGGCACGCCCGATTCGTCGCGCTTCTGGCCCGCCGACGCGAACGCGCCCGGCCGCGCGCAGCCGAGTTTCGATAAGCAGTACGTCCGCGACTGGCTGGCCGCGAGCGGCTGGGACCGCGAGCCACCGCCACCCGACCTGCCCGCCGACGTGCTGGCCCGCACCTCCCAGAAGTACATCGAGGCCTACGAACGGATCACCGGCGAGGCGTTCGCCGGGTACCGTCGGCGGATTGGCGCAGGGCCCGAGGACGCGGGCATGGAGAAGGGAACCGGATGACGTTCACGTTCGAAGTGCTGGTCACGCTGAAGGCGGGGCTCGCCGATCCGGCGGGCAAGGCCGTCGAGGCGGCGCTCCCGACGATGGGATGGACCAACGTCAGCGCTGTCCACGTGGGCAAGCACATCAAGCTGACGGTTGAAGCCGGGGACGAGCCCGCCGCTCGCGCTCAGGTCGAGGAGATCGCCCAGCGGCTCCTGTCGAACCCGGTGATCGAGGACTACCGGATCCTCGACCTGCAGGAGGGTTGAGGTGGCCGTCGCCGGTGCCCGGGTGGGCGTCGTCACCTTCCCCGGTTCGCTCGACGACCGCGACGCGCTGGACGCGGTGACGTTCATGGGAGGGATCGGCGTGCCGCTCTGGCACGCCTCGCACGATCTGCAGGGTGTCGATGCGGTCGTGCTCCCCGGCGGGTTCAGCTACGGCGACTACCTGCGCTGCGGCGCCATCGCCGGCAAGGCCGCGCTCATGCAGGAGATCAGGGCGTTCGCCGAACGCGGGGGACCGGTACTGGGGATCTGCAACGGCTTCCAGATCCTCTGCGAGTCGGGCATGCTCCCCGGCGCGCTCATCCGGAACCGCTCGCTGCGGTTCATCTGCAAGGACGTGTGGCTGCGGGTGGAGAGCTCGCAGACGGCGGTGACGGCTGGGATGGAACCCGGCGAGATCATCGAGGTCCCGATCAAGCACGGCGAGGGGCGGTTCGTGGCCACCGCCGAGCAGCTGGTGCAGATCGAGGGGGAGGGCCGCGTGGTGTTCCGTTACGCCACGGCCGACGGACTGGTTGATGAGGATGCGAACCCGAACGGCAGCGTCGGCAACATCGCGGGTGTGCGGAACGACCGCGGAAACGTGGTCGGGCTGATGCCCCACCCCGAGCACGCGGTGGATCCGGACGTGGGACCCACCGGAGGCCAGGGGATGTTCGCGTCGCTGCTGGCGGCCGCGCTGGAAGGCGCTGCGCGGTGACCGAGGCCCCTGTCCCCTTGCACCGTCAACTGGGCCTCAAGGACGACGAACACGAACGGATCGTGGCCACCCTTGGGCGCGAGCCCATGCCCGCCGAGCTGGCGATGTACGGCGCCATGTGGTCCGAGCACTGCAGCTACAAGAGCTCGAAGATCCACCTGAAGACCCTTCCGACCGACGGGCCAGCGGTGCTGGTGGGTCCGGGGCAGGATGCCGGCGCGGTGGACGTGGGCGATGGGGTCGCCGTGGTGTTCAAGATGGAGTCGCACTCGCACCCCAGCGCCGTCGAGCCGTACCAAGGCGCAGCCACGGGGGTCGGCGGGATCGTGCGGGACATCATCTCGATGGGCGCCCGGCCGGTCGCGCTGCTGGATCCCTTGATGTTCGGCCCGCTGGACGATCCGCGGAACCGGTGGCTGTTCGGCGGCGTCGTCGCCGGGATCGGCGGCTACGGGAACTGCATCGGCGTGCCCACCGTCGGTGGCGAGATCCACTTCGCGGACGTGCACAGCGCGAACCCAACTGTCGACGTCATGTGCGTCGGGATCGCCAGGGCGGACAAGCTCGCGACCTCAACGTCGCTGGTCGCGCAGGCGGGTTCGTTCATGGTGCTGTACGGGGCGAGCACAGGTCGCGACGGGATCGGCGGGGTCAGCGTGCTGGCCTCGGCGACGCTCGATGACTCCTCGGAGGAGTCGCGCCCGGCCGTCCAGATCGGCGATCCGTTCGCCGGGAAGCTCCTCATCGAGGCCTCGCTCGAGTTGATCGAGCGGGGGCTACTCGAAGGGCTGCAGGATCTGGGAGGCGCGGGGATCACCTGCGCCGTCAGCGAGTCGGCGGCGCGCGCGGGGATGGGTGCCAAGCTGGATCTGGACGCCGTGCCGCTCCGCCAGGCGGGCATGGAACCGTTCGAGATCTTGACCAGCGAATCGCAGGAACGGATGCTGGCCATCGTGAACCCCGCGCAACTGACTGCGGTGCAGGAGGTGTGTGCGAAGTGGGGGCTGGACGCGGTGGTCATCGCGGAGCTGGTGACGGGCGGCGCGCTCACCGTCACGCACGGGGGCCGGGTTGTGGCGGAGGTTCCGGCACGTTCGCTGACCGACGAGGCTCCCGAGTACGACAGGCCTCGCGAAGCCCCGGCCGTTCATCCTTCCGCGGTCGGAGATGACCCCACGTTCACCGCGTTCAGCGGTGACCTGGCCGACGCGTTCTGGAGCGTCCTGTGTTCGCCGAACATCGCGAGCAAGCGATGGGTCCATCAGCAGTACGACTCGGTGGTGCAGGGGCAGACGGTGGCCGGAGCCGGCAGCGATGCCGCCGTGGTCCGCGTTCCGGGCACCATGAAAGGGCTCGCGCTCTCGACGGACGGCAAGGGGCGCTACGGGTCGCTCGACCCCTACCTCGGGGCCGCTCACGCGGTCGCCGAAGCCGCGCGCAACGTCGCCGTGACCGGCGCCACCCCGCTTGCCATCACGAACTGCCTGAACTTCGGCAACCCGGAGCGCCCGGCGGTGATGTGGCAGTTCGCAGAGGCGATCCGCGGGATGGGCGACGCCTGCCTGGCCCTGGGGACCCCCGTCACCGGGGGGAATGTGAGCTTCTACAACGAGGCCGCGGGCAGTGCGATCTGGCCCACCCCGGTCATCGGGATGCTCGGGCTGCTTGCCGACTACCGGCTGCGCGTGCCCACCGGTTTCCCGCGCGCGGGACTCGCCGTCTATCAGCTGGGAGAAACGTTCGCGGAGCTGGGGGGCGGGGAATTCGCCGAAGTGGTGCTTGGGGTGGTTGCCGGGAAGCCTCCCGCGCTCATCCTTGAGCGGGAGTCTGCCCTCATCGCGCTGCTGGTCGCGGCCGCGGCGGAGGATGTGCTGGCGTCGGCGCACGACTGCAGCGACGGCGGCATCGCCATCGCCCTGGCCGAGGCGGCCATCGAGGGCGGCCATGGGTTCGCCGTCACGCTGGCGGGGGCCGATCTGCCGGTCCACGTCGCTATGTTCAGCGAGTCCGCCTCGCGGGCGGTGGTGTCCGTCAACCCGGAACAGGAGGCACGTCTCCTCGAACTTGCCGGCGCTCACGGCGTGCCGCTGACCAGGCTCGGGGAGACCGGCGGACAGCGCGCGGTGATCGAGGAGATGCTCGATGCCACCGTGGGCCAGCTCCGCGAGAGCTACGAGGGGGCCTTGCCGGCCCTCCTAGGCGAACCCGCGTGATCGCCCAGGGCACGCGATGATCCGCGCCGTCACGTTCGACTTCTGGGACACGCTTGTCAGCGAGGACAGAGGCGCGATGCGGGGGATGCATCTGGACGCCTGGACCGCCGTCCTTGCCGGCGCCGGCATCGAGGTCCCCGAAGACGTCCTGGCCGAGGCGTTCCGCGAGAACTGGCTGGTCTTCGAGCAACGGTGGGTCGACAACGCGGGGCAATGGACCCCCCACGACGCCACGGATTTCGTCTGCGACTACTTGGGCGTTGAGTCGGGTGATATGCGCGAGGAGCTGGTGGAGACGTTCGCTCGGGTGGGTGAGCGAGCCCCGCTGCACGCCGCCCCCGGCGCGGCGAGCACGCTGGAAACGCTCCGGGATGCGGGCATCGCGCTCGGGATCGTCTGTGATGTCGGCCTCACCGGCTCACCCACCCTGCGGCAACGGCTGGACGGGTTCGGGTTGCTCGAGTTCTTCGATGCCTGGGCGTTCAGCGATGAGACCGGATGGTTCAAGCCGGCGGCGGAGGCTTTCGGCCCGGCGCTCGAGGGGCTGGGGATCGAGGATCCCTCCCAGGCGGCCCATATCGGCGACTCCAAACGAACCGATATCGCGGGAGCGTTGGCGCTCGGGATGACGGCGGTCCGATTCGCCGGCTTCCACGACCGAGCCGACGGCGAGGGACCCGAGGCCCAGGCCGTGCTCACGCGATTCGATCAGATCCCGGCCGCGCTCGGGATCTGAATCCCTGCAGCGAACTTCACAACCTAGGGGGCCCTCCGCGTTATTCAGTCGTTGGCGACCCAGGAGGGCGATGTGGTTCCATCCGACACATGAGACAACCGGGAGCCTCGGCTCCGATACCTCCGTTCCAGGACTTCCTGGCGGCGAACCGCACGCCGGTCTATCGTTTCCTGGTGGCCGCGGTGGGGCCGGGCGACGCGGACGATTGCTTCCAGGAGACGTTCGTGTCCGCCCTCAAGGCCTACCCGCGCGTCACCGAGGCGGAACGGCTGGATCGATGGGTGCTCACGATCGCGAGCCGCAAGGCGCTGGATCATCATCGGGCCCGCAACAGGCAGCCCATCCCAACGCAGGACGCCTTGGACCTGGCCGACGCGCCGGTACACCAGCCCGCCGATGGGGATGCCCCCTTATGGGCGGCGGTGGCCGCGTTGCCGCCACGCCAGCGGCTGGCCGTGGTTCACCGGCACGCGTTCGACCGGTCCTACGCGGAGATCGCCGGCCTGATGGGATGTACCGAGCAGACGGCTCGCGCGAACGTATCGCTGGGCGTGCGCGCCCTCAGGGAGATGATGGCATGACGAAGTCGCGAAGCAGCGAAGACCTGACGCGAGTGTTGCGCGGACTCGCCCCGCCGCGCGCCGCCGCGCGAGCCGCGGCGAGCGCCGCCTCCACGCGGTTCGCCGAGACCGTCATGGCAACCAACCTCGCGGACGTCGCCTTCTGGACCGCGGCATCGCCCATCGGCGACCTCCTGGTCGCGGTAACGCCGAAGGGTCTGGTTCGCGTCGGGTTCGCCGACGAACCACGCGACGAGGTGCTCGGTGAGCTGGCCCGGGAGGTCAGCCCTCGGATCCTCGAGTCAGCCGCGGCTACCGACGAGGTTCGCCGCGAGCTTGATGAATACTTCACCGGCGGGAGGATCCGGTTCGACGTGAAGGTGGACCGGCGGTTGATCCACGGGATCGCGCGAGAAGTGCTGACCGCAACCCGGCGTGTTCCCTTCGGCCGGACGACCACCTACGGTGAACTCGCCGCCCGCATCGGGAAGCCGAAGGCCGCGCGCGCCGTCGGCAACGCGCTGGGTTCGAACCCGATCCCGATCGTCATCCCGTGCCACCGGGTGCTCCGAACGGGCGGCGCACTCGGCGGCTACGCCGGCGGTCTCGCTCGAAAGGAGCGGCTCCTTACGCTGGAAGGCGTCTCCCTGCGCCGATCCTGACGGAAGCGGGCGGGGCGGCTGTTACCCTTGTGGCCTCGTGGGGACGGAATCACCGAAGGATGAGTGTGGCCTGTTCGGCGTCTGGGCGCCGGGAGACGACGTAGGCAGGCTCACGTACTTCGGTCTCTTCGCCCAGCAACACCGAGGTCAGGAATCCGCCGGCATCGCGGTCAGCGATGGCCACAACATCCTGGTCTACAAGGATCTCGGCCTGGTCAGCCAGGTCTTCAGCGAAGCCACCCTGACCACCCTGGCCGGCGACCTCTCCATCGGCCACACCCGCTACTCCACGACCGGCTCGAACACCTGGGACAATGCGCAGCCGGTCTTCAAGACCGACGGGGTTCGTTCGATCGCGTTGGGTCATAACGGCAACCTGGTCAACACCCGGGAGCTGGCCGAACGGGTGGGCAGCCGCGGGACCGCCTCGACGGACTCCGACCTGGTGACCACCCTCCTGCAGACGGAGATGTCCGCCACGGGATCCCTGGAGGAGGCGGCGCTCTCCGTCCTCCCCACGCTTAAGGGCGCCTACTGCTTCGTCATGATGGATGAGCGTTCGGTCTATGCGGCCCGCGATCCCTACGGCGTCCGGCCGCTCTCCATCGGACGTCTTCCCAACGGATTCGTCGTTGCCTCGGAGACGTGCGCGCTGGACATCGTCGGCGCCACCCTGGTCCGCGACGTCGAACCCGGCGAACTCATCCGCATCGACGACCGTGGGCTGCACTCGGTGCGGTTCGCGGAGTCCCCACGCGCTGCGCTCTGCGTCTTCGAGTTCGTCTACCTTGCGCGGCCCGACTCCCGGTTCCGCGAGGCCACCGTGCACATGGCGCGCAGGGAGATGGGCAAGCTGCTCGCCAAGGAGCATCCGGTCGACGCGGACATGGTGATAGCTGTGCCCACCACCGGGCATTCCGCGGCACAGGGCTATTCCGAAGTCACCGGCATCCCCTACGGAGATGGGCTCTACAAGAACAACTACGTGGGCCGGACGTTCATCCAGCCGTCGCAGACGCTGCGCGACCGGGGGGTGAAGTTGAAGCTCAACCCGATCCCGGAGGCCATCCACGGCAAGCGGCTGATCGTTGTCGACGACACCATCGTTCGAGGCACCACGACGAAGCAGGTCGTGGCTGCGCTCCGGGAGGCCGGCGCCACCGAGGTCCATATCAGGATCACCTGCCCGCCCGTGAAATGGCCCTGCTTCTACGGCATCGACATGCCCACCCGTCAGGAACTGGTGGCCGCGGATCTCACCGTCGAGGAGGTCAACGCTTACATCGGTGCCGACTCGCTCGGGTATCTGTCGCTGGAGGGCATGGTCCAGGCCAGCGGGGGCGACAAGGAGACCTTCTGCCGGGCGTGCTTCGACGGCGAGTACCCCATCCCGATCCCTGGGGAAGCCGGGAAGTTCATGCTCGAGGACCAACTGCATCTGCCGGCGATATGAGCGGGGTCCTACCGTCCGGTGAGGCGTATCGCGCCGCCGGCGTCGACATCGAAGCAGGGGCCAAGGCGGTCTCGCTGATCGCCGAGCTGGCCGCCCGCGCGCGGCGTCCGGAGATGGCCGATCGGGTGGGCGGGTTCGCCGGACTCTTCCAGATCTCGGAGGGCCGGTACCTGGCCGCAGCCACCGACGGCGTCGGGACCAAGTTGGAGATCGCGCGGATGTCGGGCCGTCTGGACACCGTGGGCGTCGACCTGGTCGCGATGTGCGCGGACGATGTGGTCTGCACCGGAGCCGAACCCCTCTTCTTCCTGGACTATGTAGCGGTCGGGCGCGTGATCCCCGAGGAGATCGCCGCGATGGTCGAAGGCGTCGCCGAGGGGTGCCGCCGCGCAGGGTGCGCGCTGCTCGGCGGCGAGACGGCCGAGCACCCCGGTGTCATGGCAGCCGGGCAGTTCGACATGGCGGGGTTCTGCGTCGGCGTGGTCGAAGAGGCGCAGCTGCTCGGCGCGGACCGTGTCCGCGAGGGCGACATCCTGATCGGGCTGGCGTCCAGCGGGCTGCATTCGAACGGCTACTCATTGGTGCGGAGCGCGCTCCTGCCGAGCTTCGACTTGGACGACACACCACCCGGCTTGGACCGTCCGCTGATCGATGAACTCCTTGAGCCCTGCGCGATGCACACGAAGGACGTGCTGTCCCTCGCGCGCGATGGACTGGTCGCGGCCGCCGCGCACATCACCGGCGGCGGCTTCCACGAGAACATCCCGCGCGCGCTGCCGTCCGGCTTGGGCGCGACCATCGAGCGTGGGTCCTGGCCCGAACATCCGATCTTCCGGTTGGTCCAGGAAACGGCCGGCGCTACCGACGACGACATGTTCACGACGTTCAACATGGGGCTGGGGATGGTCCTTGCCGTGCACCCGGCGAACGTCGATGAGGTCCTGCAGCGCAACGAAGGTCACGCTTACACGGTGGGGCACGTTGTAGCCGGCACCGGCGTACGCATCTCCTGAGCGACGCCACGTACGTGTTCCTGACCCCTTCGGCATGACTAGACCACGTCCCCCGACGGGACGGTCGGCGGGCATATCGCTTAGTGCGTGCGTCCATCGATAAACGGTCCTGCCGGCTGATACAGCTTTGACGCAGGAAGGCCGTAACTAGGGGGGATGGATGTGATGGGGAACTCCGGGACCAGCGTGCTGGTTGTCGACGACGAACCACAGGTCGTCTGGGTGTTGGAGTTCAGCCTGCAGGCTGAGGGGTATGAAACCTTCACCGCGCACAACGGCCTCGAGGCCATGGCCGAGATCGGCGAGCATCATCCCAAGCTCATGGTGCTGGACGTCATGATGCCCGAGATGGACGGCTGGTCGGTTCTCGAGGCATTGATGAAGTTGCCCCGGGAAGAGCGGCCACGCGTCGTTGTTGTGAGCGCGCTCGCCTCGCTCCGCGACCGGGCCAAGGCGGCCGAACTCGGTGCCGACGCCTATTGCCCGAAGCCCTTCAACGTGGAGGATCTGTTGAGCGTCCTTCACGACCTGGACCGCGCCTCCTAGCGCACCGTACGCCCTCTTCGCGGACGCGCAACCACCGGTCTCCAACCCGCTTCAACCTGCTAGCTTCGTAGAGTGAGTTCGCTCCCCGATGCCCTCTCCTCATTCACTGACACCGCGTCCAAGCCGGTGGTGAAGCACCTCATCGAGGAAACCTTCCCGGGGCTCAAGACCACCGGTCTCAAGCCGCTCATGCTCGGCGGTGACTTCGACACGTGGGAGGCCGCAGGCGCGGTCATCAAGTTCCCCCGGCACGCGGAAGCCTCTGCCAATCTCGACACGGAGATCGCCCTGCACGAAGCGCTGGTGCAGCGACTGGGTGCCATGGTGCCCACGCTGCGCGCCGTCGGCGAGCCGACGGGTTCCTTCCCGTGGCGAACGGCCGCGTTCGACCGGGCGCGAGGCCGCCAAGGCCAGACCTCAGACGGCCCGATCGTTCGGCCGAAACCCTGGGCCCGCACGTCGCTGGCCAAGGAGGTCGCGGGGGCCTTGTCGACGCTGCACACCACGCCCGCCAAGGCCGCGAAGACGGCCGGCGTCCCGAAACGGGAGGTCGATCTGGGCGGTGTGGACCCGAGCGAGAAGGCCATCGCGTGGGCCACGAAGATCGTCGGACACCGGCTGGACACCTTCCTGGTGAACCCGTTCCCGGCGGGTACGCCCAAGGCCGGTCCGAAGGTGCTCTGTCACACGGGCATCAAGGGCGAGCACATCTACGTGAGCGAGGACGGCACGCGGTTGACCGCGATCGTGGATTGGGCCGACGTTGCCGTCAGCGATCCCGCATTGGACCTGGCGGGGTTCGCGATCTGGCTCGGACCGACATTCGTGCACGAGGTATTGGAGTTCTACACGGGGCCGGTCGACGAAGGCATCGAAGAGCGCGCCGTGTACCTCGCGCGTGCCAACCTCCTCATCTTCATGGACCGCCACCTTGCCGGTGAGGTTCGTGCATCGATCCCCGTGGTGGATGCGCAGCTGCGCGCGGTGTTCATCCCGCCGGAAGATCCCAAGCGCCGCCGCTGACGCGGATGACCTCCCCGGCAGACGGACCAACTCCGCGGGCGGCGGTTCGACTGCTCACCGTGGATGCCCGCGAACGTGTGTTGCTGTTCGGCTATCGCAACCCGACCAGCGGCCAGGAGTTCTGGGCAACGCCGGGGGGAGGGATGGAACCGGGCGAGTCGCTCGAGGACACGGCGCGCCGGGAGTTCCTCGAGGAGACCGGACACCGCGTGACGAGTGACCTCGGCCCTGTCATCTGGCGGCGGACGGTCCAATTCGAGTGGGCCGGGGAGTGGATCCGCCAGTCCGAGGTCTTCTTCTTCTACCGCGTGGACGCACTTGAGGTGGACCCGGAGCTAGAGGAACGGCGCCAGAGCGAAGGCATCGTCGGCCACGGCTGGTTCACCCTGGACGAACTCGACGATCCCGTCGGTTTCACGCCCGCCCCGCGCCGCATCGCCGAACTTACGCGGGCGATCCTTCGAAACGGACCGCCCGAGACCCCGGTGGCAACCGGCCTCTAGCGGGTCAGTGAGGGAAGCGCTGGTGTGCCTTCGGGACCACCGTGGTGCCCACGGCCTTGAGGGTCAGGATGGGCTCGGCCAGGAACTCCGCCGCGCTCTCGCTGATATCGGGGCGTGCGGCGCCGATCTTGTAGATCTCGAACTCGCACTTCCGACTGGAGTTACCCGTGCTCACGATCTTTCCGCGGGCTTCGATCCAATCTCCGGCGTAGAGCGGGGCTAGGAACTCGACGGACTCGTAGGCGCGGAACAGGCCCTCGTCGCCGTCATAGCGCGTGGCCAGCTCGGTGATGAGGTCACCGACGATCTTCAGCTGGGTCGCACCGGCCACCAGGTTCCCGCCGTAGTGCGAGTCCTCCTGGCCAAGGCGAAGGCGGATGAGGGACGTGGGCAGTTCGGACATGGATGCCTCCTGGTGGTCGCTGATGGCTAGGACGCCGGACGGTCGGGAACGACCTTGCCGTGACGAACCCCCCGGGCGGGGACCCGCACCTGCGTCCCGTCCTTCTTCCGGACGAAGTAGGTCTGGGCCGCCTCGTCCCACCGTTCGAACACGCCCACGGCCTCGCTGAGGAACCCGTTCGGCGCCTCGAACTGGAACGTGACGCGTTTGCCCTGATCTTGTGCGGTGACGAGGTTCTGACCCTTCATGGGCGTCAGCCTACCGAACAGGGCTGGACCCTCCACCCGGCACTCGTCACGGGTCCACCGTGATCCGGAGGACGGACTCCGCAGCCAGGTGGAAGAGGGCCTCGCGGCCCGACATGTGGTCGAACCACCCCCGCTGCTCCCACCGTTCGCCGCTCAGGTCATCGCCGGCGTAGAGGAGCGAGGCGAATGCCACCCCGCGGAACTTCGCGACCGCGAAGAACGCGGCCACTTCCATCTCGACGGTGAGGCACCCTTCTCGAACACGCCGGTCCATCTTGTCGCGGGTCTCGCGGTAGAGCGCGTCGGTGGTCCAGGTCGTGCCGGTCACGTAGGTGACGTTCCGCTGTTCCAGCGTCTCGATGATGGCGGCGAGGGCCTCGGGGGACGGGTCCACCGTTCGGGAAGCAGGGAGGTAGTGGTAGCTGGTTCCCTCGTCCCTGATGGCGGCGGTTGGGACGACCACATGGCCCAGGGCGACGTCCGGCACCAGCACGCCCGCCCCGCCGCACGCGACGAAGGCACGAACCCCACGGGCGATCAGTGCCTCGGTGAACGCGACCACGAGCGGCGCGCCCACGCCAGGGTGTACCAGTGCCAGCCGGGCGCCGTGGTAGTCCAGTTCGTAGACGGGGACCAGCCCGATCTCGGACCGGATCTCGTCGATCTCCCGGCCGCCGAACTCCTCCACCACCTTCGTGATGACGTCCTGGAAGAAACAGAGAACCGCGCGCGGCGGGATGTCGGTGGGGTCGATGTGCTCGCTCGGCTCGATAACGGCCGTGGGCGAGGGATCGAACTCCAAGATGGGCACGTCGGGAGCGGTGCGCACCCGCCGACCCTACCGGAGGCGCGTGATGGTGCCGGCCGGGGGCTCGGGATAGGCCTCAGGGTGGATGGCCCACGCCAGGATCTCCAACCCGTCCACCAGCCGGGGGCCGGGCCGGGAGAAGAACGAGGTGGCATCCACAGCGAACACGTTGCCGTTGCGCGCCGCAAGCGAGTCCGCGAACTCGGCTTGGTGGAGGAACTTCTGTGCTTCCTCCTCGGCCTCGTCCAAGTAGTAGCCACACGGCATGAAGACGACCACCTCGGGTGCAGCGTCGCGGATCTGGTGCCACGCGACCTCGGCCGAACGCTGACCGTTCTCGTTCAGGAGGTTGACCCCGCCAGCGAACTGGACCATCTCAGGGATCCAGTGCCCTGCGACGAACGGCGGCTCGGACCACTCCAGAGCGAACACCGTGACCGTGGGGACCCGGAGCGCGACCTCCTTCACGCGCGCGACCCTGGCGCGAAGCGTGCCCGTGAGTTCGGCGGCCTTGTCTTCGCGATCCACCAGCTTGCCCACCGCGTCGATCTGGGCGATGACGTCCTCGAGGGAGTGCGGATCCAGGGACAGGACCTTGGCCGCGGTTGTGCCGAGTTCCTCCAGCGCCTGCTCCACGTGACCGGCGGGGACCGCGCACACCCGGCACAGGTCCTGGGTGAGGATGATGTCCGGCTGCTCCCGGCGAAGGAGTTCCTTGTCCAAGATGTAGAGCGGTTGCTCCGCCCCCAGGCGCTCGCGGACGGCCTGATCGATCTCACGGGAGGAGAGCGGCCGAGGGCCTTGGCTCATCGCGCTCCGGCTGATGACGGGCTTGGTGACGGCGTCAGCCGGGAAGTCGCACTCATCGGTAACGCCAACCAGGTCCTCTCCCAGCCCAAGGGCGTAGACGATCTCGGTGGCCGAGGGCAGGAGAGAGGCGATCTTCATCCGGCCAAGTTTCGCAGGCCCTCGGCGGACTGCAACAGCGCGACCAGGTCGGTCAGGGCCGCGCCTGCCGCGGCGCCGTCAAGCACCCGATGATCGAACGTGAGGCTGAGCGTGCACGCCTCGCGCGGCCGGACCTCGCCCTCCACAACCAGGGCTCGGGGGGAGATCAGGCCGAGTCCGAGCGTCACGCTGGTCCCGGGCGAGAGGATCGGGGTTCCCGCCTCCGAGCCGTAGGACCCGGTGTTGCTCACGGCGATCGTTGGGGTGGCCGCGACGTCCTCCAGCGTGAGCTTGCCGGCGCGCGCGCCGGTGGCCAGGCGCGTGATCTGGGCGGCCAGCTCGACCACGGATCTGCCGGCGGCATCCCGCATGACGGGGACCACGAGCCCTCGTTCGGTGTCGACGGCGATACCGACGTTCACCGTCCGGCGCAGGTCGATGTGATCCCCGCCCCAACGGGCGTTGAGCAGGAGATGCGTTCCGACGGTTCGGCAGAGCGCGGCCACGACGACGGGGAGCGGAGACACGCCGCGCTCCTTGCGGAAACGCTGGAGCTCCGTGCAGTCGAGCGTGCGGAACGTGGTGACCTGCGGGATCGCGGCCTGCGCGGTCAGCGTGGCCGCGATCTCCCGGCGAACCGGATCGAGCTCCAGCCGGTCCTCGCTCGGACGTGCGCCCGGTGTCACCGCGCGCACGTCCTCGGGCGCTGCCGCCGCGCGAACGTCGGCTTCCACCACGCGCCCGCGCGGTCCGGACCCTTCGACGGTTGCGATGTCGACGCCGAGTTCCTTCGCTAGGCGCCGGATGGGCGGGGTCGCGCCCGCGGAGGAGCTCCCTCGCCGTTCGGCGGCGCCCGCTACCTCGCCCGCGACCTCGAAGGTGACGAGCGGCGCCCCGACGGGAACGCTCGCGCCCGCTATGCCGTGGAGGACGCTCGCGACCCCGGCGAACGGTGAGGGCACCTCGACCGTCGCCTTCGCCGTCTCGATCTCCACCAGGGGCTGGTTGAGTTCGACGGTGTCGCCTTCCGCGACGAGCCACGCCACGATCTCGCCTTCGGCCAGTCCCTCGCCCAGGTCGGGCATCGCGAAGACGCGCTCGGCCATCAGTATCGGACCGCCTGCAGGACCGCGGCGCTGATGCGCTCCACGGAAGGACGGTAATGGGCTTCCAGCGAGGCCGGGGGATAGGGCACGTCGTACCCGGTCACGCGGCCCACCGGCGCCTCCAGATGATCGAACGCGAGCTCCATGACCCGGGCGGCGATCTCCGCCGCCATGCCCAGTGTTCTTGGCGCCTCGTGGACCACGACCACGCGCCCTGTCTCGACGGCACAGCGAGCCAACAGCTCATCGTCCAGGGGTGAGAGCGACCGGAGATCCACCACGCGGGTCTGCACGCCCTCGCCCGCGAGTGCCTCGGCCGCTTCCAGACACGTGGAGACCATCGCGCCGTAGGTCACGATCGCCGCGTCGTCGCCCTCGCGCACAACGCGCCCCACGCCGATGCCCGGCCCGTCCCAGGTGAGCGCGCCGGCCTCCTTCGACCAGTAGCGGGCCTTCGGTTCCAGGACCACTACGGGGTCGGGGTCGGCGATGGCGTGGCGCAGCAGCGCGTAGCCGTCCAGAGGCGAGGACGGCACCACCACCTTGAGTCCGGCGGTGTGCACGTAATAGGTCTCGGGGCTCTCGCCGTGGTGCTCCTTGCCGCGGATGCCGCCGAACGAGGGGATCCGGATGGTGATCGGCATGTCCACGCGCCCTCGGACGCGTTCGCGCATCTTCGCCACGTGGTCGATCACCTGCTCCAAGGCCGGATAGCTGAACGCGTCGAACTGGAACTCGATAACGCTCCTCCAGCCCGCGAACGCTAGCCCCACTGCCGCCCCCGCGATCCCCGCCTCGCTGATCGGCGTATCGAACACGCGCTCGGCGCCGAACTCGGTCTGCAATCCGTCGGTCACGCGGAACACTCCGCCGGACATGCCGACATCCTCGCCGAACACCAGGAGCCGCGGATCCTCGGCCAGCGCGTCGCGCAGCGCCTGGTTCAGCGCGCCGGACAGCGTCCACTCGCGAACCTCACTCACCGAGCGCTTCCCGCCGCATCCGTTGGAACGCTTCGGAAGGCGCCGCGAAGGTCCAGTCGAACATCCACTCCACGGGCGGCGCCGGCGTGTCCACCACCCCCGCGCGAACCTCCATCGCGAACGCCTCGGCCTCCGCGTCGCACGACGCGATGAAGACCTGATCTACGTGGCCGGCGGCGAGCAGCCACGTCCGGAAGCGCGTGATGGGGTCGAACACACGCGCCAGCTCCACCTCGGCGTCCTCTCGGTACCTCCCCGGGTCGTCGGCCGTGGAGTGGGCTCCCACCCGGTAGGTGAGCGCTTCGATGAGGGTCGGGCCCTCGCCCGCACGCGCCCGGGCCACGGCATCGCGCGTGGCCACGTAGACGGCCAGCACGTCGTTCCCGTCCACGCGGACGCCCGGGAACCCGTACCCCTCGGCGCGGCGCCAGATCTCGCCCGCGGTCTGGCGGGTGGTGGGCACGCTGATGGCCCAGCCGTTGTTCTGACAGAAGAGCACCGCCGGCACGTCGAACACCCCGGCCATGTTCGCCGCCTCGTGGAAGTCGCCCTCGCTGGTCGAGCCGTCGCCGAAATAGGCCAGCGTGCACGCGCTCAGGCCATCGAGCTTCTGCCCAAGCGCGTGACCGACGGCGTGCGCGATCTGCGTGGCGATCGGGATGGAGATGGGCCCGAACCGCGTGGCGCGGGGATCGTAGGGTCCGCCGTGCCACGTTCCCCGGTGGTACTGGAGGTACTGGACGGCATCGACGCCACGGACCAACGCGGCCGCCAGCTCGCGGAACGTCGGGAAGACGAAATCCTCCGGCCCCAGCGCGAACGCCGACCCGATCTGGGCCGCTTCCTGGCCCTCGAAGCCGGGATAGACGGTGAGTTCGCCCTGGCGCTGGAGCGCGATGCACTCCCGGTCCAGGCGCCGGGCGACGATCATCCGCCGCAGCAGATCGGCCAACACCGCGGGCTCCAGGCCGACCTCGGTGTCGCCCACCGCCGTGCCGTCGGGTGCGATCAGGCGAAGGGGCGGCGTCCCGGCCCAGTGGGCCGGCTCCGGTGGACCTGCGGGAACGGACACGTCAACTCCTTCGCCGGAAACGCCGAGAGCATAGGGGATGAGGCTGAACGCTAGACTCGCCGGCATGGTTCCCTCCTCCTACCTGCGCGTGTTCCAACCGCTCGAGGCCTTCAGCCCGGCCGAGCAGACCCGGTGGGAGCGCTACATGGTCGCCAACGAGCGGCCCGATCCCGGGCGCCCCCGGTACCACGACCGCAGGACCCTCGGCTCGGTGGGCATGCTCGCCCCCGCCGAAGGCGAACACGCCGACCTGCGGTCCGTGAACGGGCGCCTTTACGTGAGCCCGTGGCGGATGCGTCTTCGGGTCCTGGGGTCGATGCTCGAGTTCCGCGAAGCCAAGCCGTTCGATCTCTGGGAGCAGTTCGTTCCGAAGGCCGACGCGAAGAAGGCTGCGCGCGATCTTCGCCGCCTCCGGCGCAAGGATCCGAGCGCGGTGCCGTTCTGTCAGCAGAGCCCGTGGCACGTGCCGATCCGGTGGTTCGTGTTCTTCAAGGATGAGGACCGGCGGCTGGAGACCGGGGTCGATGGGCGGGACCGGCTTCGGTACACCACCACGGTGCGCCGGGGGATGCGCCGCGCCGAGAACGCCATCCCCGCGCTGCAACGGTCCGAGCTAGGCCCGATCAGCGAGCTCATCGTCGACCTCCATCAGTGGATGGCGGCGTTCGACCCCGGTTCGATCCTGGAGCTGGACTACGGCGACCTCTGCGACCTCATGCCGTTTGGCGAACTGGAAGACGATCACTCGGCCCGCGACCTGCACCTGGCCCTGGACGCGCTGGACCGCCACGAGTATTTGCGCTCAGCCGACATCTACCAGGGCGTCCTGGGTCACTGGGCCGGCATCCGCTCCCACGAACTCATGAACTGAAACGCCTGCTGGCGTTGATACTGGTGGCCAGGGGCAGAATCGAACTGCCGACACCGCGGTTTTCAGCCGCGTGCTCTGCCAACTGAGCTACCTGGCCTTGAATCGCTGGCAGGAGTGCATCCTGCCGTCGTTCCGGGGCTATGAGCATAGCGAAGTGGGCGCCGCTGGTGTTCGGTGATGGATCTGGCGCATCACCAGGCCGCTTCCGCGCGGCTGAAGCGGTTCGGGCTTGCCGAGGGAGTTGGGCTTCCAGGCGGCCTATCGAAGCCGCCCGCGATCTCTGGCGCGCGAGGGTTATTGCGTTGACCGGGCAGGCCCAGCCGAGCATTTCGAACTGCTGACGACGCCAGCAGAGGCGGTGGGCCGTCCGAGGAACACGGTGCCTCCAGTCCGCGGTTCAGGGACTCGGAGTCGTTGCGACGCCCGTAGGGACGAGGGAGGTCAGGATCAGAGGAAGGGGTAGGTCGGATGTTCTCTTTCCGGCTGACTTCCATTTGTTGGTGACCAGCACGCAACGCCGACGACCCCTCGTCATGGGCGTTGAGGCGCATCGTGGCACGCAGCGTCGCCCCCCGATCTCGCAAAGAAGCCGAGGATCGATGTGTCCTTCTTGACGTGGGTCAGGATGACCTGCGCGTCAGCCGATGCGGATCAGCTTCTTGTTGACGAACTCGTCGGCGCCGAGGCGCCCCAGCTCGCGGCCCGTGCCCGAGTTCTTGATGCCGCCGAAGGGCAGTTCGACGCCGTCGGCGAGCACACAGTTCACGTACACCATGCCTGCCTCGATGCTGTCGGCGACGCGACTGGCTTGCTCCCGGTCGGTGGTGTAGAGGTAGGAGCCCAGGCCGAACGGGGTGTCGTTCGCGATACGCACGGCGTCGGCCTCGTCCTTCGCCCGGTACACCTGCGCGACCGGCCCGAAGAACTCCTCCTGGGAGGCCGGGTTCTTTGGCGCGATGTTCGCCAGGACCGTCGTCGGGAAGAACGCGCCGTCGCGGGTGCCACCGTGCACGAGCGTCGCGCCGTGCTCGACCGCGCGCTCGACCTGTTCAGCGAGCCCTTCGGCGGCCTTCAGCGAGGACAGCGGGCCCAGCGCCGAGTCGGCCGAGGTCGGGTCGGTCGCCTCGACCTCCGCGAGCTTCGCGGTGAACTTCTCCAAGAAGGGCTCGTAGAGATCGTCGGCCACGATGAAGCGCTTGGCCCCGTTGCAGGACTGGCCACTATTGTCGAGTCGGGCATCGACCGCGTTCTGCACGGTGGCGTCGAGGTCGTCGGTCGACAGCAGGATGAAGGGGTCAGCGCCGCCGAGCTCGAGCACGACCTTCTTCAGGTGGCGCCCGGCGATCTCGGCGACCGCCGCGCCGGCCCGCTCGGAGCCGGTGAGCGAGACGCCCTGCACGCGCCGGTCCGCGATGACCTGGTCGATCTGGTCGTGCGAGGCGTAGATATTCACGTAGGCACCGGCGGGGAAGCCTGCGTCGAGGAAGATCTGCTGCTGCGCGGCGGCGGACTCAGGGCACTGCTGGGCGTGCTTCAGCAAGATCGTGTTGCCGATGATGAGGTTCGGACCGGCGAAGCGGGCGACCTGGTAGTACGGGAAGTTCCACGGCATGATGCCGAGCAGCACCCCGAGCGACGAGCGACGGACGACCGCAGAGCCCTCGCCCGCGAGGAGCGTGATCGGCTCGTCCTTCAGGAACTCCGGTGAGTTGTCGGCGTAGTACTCGTAGATGGCCGCGGCGAACTCGACCTCGCCGAGCGCCTGCGCGATCGGCTTGCCCATCTCGCGCACGATGATCTCCGCCAGCCCCTGGCGGCGCTCGTTGTGGAGTTCGCTGACGCGGCGGATGAGGGCCGCGCGTTCCTCGACCGTGGTCTCCTTCGACCAAGTGCGGTGCGCTTCGTCCGCTGCGGTGATCGCGGCGTCGAGCTCGGTGTCGGTGAGGGTGTCGTAGGTCATGACCGTCTCACCGGTGGCGGGGTTGGTTACGGCGTATCCCATCGTGTCGATCTCCTTGTCTGTGGTCTAACCCAGTCTTGCGATCACTTCATCGGTCGAGGGTCGGTTCTCCAGCATGTCGCCACCCTATTCAGGTTGGTGGATCCTGGTCAAGATGACGGCATTGCGTTACCGGATCATGGGATTCCGTTACCAGCGGAGACTGGGCGGCACCCTGACCTGCCAGGTCGGGGATTTCTACCGCCCCAACCTGGCCCGGTCGGTGAGATCTGGCAGAAATGCTCACCAGGCCGTCTACCGGGGAGTTCGAGTGTAGCGATTCGGGGCAGCGGTGTGGGCTCTACCGTGGATCGGCGCTGACGAGCGGGTTGGCGCAGCCCCAGGAACCAAGAGCGGTATCGCTCGGGCATGCTACTGGGTGCCCGCACCCCGCCTTACGGCAGCCCGACGACTTCGAACCTTGCCTTGCCGGCGAACCTCGCGTAGTCGCCCGCCGCTCGATGGAGCGCTTCCTGCTCTGGTGGTGTCAGCTCGATCAAGGGGTTCGCCTCGATCTGGACGTCGTCCTTGCGCATCGTTCGCTTCCATGAGCCGATGACCTGGCCGTTGAGCGTCATGATGTTGCGCTGCATGCTCGGTGAGTTGCGCCCGACGCCTCCGAGCCTCACAGAGTCGTAGGTGGGCGCATGGTCTCGATAGGCCACCAGATACTCATCCCAACTCGGGAGCAGGTGTAGGGACGGGGTGCGAAGTCGCGCACCCGGATCCCGCGACGTCGCAGCATGGAAGTACGTCCGGCCGTCAGATCGAGCGGTGGCGAGCGCGTCGCCGTTCAGGGCGATACCGGCGCGCGCGTCGCGGACCGTAAGGCCCGACCACCACGCGAAGTCGTGCACGGTCGCGGGCCCGTGACTCCTGAAGTAACGGAGAGCGAGCAGAGACAGTGCCTCCTCACGCGCGAGTGGCTTGGTCGCCGGTACCCGCTCCTCGAGCAGGGCATATGTCTGCTGTGTCCCCTTGCGCGCGCCGCTGCAGATCAAGCTCTCCAGCTCCACCCAGCTCAGGATGTGCGGGATCCGCTGTCCTTCCGGTGAAACACCCGAGCGCTCGAGTCGCTCGGCGAGCTCGGCTCGCGCCAGTTGGTTGCCGCCCTCGAGCGCCTTCGTGATCACGCGGGCGCTCTTCCTGAGCGTTTCCGCATCCAGCCCCAACTCCCGGTAGCGCGCCGCCGACATGATCTGTACGCGAGGCCCGGTCAATGCCAACATCCACCGGATATCGGCGGGTGTGACGAAGTGCCACGTCGGTCGCATCACATGCGTCCGCAGCAGTTTGCCTGCGTCGAAGACTCGATCGAGCTCTTCATCCGTCGTCCCCGGCGCCATCCGTTGCGCGAGCCCCCACTTCGACCCGCTGTAGTCCTGCGCCTGCACCGCCCCGAACCACGTCACCGCCTCAACAGCCGTCCCGAGCGGCGTCCCGATCAGGTGCTCATTCGCCAGTCGCCGCTTCGTGATCCCCGCCAGATCCATGCGTCGCAACCTAGCGGATGTGCGACGAGCGCATACGGAGTTCGCTTGCTTCGAGCGTGCACCCAGATCGGCGAAATGCGTTACCGGCGGGTAGCAAGGGGACCTGGACCACAGCCTTTGGGCGATGCAACCACCCTGACCTGGCCCAGGTCCCCGAGGAACCCTTGGTCCTTTCGGACCTCGCGCGCCCGACGGGCTTCGATCCCGCGATCTCCGCCTTGACAGGGCGGTGAGGACGGCCAGACTCCTCTACAGGCGCGAACTGGTGCTGCAACGACGCTGGTCACGCCGGTTGTAACGGTGTGCTGTGCAGCGTGCCCCCAACGGGATTCGAACCCGTGCTTCCGCCTTGAAAGGGCGGCGTCCTAGGCCGCTAGACGATGGGGGCGGGTTCACCTCCTGCCGGGAGCAGCCGGGGAAGTATAGCGACGGGAACGGCTGCCGGTCAGAGACGCGCGAGGACATCCCCCGGCCGAAGGCCCGATCTCGTCGGAGCCTCCAGGACGTGCCTGGCGCCCGCGCACCGCACCCACCACCGTCCCGGCTCCGCCACGCGCACATGGACTACGCGCAGGTCACGGTCAAGGAAGACCACGTCGATCGGGAACCGCATGCGAACCGTGTGGATGCTGTGGCAGTCAAGGAGCAGCATGCCGGTGAACGCCGGGAGTTCTGTCCGGCCCAGCAGTCCGCGCATCCGTTCGCCCGCGGTACGGGGAACGTCGAGTCGCCACCGTCCGCCTCGGGGATCGATCAGCCGGATCGTGTCCACACGGCCACCGTATCGAACCCCACCGACACCGTTAGAGGTGACGTTCCACCAGCTCCTTGATGAACGGGTTCAGGATGTCGTGGGTGTGCCCGTAGATCGAGCAGTGCCCCATGCCCTCGAAGAGGTGGAATTCGCCCGCGCCCGCCATCTCGGCCAGTTCCTTGCCGTCCTGCGGCGGCGCCTGCACGTCCTCCGTGAACGAGATGACGTGCATGGGCACCATGCACCCCGGCAGCCCCTCGCGTTGGTCGAACCGAAGGCTCACGTCCCATTGCGGGATCAGCGAATCCTCGTGGTCATCGAGCGCGAAATAGGCGGCAAGTTCGGCCCGAAGCTTCGGCCAGAGCACGCGGTCACCCAGCACCCTGGCCGGATACATGAAGGCCGCGTAGTGCGTGACCGCCATCATGCCGCCCAAGCGCCCGCCGGCTCTGCGGAACTCTATCTCGGCCGCTTGGAAGTCCCAGCCCCACTCGGTGCTCCAGGCGCCGCTGCCCATGACGATCGCGCATCGGAGCAGGTCCGGCCGCATCAGGGCCACCTCCTGCACGATGGCGCTGCCGAACGACAGTCCGACCAGGCTCACCGGTGGATCACACACCGCCTCGATGAGATCGATGGTGTCCTGCGCGAAGGACTCCATCGGCCACGGCGGCTCGGCCCGGGGCACGGTGGTGCCGACCCCTCGATTGTCGAACGTCGTGTTGCGGAAGTCCATCGTGAAGAAGGGCAATTGGTAGGGGTCCCAGTCGGAGGCCAACCCCCCACCGCCCGAGACCCAGACGATGTCCGGCCCCGTTCCGGTTTGTTCGTAATGGATCTGCGCTCCTGAAGCGTTCAGCTGTGGCATGTGGGCCGGGGAGGGATCGAACCTCCGACACGAGGGTTAAAAGCCCCCTGCTCTACCACTGAGCTACCGGCCCTTCGGGGGGGATTGTAGGGAACCGTCTCCGCCTACGACCCGTCACACCCCCGTCGCCCGCGGGCATAAGGTGACATCACATCGAACGGAGGCGAACCATGGAACGCAAAGGCACCCTCGTGTTGGCAGCCATCCTCGGCGTAGCAGGGGGATTCGCAGGCTCACGGATCGGGAACGGTGACTCGACGAGCCAGGCGGTCCCCGGGACCCCGCACACGGTCATGGTGGCCTCCACCGCCGCGGTCGGTACCACCCCTGACCAGGTCACCGTCTCCCTGGAGATCTCGACCGACGATCCGGACAGCTCCACGGCGTACGCCAACAACCAGGCCGCCGCAGCCGCGGTCGTCAAGGCACTTGAGGCCGACGGTGTAGCCAAGAAGGACATCAAGACGACGAACGTGAATCTCTACTCGCACACGATCAACCGCAAGACCCCCGCCGAACAGACCGTCTACACCGCGTCGGAGACGCTGACGGCCATCGTTCGCAACCTTGACACCCTGAGTACGACGATCTCGCACGCGATCGCCGCGGGCGCTACTCGCGTCCAGGGTGTGACGTTCGGCGTGAGCGACTCCGCCGGCGCGCGCGAACAGGCGCTCGCAAGTGCGGTCGCCGGGGCTCGTCTCAAGGCCGACACGTTGGCCACGGC
>JBBRTK010000010.1:0-30430 GCA_038244455.1 Actinomycetota bacterium
GCACGAAGTCAGCGACGCTCAAGAGCTGCTGGCGCCATCACGTCGCACCTCGTAGCGAACGCCGTGCCACGTCTCGCCGCCCGAGTGATGCTCGAACCGCTCCATGAGCCGCATGCCTGCCTTCTCCGCGACACGGATGGACGCGATGTTCTCGGCGCTCGCGTAAGCCCGCACCACCTTTGCTCCCAACCGATCGA
The DNA here is from genome assembly GCA_038244455.1 of Actinomycetota bacterium. GTDB lineage: Bacteria > Actinomycetota > UBA4738 > UBA4738 > HRBIN12 > JANXVR01. The sequence continues at coordinate 198 of JBBRTK010000010.1, forward strand.
ACGCGTACGCCACGATCGCTGCGACGGCTTCGCTGGCATAGCCGATCCCTTGGAACACCGGCGCGATGGTGTAGCCGATCTTGATCACGCCGGGTTCTCCGTCCGCATGGGTGAATCCCACGTCTCCGACCAGGCTGCCGTCCTCGCGCTCCATGAGCGAGAGCTGCACCCACCCGCCCGGTTCGCCGGGCATGCGCGCCGCCATGACCTCGATCTCTTCCCTGATGCCGGCGACGTCGGTGCGCTCCCATCCCTGGTGGCGGTTGACCTCCGGGTCGCTGCGATACGTCGAGATCGCCTCAGCGTCCTCCGGCTGGGAACGGCGAAGGATCAGGCGCTCCGTTTCAAGCGGTTGGAAGTCCGGGTCGATGTCCATGCCCGCCAAGCGTACCGGCCACGAACAGGGCTTTCACCGGTTGGTTCGTATGCTGCCGTGAAACCGGAGGCAGGAGGGCGGCGGCATGAGCGACTGGAACACGGCGATCATCCAGGAATTCCGTGACAACGACGGCATCGTGGGCGGGTACTTCGAGGGCAGGACGCTGCTGCTCCTCACGAGCACGGGGGCGAAGTCGGGCAACCTGCACACGACACCCTTGGCGTGTTACCGAGATGGGGACGCGTGGGTCATCATCGCGTCGGCGAACGGCTCGGACGCCCATCCCGCGTGGTATCACAACCTGAAGGCCAACCCGAACGCGGGGATCGAGATCGGCATCGAGACCGTCGATGTGGAGGCGACCGAGGCCACCGGCGACGAACGCGACCGGCTCTACGCTGGGATGGTGGCGATCTCCCCGCAGTTCGCTGAGTACGAGACGGGGACCGATCGGAAGATCCCGGTCTTCAGGCTCACTCAGGCCCAGCTCCAGCCGCGCGGCTGATGTTGTCGCCCCAGCGTTTCATCCGCGCGACGTAGGCGCGGCCCGCCTCCACGATCTCGGGCGGTGATTCCAGGCCAAGTTCGCTCATGCGCTCCTGGGCCCAGGCCTCTGCCTCGGCTTCGACCTGCCAGCGGCGCTTGGGCCCGCGCCGCGCATGGCCCAGGACCACGTGACCTATCTCATGCAGGCCCCGGTAGAGGGAGCGGCGGGTGCCGATCTTCGAGTCCAGGTGAATCGTTCCCGGCGTGGCGAATCCGCGCCGGTGGCTGTTCCGATACCGGCAGGGTCCCCGGCACCACGTGACCCGGAACCGGTCGAGCTCGGCTTGGAACGTCTGGGGCAGGGTCATGGCTGGTGAGTTTCGCAGGTGTGCCCGGGGTAGACTCCGCTTCCGCTCGGAGGCCACACCGATGGATGTCTATCTCGAACTTGGAACGAAACGGGTCTTCGCCGGCGCGCTCGACTGGCCGGGGCTCTGTCGAACCGCCCGCGACCAGGAGGGGGCCATGACCGCACTCCTCGCCTATGGGCCGAGGTACGCGGGCGTCCTGACGGCGGCGGGGGTGCGCCCGAGGTTCGCGGCGCCGAAGCGGCTCTCCGATCTCGTCGTTGCCGAGTGGCTTGAGGGCAACGCCACCACTGATTTCGGCGCACCTGCCATCGCGTCGGCGGCCGATGCCTTGCCGGTGAAGCCGGCGGACCGGCGGAAGTTGTCGGCCGTCTTGGAGGCGTGTTGGGCAGCGCTGGATCGCGCAGCCTCGGGCGCGGCCGGTGTGGAGCTCGCCCGAGGCCCGCGCGGCGGGGGACGCGAGCTCGACGGGATCCTCGCGCACGTCATCGGCGCCGAGGCCGGCTACGTGGGGAAGATCGGCCTTCGTCTGGCGGGGCCGACTGCCGGCTCGCAGTCGCCGGCCGCACATCGCGGCAACGTCCTCGCCGGGCTCACGCAGGCGGCCACGGTGGGGGTTCCCCTGTCCGGCCCGCGTGGCGGAGCCATGTGGTCGCCCCGGTACTTCGTTCGGCGGGCGGCGTGGCACGTCCTTGACCACGCGTGGGAGATCGAGGACCGTTCCGGGATGGTGTCCGCGTGACTCCTCCGGTCATCACGCGAACCGCCGGGCCCGCAGACATCCCGCCGGCCGCGCGGACGATCACGTCCGCGTTCGAGCGGGATCCGGTGTGGGGATGGACGCTGGAGGGGGCGCCGGCGTCGGCGGTGTCCGCCTGGTGGTCGGTCATGCTCGTAAGCGCGCTCCGCTACCAGTGGTTGCGAGTGAGCGGGGCGTGCGAGTCCGTGGCGCTGTGGATACCGCCCGGGGGAACCGAACTCACTTCCGAGGAAGAGGAGAGCCTGGGACCCTTGCTCTCCGCGTTCGCCAACGAACGCGGAGCGCTGTTCCCGGAGATCATGCGGCGATTCGAAGCAAGCCATCCTCACGAGGAACCTCATTTCTACCTGAGCCTGTGGGGGACGCACGAGGATCACCGAGGCACGGGGCTGGGCGGCGCCCTGATCCGCGCCAACCTGGCCGAGATCGATGCGACGCACACGCCGGCCTATCTGGAATCGACCAACGACGCGAACCTGGAACGCTACGCGAAGCTTGGGTTCGAGCGTCACGGTGCGTTCAGCCTTCCCGCAGGCGGACCGACCGTCACCACGATGTGGCGCCCGGCCCGTTGACGCTCACGAGCGCTGGGCCGTCGTAGGCTGCCGGCAGTGAACAACCCGCTGATCCTCACCGTGATCCTCATCGCGCTGGTCCTGACGGGTGCCTACCTTTTCGTGAACGCGCGCGAACGCAAGCCGGTCCAGGCGAAGGGCCGCCGTGCGCGCGCCGTGTACCGATCGCAGCGCCGGCCGCTCTACGAGCGAGCGGCACCGCTTGTCCTGTTGGCGATCGCAGTCGTGTTCTTGGTCATCGCCTTCACGCAGTTCGGTTTGAGTCGCCAGGTGACCAACGGAACCGTGATGCTGGTCATCGACACCTCCGATTCCATGGATCAGACCGATGTGGCTCCCACGCGGCTGGGCGCGGCCACATCCGCTGCGGATGCATTCCTGAAGGCTTTGCCGGCCGACTTCCGGGTGGGTCTGGTGACGTTCTCCGGCACCGCCGATCTGACGGTCGCGCCTACCCTGGGGCGCGGTCGCGTCACCTCGGCGCTTTCAGCCCTGACGACCGCCCAAGGCACGGTGATCGGCGACGGCTTGACCAGCGCGCTGGACGCCATGGAGACGGACTGGCGAACGAACGGCAAAGGCCCCGCCGCGGTGCTGTTGCTGTCCGACGGTCTGGACACCGGCAGCACGGTCAGCCCCAGCACGGCCGCGACCCGGGCGGCCGGTTTGGGGGTTCCGGTCTTCACGGTCGCGCTGGGCCTGGAGACCTCGAGCACGGGCGCCGACACGGCGCTGCTCCGTCAGATCGCCGCGGATACAGGCGGCAAGACCTTCACCGCGCAGACGGCGAGCCAGCTCACCAGCGTGTACTCCTCACTGGGCTCCACCCTCTCGGTCGATCTCGCCGTCGGCCACTCGGCCGGTCTGTTCGTCGGGTTGGCGGCGCTCTTCGGTCTGGCGGCACTCGTCGTGCTGATGGTGTCCTCTCGCCGTCAGAAGTTCTGAGGCGGAGCCTGTTCGTCTCCGGGCCGCCGGGGGACCAGGCGCGCTGCGGTGATCATCAAGAGCGCCAACGCGCCGAGGCCCATCGCATACGACGCCCCGATCCCGACCGCCAGCGATGTGTGCGTGGCCGCGGCGAGCGCCACCGCGCCACCGCCCAACCCCGCGCCGCTCGCGACCCCCACCATGTCCATCAGGAGCACGGAGGACAGCTGGCGCCCCTCCTCGCCCGCCTGGGACTGTTGCATGGTTGCGAGCGAGGGCACGGGGAAGGCGACCCCCATCCCCAGTCCGACGAACGCCCACCCGACGAACGCCACCGGTACGGGAACCACCGTCCACAGGGTTGCGAATACGGCGGCCTCACCGAGGAAGATGAAGGCCGTTCCCAGCTGCATCAGGCGCGAGAGCGCGGTGCCGCCGGTTCGTCCCGACTGCCACGCGCTGCCGGCCGACCACATGATGGTGGCAGCCGTGAGCGCGATGCTCGCCATCGCCAGCGACAGTCCACGAACCCGGGTGAGCATGAGGGTCAAGAACGAGTCCGATGCGATGAAACCGAACGAGAGCAGGAACGCGGAGGCGCCCGCGGCGGGGATCCCGGCCGCTGCGCGGAACGTGCCCCGCACCACGATCTGCCGGAGCGCGGGCCACGCGATGAGGAACCCTGCGATCGTGAAGACGGGGGCCCACCATTCGATCACCGTCAGCGAGGTGAACAGCAACCCGGCGCCGAGCATGAGCTGCAGCGGCCAGCGAGGCGCCAGTGCCGTTCGGCGATCCTCGGGCGGCGGCACCAGATCCAGAGACGGTGCCATGAGCGCCCACCCGATCAGCAGAAGTGGGAGCGGCGCGACGAACGCCCAGCGCCATCCAACCGTGCTGGCGATGAGCGCGGCGAACGGCGGCCCGATCAACCCCGGGAGGATCCACATGGTGGCCATCAGCGCCAGCACCCGCGGGCGCAAGCGTTCCGGGAACGTCTTGGCGACCGTTCCCAGCGAGAACGCATACAGCCCGCCGCCGCCCGCACCCAGCACGAACTGCCCCGCAAGGAGCACAGGCATCGCCACCGCGGTGGCCGAGATCAGCAGCCCGCACCCCATCAGCGCCAACACCAGCAACAGCACGCGACGGGGACCGAACCGGTCGACAGCCTTCCCCGCGATCGGGATGGAGGCGAGCATGGCCAGGCTCGATGCCGTGAACGCCAGTCCGTAGAGCTGGACCATCCCGAGGTCCCGGCGGATGTCGGGCATGATCGTTGCGATCACGAGGTACTGGATCGCGGCGATGGCCTCCAGGAGGAGGAGCCCGGCGGCGAGGCGGCCCCGTGGGCCGCGGAAGACCTCGCGCCACGGAGGCGCCGCAGGCGGGACCGCGGGTCCACTTTCCATCGCGTGAGTCTAAGACCGGGCAGAGGCTGCGCTTGTCTAAGCGGGTGACCGGAGGTAGGTTCGCGCGATGCCGCGTTATCGCACCGCTGCCCAGTTGCATCTCATGGAGGGCACCCCGCCTCCACCGGAACGGCTTGTCACTCTGGCGAACTGGCAGAGCCCGCCCTTCAACCGCTGGGGATTCCAGCACGTCCGCGACCTCATCCCCACCGCCAGGATCTCGCGCGGGGAGGGCCCCGCCTGGAAGCTCCCCCGCGCCGAACGCGATCTGGACGATCTGGCGTTCACGTCGGGGCGCAGGTCGATGACCGTGGGCAAGATGCTCGCCGACACGGCTACCGACGGGTTCATGGTTCTGCACCGGGGCAAGGTGGTGTCCGAGCGGTACTTCAACGGGATGACGCCCGACACGACGCACCTGCTCATGAGCGTCTCGAAGTCCATCACGTCGACCATCGCCGGGATCCTGATCGGTCGCGGGGAGCTTTCCGCCGATTCGCTCATCACGGACGTCCTGCCCGAACTCCGTGGCACCAGCTTCGGCGGGGCGACGGTGCAGCACCTCCTGGACATGCGGACCGGCACCAGGTTCAACGAGGACTACGAGGACATGGACGCCGAGGTTCGCGTCTACGAAGAGGTGTACCTGTGGCGTCCCAAGAGCCGCCGCCGCCTGCCCGCAGATGCCAACGCCTACTACGCCACCTTGAAGAACGATGGGGAACATGGAGGCCCGTTCCGGTATCGCTCCATCCTCACGGACCTTCTGGGCTGGGTGATCGAGCGGGCCGGCGGCGCCAGGCTGGCCCAGCTGATCGCCCGCGAGCTGTGGCAGCCGATGGGCGCGGAGTTCGACGCCGAGGTTACGGTGGACGGGCACGGGAACGCCATGGCCGACGGCGGCGTGTGCACGACCCTGCGGGACCTCGCGCGGTTCGGCGCGCTGTTCGCGAACGGTGGGATGCGGGGCGGACGGAGGATCGTGCCCGCGGCGTGGATCGCGGACACGATCGCGGGGGCGCCGGACGGGGTGGCGGCGTTCGCGGAGGGCGCCGACGCCGCTGACCGGCGGCCCGGTGCCCACTACCGGAACAAATGGTGGGTGCTCGCACCGGATGTGCCCGCCTACGCGGGGTTGGGGATCCACGGGCAGATGGTGTTCGTTCACGCACCGACGAAGACCGTTGTGGTCAAGTTCTCAACATGGAAGACGGCGCTGGATCCGCTCGCGGATCGCTGGACCACCGATGCGGCGTTCGCGATCGCACGTGCGCTGGGCTAGGGTCATCACAACAACGCGATATCTGGGTCCGTCGCGTAGCGTGTCGATTCACGTACGCTAGGTGCGTGCCTGACAGTATGGGAAAGCGCCAGCGTCGCGAGGTGAAGGCCAACAAGGCCGCCGCCCGTGAGGAGCTCCGCGTAGCCCGCAACCAACGGCGCGACGACCGTGCCAACGGCATCTTCCCTGAGCAGACGGACGACGGGTTCGCTCAGATCGCGGTCGAAGAGGACATCGTCGTCGACGCACCGGCAGAGAATTCTCAACCCGGCTAGCGTCGCTCACGACTGCGCGCACCGCGCGTGAGTCCCATCGCACCACGTTCTTAGGAGTTGTCCGCATGACCAGTTCTACCGCCGCAGCGATCGACGCTGCCCGGACCACGCACGATACGCCCGGCCGGCCGTTCGCCGACTTCGGCGTTTCCGCCTCCGTCGCGGAGGCGCTCAGGATGCGCGGCATCCACGAAACCTTCGCGATCCAGTCGCTGGTCCTCGACGATGCCATCGCGGGACGCGACGTGCTCGCGAAGTCGCGCACCGGCTCGGGCAAGACACTCGCGTTCGCCGTACCGATCGTCGAGCAGCTGATGCACGACACCCGGTCGCCGACGGCGCTGGTCATGACGCCCACCCGTGAGCTGGCGAGCCAGGTCACCGAGGAGTTCCGCGCCATCGCCGACGTGAAGCACCTGCAGATCGCCTCCGTCTACGGCGGGGTGGGGATCCAAGCGCAGGCCAAGCGTGCCCGGCACGCCGACATCCTGATCGCCACCCCCGGTCGGCTCCTGGACCTGGTGAGCCGTAGGTTGCTCCGCCTGGATCGCGTCCGCATCTGCGTGCTGGACGAAGCCGACCGCATGCTGGACATGGGGTTCCTGCCCGACGTCACGCGGATCCTGGAGCAACTCCGCGACGAACGCCAGACCATGCTGTTCAGCGCCACGCTGGACGGTGAGGTCGGTCGCCTGGCCAAGCGATTCACCTATCAGCCCGCGATGCACGAGGTCGTCGATGATTCCCCGACCATCTCCACTGCGGCGCACCGGTTCATCGGCGTGGAGCATCCCAAGAAGACCGCGGCGCTGGTCCGCGAGCTCGCCGCCGAACGGGGCCTCACGCTCATCTTCGTGCGGACGCAGCGCGGGGCAGATCGCCTATCCAAGAACCTGAAGGCGCAGGGGTTCCGGGCGGGTTCGCTGCACGGCGGGATGAGCCAGCCGCAGCGGGAGCGCGCGCTGGGTCACTTCGCCTCGGGGGCCAACGACGTGCTGGTTGCTACCGATGTAGCCGCGCGCGGCCTGGATCTGCAGGACATCACCCACGTCATCAACTTCGACGCGCCCGAGGACGAAAAGGCCTACGTGCACCGCGTCGGCCGGACCGCCCGCGCCGGGCGCTCGGGGACGGGCATCACGTTCGTCACGCCGGAGCAGCACGGTGAGGTCCGGGCCATGGCGAAGATCCTCGAGCTCCACGCGGAGTTCGAGGACGCGGGGATACGTGCACAGCGGCCGAACCAGGGACCGTCCGACCTTCGCAACGACGGGCGCCCGAAGCCCTCGGGACGTCATAGCCAACGCAGCCGCCGGCGGTAGCATCGCTCGGTGAGCGACGAGCAGAAGGCGGCGCGACGACCCCTGCGCGGGGTGGGCACCCTGCTGCTCGGCTTCACGCTCGCGGCCGTGGCAGCCGGCGCTTTCCTGGTCTTCAAGAAGCCGGCCCCGATCGACGTTCGCGTCACGTTCACCCCTGGGAAGTCGCTCCGCTACCACATGGTCATGGACGTCAGCGGCGTGACCCTTTCGGGAACGTCGCCGACGCCCACGGAAGATGAGATCCAGGCCGATGTCACATGGCGCGTGGCCGACGTGGACCCCTCCGGCACGGCCACCATCGTCCAGACCGTGACCAACCCCACCATGACGTCGAACGGACTGCCCGTGACGCTGTCCGATCTTCCACCGGCCACCCTGACCGTCGGGGCCGACGGCACGCTGCGAACGTCCAGCGGGGTGAACCTCTTCTCGGGTGGTGCCCCCGGTCCCGCGCAAGCCGGGATCGCAAGGCCGCTCGCGTTCCTCCCGGACCATCCGGTCGGACCCGGCGACACCTGGTCTACGCAGGTCTCGCAAGCGTTCTGGGGTTCGTCGCTCTCTTACCGCGCGACCTCGACGTTCCTGCGACGCGAGAAGCTCGGGTCGGCCGACGCGGCGGTCATCGAGAGCGATGCCACCGTCCCGGTCGACGTGACGGTCAAGGTCGCCGACTTCGCCGGCGTGCTCGCGCTCCCGTCAGGGCGCATCCCGACCGGCGCCACCGCCACCTACGCGGGCTCGCTCACGGACACGACCACCACATCGTGGATCGATCCCGCGACCGGATCGCTACTGAAGACGCTGTCGCGCGGGACCTTCTCGATCCAGCTATCCCTGAAGGGCTTCCCCAAGTCGGCGCTGACCGGCAGCGGAACGGCCACACTGTCCGGCGAGCTCTCGCTCCAGCTGACCCAGATCTAGCCCTGGTCGAGGGTGGCGAGCACGGCGCCGAGCGTGCGGATCGATGCTTCGGTGATTGGGTTCAGGACCAGCACGACCTCGTCCGCGCCGGCGTGCGCGAAGTCGCGGAGCGCCGTCGCGACCCCGTCCACCGATCCTTCGATCGCGGGGACGTCGTTCGGGCGTTCGGTCGCGCCGGGGTCCAGGCGAACCAGCACGCACGCGCTCCGGCGGACGCCGGCCGGATCGCGGCCGGCGTCTGCGCACGCCTCCGAGATCCGGCGGTTGAGCGCCTCGAAGCCGCGCGCAGTGTTCCCGTATCCGTCGAACCATGTGTTCCATGCGTCCACGTGCGGCAGCGCCGACGCGAGCATGCGTTCGCTGTTGCTGCCGATCATCAGCGGGACCCGCCGCGCGGGCGCGGGCAGCAGCACGGCCCCGTCAACCTGGACGAACCGCCCGTGCGTGGTCACGTGCTCCCCGGCCAGGAGCCGCCGCACCACGTCGAACGCCTCCTCGAACCGTGAGACCCGGCGATCGTACGGCACCCCCAGCGCGTCGAACTCGGTTCGGTTCCATCCGGCGCCGATCCCGAATCGGAGCCGCCCCCCGCTGATCTCATCGACCGAGGCGGCGAGCTTGGCCAGGACGGCAGGGCGGTGGAAGCCGGCGCACGCCACCAGCGGCCCCAGCTCCAGGCGTTGGGTCGCCTGCGCGAGGGCCGCCAGCGTGGTCCAGGCCTCCCACGGGCCGCGTTCGTTGCCCTGCTCGTCGCGGTACAGGTAGTGATCGCCGACCCACACCGAGTCGAACCCAACCTCCTCGGCGGCGCGGGCCATCGCGACGTACTCGGGCCAGCGGACCTCGCGCTCCACCTCGGGCAGCTGCACGCCGACGCGGAGCGGGCGCAGGGGCGAGGAGGCTGACATCGCGACAGGCTAGCCTATGCCGGCGCCCGGGCCCTCCCGCGCAACCAACCGGGTAAGCCAGGGGATCGGCAGGGTGATCGCCAGCACGAAGAAGACCTTTGCCCATCCGGCATGGAAGCCGGCGGCGGCGCCCACCAGGACACCAACGGCGACAGCGGGCGCACCCACCGCCTTCCACGAACGCCATCCAGGCCGCGTCCAGGTCGCGCGCGTGATCTGCGCCGCGGCGGCCGCCGTGGCCACGGTGACCACGAAAACGCCGATGAGGTGGATGATCCCGTGCCAGGTCGGGTCCTGCCCCCGGGCATCCGTCGGGAACGCCAGGAACACCTCACCGGCCGCGAGCACCGTGAAGGCCACCCATCCCCGTCCCAGTACCGGGCGAAGGGTCCACCACGCGAACAGGGGATAGCAGGAGGCCAGGATCAAGAACGCCGCGATCTGTGGCGAACCCGCCCACCCCCCGATCGCCATGCTGCTGGGCCAGCTGGTCCACCCTTCGACGCGGATGACGTCGCGCCGCACCAGCGCCATCGCGAAGGCGATCGACAGGAACAGGAACGGACCGGCCACCCCGGCGGCCGCGCCGATCCGGAAACGCGCGGCGGGGTCCGGGCTCACGCGTGGCGTTCTTTGAAGAGCTGACCGCAGGCGGTGCATTTCATGTTGGCCCGTCCACCGGAGCCGCTGAACGTGAACGGTTGGGTCTTGGTCGAGCCGCAGCTCGGACATGCGGGCCGTGGGCGCGTGTCGGGCGCGACCTCGCGCGTGACCCAGACCTCTTGCATCGCGACCTGTGCTCCTGCCGCTTCGAGCAGCGCCACCGCCTCTTCGGCCCTCTGGGTCGAGGTCTTCGCGAAGATCACGAGCGGGAGGGCGGCAAGATCCGGCGGGGCGGGTACGCCGGGGAAGTTCGCCACGGCGGAGGCCACGTCATCCTCGCGCCCTGGGGCGATGCCGACGATCGTCACCGACCCGCCCAGAACCTCGTTGGATCTGCGTTCCTGTTCGGGCACGGGTCTCCTGTCGGCCGGGTCTGCGCTGCAGCCTACGACCGGACGCTGTCGAGCGCAGCGAGCAATCGTTGAACGGGACCGCGGATCCCGAGTTCGTCGGAGAGGGTCTTGAGCGCCGCGTCGTCACGGTCGCCGCCCCACAGGTCCAGCGGCGCGTCGATGTTCACGGGCACCAGGCGCTCCATGTCGTGGAGGTAGCCGGCGGCTTCCAGGAGCTTGGAGCGAAGGGCAGGCCTGGCCAGGGGCCCGGTCTCCGGCGTGCCGGCGGCTGCCTCCAGCATCTGCTCGAGCGAGCCGTACGTCTGGACCAGCGACAACGCTGTCTTCGCGCCCACCCCGCTCACACCAGGGAGCCCATCGCTGGGGTCCCCCCGCAGGATCGCGAACTCCGAGTACCGCGACGCCGGCACCCCGTACTTGGCCAGGACGCCGGCTTCGTCGAACTCGTAGAGGTCGGAGACGCCGCGCACGGTGAACAGGAGCTTGATCACAGGGTCGCGCACCAGCTGGATCAGGTCGCGGTCCCCGCTCACGAGCTGGAGCCGGTCATCAGGACGGACATCCGCGCAGAATGCCCCGATCGCATCCTCGGCCTCCCAGCCGCGCGTCTGCACCTGGGTCATCCCGGTCAGGTCGAGCACCGTGCGGAGCACCCCGAACTGGCCGGGCAGCCCCTCGGGATCGGCGGCGCGGTTCGCCTTGTAGCCGGGGTAGATCTCGGTCCGTGCCACGGGGCGCCAGTCGTGGTCGTAGGCGTGCACCACTTCGTCCGGCTTCCGTTGCTTGACCAGGCGCGCGACCATGTCCAGGTAGCCGTGGACCGCGCCGATGGGTTCCCCTTTCGCGGTGGTGAAGGAATCGCCCAGCGCGAAGAACGCCCGATACATGAGGCTCGAGACGTCCAGCAGGATCCGATGGGTCATCAGCGGCCGCTCGACGCGCCCACTCGAAGCTGTTCGATCCGAAGCACGGTCCCGAGATCCTGGCGCGACATCTGAAGCACGATGCCCGTCGCGAGGTCGACATGTAACCGAAAAGTGACGTCCTCGCCTGCCCTGAGTCCGAGGGTGTCGACGACAACGGTCTGTCGTCCATCGAACTCTTCGAGCCCGATGACGTGCCCGGTCGCATCGTCGAGGTTCATCCGATCACCCTGGATCGGGGTCTTGACCCACGCGTTCGAGTGAGCATCTCCGGATACATGCTCGAGTCTGCCGTCAGCATCGAACAGAACCGAGCCATCGCAGGCACGGAACTCGACCCCCGCGTCATCCTCGATGAACCAACCCTGGGAACCGTCGAACATCACCCTCGCGGAGCGCGCGGTCAACTCCGCCCGGAATTCAACGACACGACACGTGATCGGCGGCCTGGCCTGGCGCATCAACGAAACCACCTGCTCGAACGTCGGCAACATCTGGTTCAGTATTTCATCCGGACGCTGACGGAGTCCAGCCAAGCCGCTTGGTACACCAGCGCGACCTCGACACGTCGAGGATGAGCCTGAGTGCCATGCGCCTCCTCACGGCCTACGTGCCGTCACGACAACGGCAGCCATCCACATGAGGATAGGCCGCGATCGCAAGAACGAGGCGCCTAGGCGCGCGGCCTCGTCATCACTCGCTCGGGGTCGGCCGGCCGGAAGCCGACCCGCTCGTAGAGGCTACGCGCGTCGCGTGTGCTGAGATACCAGGCCAGATCTCGTTCGGGGTCGTGCTCGACGGCCTCGCGGACGAGCTCGGTGCCGATCCCGCGTCCCCGATGGCTCTCCACGACGAAGACGTCGCCGAGCCAGGCGAAGTTCGTTCGATCGGAGACGACACGTGCGAACCCCACGAGCCGGCCGCGGTCGTAGGCCGCGACCACCCGAGTCGACTCGCGCACGAGCAACTCGATCGTCTCGCGCGAGCGACCCGGCACCCAGTACGCCTCTTCGAACAGGAAGCGATGCACCTCGTCAACATCGACGCGTTCCCGATCGTCGTCGATCTCGATCCCGTCTCCGATGTCGCGCATCATCAGCAGGTGAACCCCTAACGCCGGTTGTGGAGTGGGGCGGTTCCTCGCGGATCCTCCGCATCATCGCGGTGGGCGGCCCAGAAGAGCCGGCCTCGGCGAAGATGTCTCCCCTCTTCTTGCGGCCCACTGTACCGGGGAGGGCGTGGGGGTTAGAGTCTCCGGAGCATCCAGACCCGAAGGGGGCATGTATGGCCAGCAAAGACAAGGGCGGGACGAAGGGCAACAAGAAAGCCGCGTCCTCCACCCTGAAGGAAAAGCGCGAGGCGAAGAAGGCGAAGAAGTCCGGCAAGTCCAGCAGCTGAGTTCGCCGGGCCGGGCTAGTCTTGGGTTCCCGCGGCCTGACGCCTGCGTTCGCGGCGCTCCGGGAAGAACGAGGGCTTGAAATGGCCGTCCGGATACCGGTCCGAGGACCACTGGGCAGGCGGGGCCAGGATCATCCTGCAGATGCTGATCAGCGCCTTGTCGTAGTTCACCCGCCAGCCCGCGAAGTCGCGCCACGCCTGATCTCGATCGGCTTTCATCGGCATCCCTGAGGCCGCCAGCCGGTCGAACGCTTCGTCGAACTCCTGACGCGTCACCGATATCGGGTCCCTCGGCGCGGGTCCACGTTCGTCGGCTGATGGAAGAACTGGGCGATGTGGACCAGGCAGAGGTATCCCGCCCGGATCGTGAACTGCGGCTCCGGCGTGGGTGGCACGTCCACGCAGCTGGTGTAGAGGGCAGCGCCATCCAGCACCGCGCCGGCGGCGGTGATCCACGACTGATCCCCGTGCGGCGATCGGTAGTGGACCAACGTTCCGTAGGTGGTGTGGGTCTCGTCCACCTCGGCGAACCAGTCCTCCCAATCCTTCCAGACCTGTTCCAGGTGCTCGAACCGTCCGACCCGCCAGGCCCGGTCGATCAGGGTGACCCCGGACGCCGGCTGACCGGCCCTGACCTCGAGCTTCGTGACGCCGACCTCGCGTTTGCTGAACGCCGAGTAGAGGCTCGGCAGGTACGTGATGAGGAGAGCGAGTAGCCCGATCCCGATCGCTGCCTCGGTGAACACCAGGACCGCGATCAGGAGTCCGTCATGCGTGGCGAACCCCAGCGTGAAGGCCGAGGACCCCGACAGGAGGAACGCATCGCGCAGCGGATGGACCCCCAGGCCGTAGAACAGCAGGGTGAAGCCGCCCAGGACCAGCGTTATCCACGTGGCCAGCAACGTGAGCAGGGCGATCGGCGCGTAGAAGGCCATGACGCGGTCCCGGCGTTCGTAGCTGTGACGGGCCCCGGCCCGCAGGCGGAACACACGGCGGACCGCAACGAACACCATCCGGGCCAACGGGGTTTGCAGGGCTCGCGGCACCAGGATCGTCCGGATCGCCGAACTCAGCGCGGCCAGCACCAGCGCTGCGCCCGCGACGAACGCCAGGACCCTGACCGCCATCATCGGAGCAGCATAGAGGGCGTTCCGCGCTCGGTGTCCCCATCTCGCCGGCCGACGGGCTTGCATCCGAAGCGCCGCTCGGGCAAGGATGCTTCTATGAGCGCACCGCGCCCCGCCGACATCCTGATCAAGGACGCACGTGCCTACACCGTCGATCCCACGATGCCGTGGGCCGAGGCCGTGGCGGTCCGCGGCGACCGGATCGACTGGGTGGGGACCGCCGCGGAGGCACCCCTCCATATTGGACCGGACACGGTGGTCATCGACGCGCAGCGGAAGATGCTGCTGCCCGGCTTCATCGACACGCACAACCACGTGCGCCTGGGGTCAAATCCGCAGGAGGTGAAGCTGGCGGGGGCCTCCACGCTGGATGAGATCAAGGCGCGGGTTCGCGCGTGCGCCGATCAGCGTCCGGACCTCACATGGATCGAAGGAGTCGGGTGGAACTACTCGGCGATGCCGGCCGGCCGGCTCCCCACGTGGCAGGACCTGGAGGGTCTGACCGGAGGCCGTCCCGCGTTCCTCTTCAGCTACGACGTCCACAACGTGTGGATGAACCGGGAGGCCATGGAGATCTTCGGCATCACGAGGGACACGGATGCCGTTGCGTTCGGGCACGTGGAGAAGGACGCCGCCGGCGAACCCACGGGATTCGTCACCGGGTTCGCGGTGATGGGGATCAGCCGGAGGGGGCAGGCAGCGCTGGAAGGGGTGGTCCCCGGTTACGCCCGTGAGCTGCAGTATTCGCGAACGATGGAGAGCCTGGACATGGCGATCGCCTACGGGATCACCACCGTGGTCGAACCGCAGAACTCGCCCGACGATCTGTGGATCTACGAGCGCGCGCGCGAGGAAAGCCGGCTCCGTTCCCGCCTCGTCGCGGCCATGTTCCATCCGGTCGGAACCACCGGCGCCGAGCGCGCCGAGTTCTCGGCGGCGCGTGCGCGGTTCGACGACGACCGCCTGCGGGTCGCGCCGATCAAGCTCTACATCGACGACGTCATCGAACCCTGGACGGCGGCGATGCTCGAGCCCTACGCGAACCGCCCCGGCGAGCGCGGGGAGACCTTCTGGGATCCCACGGAGTTCGGGGAGCTCATCACCGAACTCGAACGGGCGGACTTCCAGTGTCACATCCATGCGACGGGGGACCGGGGTATCCGAACGGCGCTCGACGCCATCGAGGCGGCACGTGAAGCCAACGGCCCCGCCGACCGGCGCCACATGATGATCCACACGGAGTGCCTTGCCGAGCAAGATATCCTGCGGTTCGCCGAGCTGGGGGTGGTGCCCGGGATGCAGCCGCGGCACTGTTCGCCGGACATCGTGGCCGACTGGCGCGTGAACGTCGGGCCCGATCGGTGGCGGCACGCGTGGGCGTTCCGTTCGCTGCAAGGAGCCGGGGCCAGGCTGGCGTTCAGTTCGGATTGGAACGTCGCCGAGATGGACCCCATCGTGGGGATCTACTCGGCGGTGACCCGCGCCACCCTGGATGGTGCGGAGTCCTGGGTGCCTGAGGAGCGCCTCGATCTCGCGGCCGCCGTCGAGGCGTACACGATGGGTGGCGCGTACGCGTGCTTCGCCGAGGATGATCGGGGATCGGTCACGGCGGGCAAGTACGCGGATCTGGTCCTGCTCTCGCGCGACCTGTTCGGGTCGGTCAAGCCCGATCCCCGCAAGCTCCTCGACACGAAGGCCGAACTCACCATGGTCGGCGGCGTCGTGGTCTATGAAGGCTGACGCGACCACGGGTCACGAAGGTTCGTAGTGCCGCCCAGGGCGGTGCCTGTATCGTGAGCTTCAGTGCGTTGTCCGGCGCCGCTGCGGCGGTCTGACCCGAAGTCACAGGTGGCCCGCTATGACGATCAAGATCCCGTGCCCCACCTGCGGACCCCGCCCCTACACCGAGTTCAGTTTCGGCGGCGAACTCAGGGGGCTGGACGCGCCAACGCCCCACCAGGATTTCGTGCGGGTGTATCTGCGCGAGAACGCTCCGGGCCTCCAGGATGAGCGCTGGTACCACGCGTTCGGTTGCCGTCGGTGGTTCCAGCTAACCCGTGACACCGTGACGAACCGGATCGAGGGCTAGTGGCCAGAATCGACTTCGAGGGCAAGCGGGTCCCGGCCCAGGACGGGGACACGGTCGCGTCGGCGCTCTACCGCGCGGGTGTGCGGACGTTCACGCGATCGCTGAAGCATCATCGGCGCCGCGGGCTCTACTGCATGACGGGGGATTGTCCGAACTGTCTGGTCACCGTGGACGGGCAGCCGGGGTGCCGGGCGTGCACCACGCCAGCCCGGGACGGCGCCCGGGTCCGCCGCGAATCCGGTTGGCCCTCGACCGAGCGCGACGTCCTGAAGATCACCGATTACCTCCACCGGTTCATGCCCGTCGGCTTCTACTACAAGACGTTCGTTCGGCCGCGGTGGGCATGGGAGTTCGCTGAGAAGATCATCCGCAGAGCGACGGGCATCGGCACGCTCCCGATGGGCCGCGCCCCCGAACTCAAGCCCAGCCGTCACGTTCACACGGATGTGTTGGTCGTCGGCGGGGGCCCGGCGGGGCTGGCCGCCGCCGCGTCGGCGGGCGCCGCGGACCTGCAGGTGATCCTCTGCGACGAAGGCGTGCTCGGCGGCGCACTGCCTCCGGGCGCCACGCGAGATCGTGTAGCCGCGTTGGTTCGCGACCTTGCCGGTATGGCGAACGTGACGCTCCTCGAGCGCCACACAGCCGTCGGTGTGTACGACGGTCCGCTCGTCCCGGTGGTCGGTCCCCACGAACTCCTCCAGGTCGATCCCGGCCGGGTGATCGTTGCCACCGGTGCGGTGGAGACCCACGCCGTGTTCCCCGGCAACGATCTTCCGGGGGTGTGGCTGGGCCGGGGCGCGGCCCGGATGGCCGGGGTTCACGGCGTCGCTCCCGGGGACCGTGCGGTGGCGGTGGCCGACTCCATGGAAGGGATCCTTCACATGGGGACGCTGCAGGCCGCCGGCGTCACGGTGCTTGCGGCCCTAGTTCCGGAGACCCTGACTGAGGTTGTTCCACCCGGAGTCGAGGTGTTGCGCGGCGCGAAGGTCTTGGCCGCCCAAGGCCGTGGTCGCCTGACCGCGGTCCGCGTCTCGACCCAGCAGGGCGAACGGACGATCGACTGCGACGTGCTGACGCTGTCGGTCGGGTCCGCCCCGCGCGACGGATTGTTGCGGATGAGCGGGGATCTCTCGGTCACCGGCGCGGGCGAGGTCGTGCTCCCCGGATGTTCCCTCGAGGAAGCGGAATCCTCCGGCGCCGCGGCCGGCGCGGGTGGAGGCGAAGACACGCCCCGCGAACCCGACCCGGTGCCGATGGGGACCGACGGCTACGTGTGCCTCTGCGCCGACGTCTCCGTTCACGATCTGGAAGCCGCATGGGCCGAAGGGTGGCGGTCCTCCGAGATCCTGAAGCGCTACACCACCGCCACGATGGGTCCGTGCCAGGGCGCCTTGTGCGGCAGACATCTCGCCGCGTTCGCCTCGGTGGGAGCGGTCACCGCGCAGGCGGGCGCGCGGACCACGGCACGCCCGCCCGCGCGCACCGTCCGCCTGGGGGACATCGCCGGGGGAGTGAGCGAGATCATCCCGAAGCGAACCGCGCTGCACGACGTCCACACCGCTGCGGGCGCTCGCCTGGACTGGTCGGGGAGTTGGATCCGTCCGTACCACTACGGCGACTGGCGCCAGGAGTACGACGCGGTCCGCGAGCGGGTTTCTCTCATGGACGTGAGCACCCTGGGGAAGTTCCTCATCGCGGGCCGCGACGCGCAGGCACTCGTGGACCGGGTGTTCCCGACGCGCATCTCCGACCTCAGCCCCGGACGGAGCCGCTACCTGCTGGCGCTCGACGAAGCGGGCTACGTCATGGACGACGGCCTGGTCTGCGTGCTTGCCGACGGCCGCTACTACCTGACCTCCACGTCCGGGGGCGCGGACAAGATGGAGGCGGGGCTCCGGAACTGGGCCGACCGGTTCGGTCTTCGCGCGCACGTCATGAACCAGACGGCCATGCTCGGGGCGATCAACGTCGCGGGCCCCCATGCGCGGGACCTCCTGAACAAGCTGAGCGACGAGGATCTCTCACCCGGCGCGATCCGCTATCCCGGCCACGCCGAGGTGACCGTCGCCGGCGTGCCGTGCCGGGCCATTCGTGTGGGGTTCGTGGGGGAGTTGTCGTTCGAACTGCATCACCCGCGGTCGCGCAGCGTGGACCTGTGGACCGCGCTGATGGAGGCCGGCGCCGAGTGGGACATCCGTCCTCACGGGCTGGACGCGCTCGATCTCCTGCGCATGGAGAAGGGCCACTTCTACCTGGCGCAGGACACGCTCCCCGACGATCACCCGGCGAAGCTCGGACTTTCGTGGGCGGTGGCGATGGACAAGGGCGAGTTCGTTGGCCGTTCATCGCTTGAACGGATGGCGGAGCTCCCGCTGGAGCGCACGCTGGTGGGCCTCCGGTTCGACGCGGAGCCGCAGCGCGGTGTGCCGCTGATGAGCGGGCGGAAGATCGTCGGGCGGGTGACCTCGTGCGGGTACTCGCCCGTGCTCGGGTACGGCGTGGGGCTCGGATGGCTCCAGTCCGTGGAGGGCGAGTTCCCCAGCCACCTCACAGCGGACGGCGTGGCCTGCCGCGTCGTGCCCACCCCGTTCTACGACCCGGAAGGGGCGAAGCTCCGTGCTTGAGGTCTCCTCGACCCCGGTGAGCGTGGTGCAGGTCTTCGCCGAGGCTGCGGCGCTGGATGCGCTGGCGCCCGCGGGTGCCACGCGGTGCCGCGTGGCGCCCGACGAGGCGATGTTCGTTCGGGAAGCCGGTGCGGGGCAGGCGCTCTTGCGGGACGCGGAGGCGGTGAGCGCCGGCGATCCGGACGCGCTGATCGTCGAGGGGACGGACGGCTGGGCGGTGTGGACGCTCACCGGCGACCGGCTCCCCGACGCGCTGGAACGGCTCTCTCACCTGGAGCTGGATGCCGGCACCAACGGCTTCACGCAGGGGGATGTGGCCCACGTCCCCGCGCGCATCGTGATCGATCACGCTCGCGCCCATGTGTTCGTGGCCGCGATGTGGGGCGCGTACCTGCGTGAGCGGATCCTGGGGCGATGCGCCGACCTCGGCGTCACGGAAGTGCCCGGAACCCCGTGGGGTGCCCGATGAGCGGGCTCCTGCGCAAGCGGGCGTTCCTCAAGCAGCAGGAGGTGAAGTCCCGCTACGACGTGGTCATCATCGGCGGCGGCGTCAACGGGCTGAGCCTGGCCTACAACCTGGCCGCGAACCACGGGATCACGAACGTCGCGGTGTTCGAGCGCGCGTACATCGGCGGCGGCGGGAGCGGCCGCAACACCCAGGTTGTGCGCGCCAACTACAACACGCCCGAGACGGTGCCGCTCTACAAGGCGAGCCTGGAGATCTGGCAGACGCTTAGCCAACGCCTTGACTTCAACATCATGTTCACCACCGCAGGCGAACTCGATCTCGTGCACACCACCGACGCGCTGGAGGTGGAGCGAGACAAGTCGCTCCTGAACCGCGCCTACGGGGTACAGACCGACATCCTGAGCCCCGACGAGGTCCTGAAGATGAACCCGCACATCGACATGTCGGGAGGAGGGGAGCTGCCCGTCATCGGGGCCAGCTACCACCCGCCCGGTTCCATCGCCCACCACGACTCGGTCGTGTGGGCATACGCGACCGCCGCGGGGCGGCTGGGCGTGCACATCCACGAGGGTGTCGGCGTCACCGGGATCGACGTCGCCGACGGCGCGTGCTCGGGCGTGCAGACGGACGCGGGTCCCGTAACCGCTGGCGCGGTCGTGGGCGCGGTGGCGGGGTATTCCTCGATCGTGGCCGGGATGGCCGGGCTGCAACTGCCGATCAGCACACACCCGCTGCAGGCGTTCGTCACGGAGCCGTATGCGCACGTGTTCGACGGGTTGATCAGCTCGATGGACCTGTACGTGTACATCTCGCAGACGGCGCGCGGAGAGTTCCTGGTGGGAGCCGAGATCTTGCCGTACAACACATACTCCACGCGGTCAACGTTCGACTTCCTTGCGGAGGCGGCGCGGCGGACGATCATGTTCCTGCCGTTCGTCGCGAACGCGCGCGCGATGCGCCAGTGGACCGGCCTCTGCGACATGACCCCGGACTCTTCGCCCATGCTCGGGGCCACCGATGTGGAGAACTTCCACCTGATGGCCGGGATGGGGACGTGGGGCTTCAAGGGCTCCCCGATCTTCGGCAAGCTCCTGGCGGAGACGCTCGCGACTGGGCGGGTGCCAGATCTCATCGCGCCGTTCGCCGTAGACAGGTTCGAACGCGACCGCATGGTCCCCGACGCCGCGAGCGCCGGCACGCATTAAGTGGCGGGCAGGAGTACCGGGGCGTTGTGGTCGCCGGTGTCGATGGTTCCGTCGATTCCCTCGGCCACCAACAGGACGGCGCCCAGGCAGTCGAGTTCGGTGTCGGTCGCATCGACCACGTCCGTGAATTCGAAGGCGAGGCCGGCGGCGGCCCGGATCAAGCGGATCCTGGCGTCAGGGTTGAAGCGGCGCGCGGCCTGCGCGGACTGACTCACGACAGCTGCGGCACGTTCGGTGATGTCGAGCACGGCGCGAGTCTACCGGTGGGTCTCAGCTGTCGAAGCCCACGCCGAGCCGGTCCAACGACCGTAACCACAGGTTCCGCTTGCCCTCGTGCTCGTCGGCGTGGGCAAGACCGCGTTTCGTGAGCGTGATGCCCGCCCACTTCAGGGGTTCGGGTGGAAACGGGACGGGTTTGCGTTTGGTCAGCGCCAACCGCGTCCGTTCGGTGTCGGTTCCCGCCAGCTTGTCCAGCATCACGCGCGCGCCGAACCGCGACGCGCCCACGCCCATCCCCGTGTAGCCGAGCGCGTACGCCGCGCGCCCGCCGAGCGCGGTCCCGAAGAACGGCGAGAAGCGCGTGCATGTGTCGATCGCCCCGCCCCAGGTGTGGCTGAACCGTGAGCCTTCCAGCTGCGGGAACGTCGTGAAGAAGTGGTCGGCCAACACGTCGAAGGTCGCGTCCCGCTGATCGTGTTCGGGCCGCAGGCCGTTGCCGTAGTGGTAGATGGCGTCGAACCCGCCCCATACGATGCGGTCATCGTCCGTGCGGGAGTAATAGTGGAAGCGGTTCCCGGCGTCTGCCAGGCCGGCACGAGACGCCCATCCGATCTCGGCCCAGCGCTCGGCGGGGATGGGCTCCGTTGCCAGGACATAGTCGTAGACCGGCACCACGAACGGCCTGATCCGGCGAACCAGGCTGGGGAACGCGTTCGTTCCAAGTGCCACGTGTGCCGCGCGGACGCTCCCGCGCGCGGTCCGCACGCGAACGCCCGAGCCGTCCTTGTCCAGCGCGATCGCTGCGGTCCGTTCGTGGATCCGGACACCGAGCCGCAGGCACGCGGCCGCCAACCCCCAGGCGAGTCGCGCGGGGTCGACCATCGCGGCGCCCTCCAGGTCCCAGAAGCCGGCGAGGTAGGTCGGCGAACGAACCTCCTCCGCCACCTGGTCACGGTCCAAGAAACGGAGCGTCCGTCCGAACGTGGCGGCGTGCGCCACGGCTTCGCGGATCCCGTCGATCTGCCACGGCTTCGTCGCCAGCAGAAGCTCACCGCTGCGCCGCCAATCGCAGTCGATGCCATAGCGCTCCACGGCATCCTCGATGCCCGCCAGGTTCGCCAGACCCTGCCGTTCGAGTTCGGGCATCTGGTCGGGCCAGCGCTCGGCGCCGTTGCTCAGGCCATGCGTGAGCGAGGCCATGCAGAAGCCGCCGTTACGCCCCGTGGCGGCGCCCGCGATCTCGCCCCGCTCCAGCAGGACGACGTCCCGGCCGGGGTCTGCCTCCTTCGCCTCGAGCGCCGTCCAGAGTCCGGTGAAGCCGCCGCCTACAACGACCAGATCGCACGTGGTGTCTCCCGACAGCGGCGGCTGTTCGTCGAAGGGACGCGGGCGGTCCAGCCAGAAGGGGACGCGCGCGGCATCGGCATAGGTTGCAGCGAAACGGGAACGGGCGATCATGGTGGCAGGGGTTGTACCACGGCCGAGGCCGTGTTCAAGAACCCTGGCTCGAGTGTCGTCCCCTGGCCACCATCGGGCGGCGGAGGCGGCCTTTCGTCCCGATCAACGGCAGCCGGAGGAACGCCTCGGCTTCCAGATAGGCCAAGATCACCCGCGGCAAGCTGAGCGGTGCCTCGTAGTAGATGAACCTGGGCCGCCACACCGGGCCGAACTTGTCGTTGAACGACCACAGCCGCTCCAGCTGGAAGAACGGGTTCAGCCAGCCCAGGAGCTTGGCCTCCACGCGCTGGATCAGCGTGAGCCGGAGCTGGCCGTCGAAGATCCTGCCTCGAACCGCGAAGTTCAGGCTGAACCTGGCCGCTCCCCGCCGCCCGAGCTCCAGCGCCGTCTCCGACACCATCCACTCCATGAGCCCGTTCGGCGTATCGGGTCGCCGGCGCATCTGATCCAGGCTGAACCCCGGCTCGTTGCCGTAGCAGGGGACCAGGTGAAGGTAGCCCTGCGCGCGGCCGTCCGGATCGCGCGCGACCACCGTGAGCGCGTCGGGGTCCTGCGGGGAGGGCAACCTGTCCATCGACATGGTGAACCCACGTTCCGGCGCCCTCCCGCGCCACGAGGCGGTGACCCCGTCCAGCGCGTCCCGAAGGTCGGGATCCATGTCGGCGTCCGAGAGATAGGCGATGGTGTAGCCACTGCGCGCCAACCGGTGGCCTGACTGGCGAACTTTGCGGATCCATCGACCCTCCAGGCTGAACGTTCTGGGATCGAGGATCGCCTCGTCGCCCAGGTAGAACGGCCGGAGGCCCAGGCGGCGATACTCGGGCTCCATCTCCTCGCTCCCGGCCAGGACGGCCACGCCCCACCCCATTCCTCGGGCATGCTGGACGAACGCCTCCATCAGGGCGCCGCGTTCTTCTGGCGCGCACACCGGGTCGCCTGATACCAACCCCAGGTTCCACAGGTAGCGATAGGCGACGAACCCGTCGCCCAAGAAGAAGTAGCTCTTGTCGTGGCGCAATGCGAAGTAGCTGAGCGTGTCCGACCCGTGGCGATGAACGATGTCCTCCGCCACGTCGGCGTCCGCGGCACTTCGCCGAAGCCCTTCCACGACCGGGCGAAGTACCAACGCGAAGGCTGAGACCGCCGCCACCACTCCCAGGATGGGCAGGAGTCCGAGGATCCATCCGCTGTCGCCGGCACCACCGGTGACCCCCGGCGCCAAGCCCACGGACCCGCGAACGGCCGCGAAGAGCGCGTCCCAGAACCCGGGCCGCGGCGTGAAGTCCTTCGCGTGGGTGAGGATGGCGAGCGCGCCGAAGCCCCAGACCGCCCCGGACAAGAGCGGCAGCGTGAAGATCGCCCGGCGAACCGAGCCCGGCCCGGGGCGTGCGTCGAACTCGCTGCGGTTCACCACGAGCGTCACGGCCAATCCCAGGACCAAGGCGGCGGTGATCACGTCGAGGTCTTTCAGCACATGGCTGATGCCGGCGAGCACCAACAGCCCCAGCGCCACCCACCAGGCCAGCCGCTGGCGGCGCCAGAGCCCGCCCGCTACCACCAACAGGCCGAGTCCTGATAATGCGGCCACCGAGCTCGCGTTCGTACGAACCGCGAGCGGCACCACGACCGTGAGTGGCGCGAAGCGTTCGTGCATCGGGGCGGACGCGGCAGAGAACAGACTCACGATCCCGGCGAATCCGACGGATGCGCCCACCAGATGCGGCGCCCGTGGGGAACGAGGGATGAAGACCGGACCGTTTCGGAGGTCGTCGGTTCGCCTTCGGCTTCGAAGCAGGCGTACCTTGTCGTCGCGTCCCAGGTCGGGCACCGGCGCAGTCATCCCTCGAGTATCTCCCCGCGGCGCACCTGGCGGCACATGCTGCTGCTGTTGCGTTCGGGTCAGCCCTTCATGCGCCCCACCACGAAGGGGATGTCCTCCAGCTCGGGGAACTTGGTGGCGGTGACGAAGTTGTCGTTGAAGCCGGGGACCGCAGAGAGCTCCAGGTACTCGACACGGGTCGGGAGTTCGTTCGCGATCTGGCGCTCGCGGAAGCTCAGGAGGGTCATCTTCGCGCCCTCCCCGGCTGCGTTCCCGGCGGCGACGATCTTGTCGATGCTGACGGACGGCACGACGCCGATGATGACTGCGCTCTCCGGGTTGATGTAGCTCCCGAACGAGCCCGCCAGGAGTACCTCTTCCAGATCCTCGGCCTTGACGTTGGCCTCTTCCATCAGCGAGCGGATCCCGGTGGCCACCGCAGCCTTCGCGAACTGGAGTTCGCGGATGTCCCGCTGGCTCAGGTAGATGTCGCCGTGCAGACGGAAGGCCAGCGCGTCCTCGACCTTGATGATGTGGTCGGCCAACGGGTGGCCGGCAGCTTCGGCATCCTCGCGGCTCAGCATGCGCCCGCCGGCGTTCAGGAGGCCCGCGAGGCGCAGCTGCGCGACCGCGTCGATCAAGCCGGACCCGCAGAGCCCCACCGGCTCGATGTCGCCGATGACCTTCAGTTCGATGGCCTGGCCCAGGATGACCTGTTCGATAGCGCCGTCCGCCGCGCGCATCCCGCACTTGAGCTGCGCGCCTTCGAACGCGGGCCCGGCCGGAGCTGCCGTCGCGACGGTCCGCTCCCCGGTCCCGAGCGCGATCTCACCGTTGGTTCCGACATCGATGAAGAGCCTGCATCGCGGCTCGCGCGCGATGCCGGTTGCCACCAGCCCCGCGACGATGTCCGCGCCCACGTAGGCGCCGAGGGCGGGAAGGAAGGCGAGCCTGCCGCGGGGGTGGATGCGAAGTCCCACGTCGGCCGCGCGCAGGTCCAGAGCCTCGCGCCAGACCGGCGAGAAGGGCGAGACGGCGATCTGCTTCGCGTCGATGCCCATCAGCAGATGGAGCATGGTCGAGTTGCCGACCAGGACGATCTCGTACACGTGATCGTGATCGACGCCGGCCTCGGCGATCGCCTCGTCCAGGATGGTCTGCACCGTAGCCACTCCCGCAGAACGGAGCTCTTCAAGCTCTCCGGCGCCCTTCATCGAATGCGCGATGCGGCTGATGACGTCCCCACCGAACTGCGCCTGGCGGTTCAGGCCGCTCGCCACGCCGACTGCCATCCCGGTTCCAAGGTCCATGACGGTGGCAACCACGGTGGTGGTCCCGAGGTCGATCGCGACGCCGTACGCCAGGTCGGGCGCGTCTGCCGGCTCGATATCGATGAGGTGTTCCCCGCACATGATGGCCACAACCTCGGTGCGGTCCGCGATCCGTGGCGGCACCATGCGGAGGGTCTCGACGTCGTCGGGGTCCAAGCCGTAGCCCTCGGTATGGAGCGCCTCGCGCAGCCGTTCCATGTCGTCGCGCGGGACCTCGATGGTGGGCTCATCCAGCTTCAGGTTCACGCGAACTACGTTCGGCTCAAGGACCACCATGCGGTGCAGACCCATGGTCGCGGCCTTGGGTTTGCGCATGAGCTCGGGGACGAAGCACACGGTGTCGCGGCTGACCAGCTGCTTGCACGACAGGCGCCAGCCTCCGTCGATCTCGCTCTGTTGCAGTTCGCGATGGTCGGCGTCGGTGACCTCCGCCTCGCCCTCGATCTTCACCTTGCACTTGCCGCATGTGCCACGGCCGCCGCACGAGGACTCGATAGGCAGGCCGATCCAGTGTGCACCGCTGAATAGGCTCGTTCCCTCGGGGACCCGCGTGGTCTTGGCATGCGGTTCGTAGGTGATGTCGTACAGCGGCATGGCGGGTCAGGCGGCGCCGGTGAGCGCCAGCGCGATGCGCACGGCCTCAGGGGCGTCCGGGGCGAACCCGTCGGCGCCGATCTCCTTCGCCCATTCTTCGGTCACGGGGGCACCGCCGACCATCACGATGACCTTGTCGCGCAGGTCGGCTGCGACCAGCGCCTTGATGACCTCACGTTGCACGGGAACGGTCGTGGTCAGCAACGCTGAGAGGCCCACGATCGCGGGTTGCATGTCGCGAACCGCCTCGACGATGGTCTGGACCGGCACGTCCTTGCCCAGGTCGTGCACCTGGAAGCCGGCCGTCTTCAGCATGGCGCCCACCATGTTCTTGCCCAGGTCGTGCAGGTCGCCCTTCACGGTGGCAGTTACCACCAGAGCGCCCTTCTTGTCCTGGCCGGACGCCAGGAGCGCCGGCTCCACCAGGTCGTTGCAACGCTTGAACAGGGTGGCCGACGCGACGACCTCGGGCAAGAAGACCTCGCCGCGCGTCCACATGGCTCCCAACTCCAACATGGCCTTCGCCATGCCCTCCTCCAGGATGATGACTGGGTCGACACCCTGGTCGAGCAGAGCCTGCGTGGCCTCAAGCCCAGCCTCTCGTTTTGCGCCGATGAGGGCTGCCTTCAGCGCTGCGATCAGCTCTTCGCTCATGTGTTCACTCCTCCTAGAGGCCAGACTTCAAGCCCAGACTTTGAATCGCCGTTCAATGTACACCACCGGGCATCGGACCTGCGAATCAAGCCTCCGCCGGCTCGTGCGCGGCGACGATCTTGCGGATCTGGTCTTCTGCACCATCGGGCATCGGGTAAGGCCGGTGGGTTTCCAGGATCTCCAGCGCCTTCTTCTGGGCCTTGCCCTTCGGCTCGATCTTGCCGCCGGCCTCCCAGTCTTCCCAGCTCTCGCGGCTGAAGAAGTCCGACATCCACAGCTCCCGCATGTGTTCGAGGGTGTGGTCCTGGTCCAAGAAGTGATTCCCCGGGCCGACCGCCTCGATGACCTCGACGGCCAGCGTCTCCGCATCGCACAGCATGGGGTCGAACGCTCCGGCCACCAGGTCGAACAGTTCGCAGTCAAGGAGCATCTGGACGGCCGAGAAGACACGCGCGGCGTAGAGCAGGCCGGCGCCGCTCAGCATGTCCACGCCCGCGATGGCGCTGGCCATGGCTGACGCGCCGTTCTCCGCGCCGCCCTGCCAGTCGCTGGTCTTCGACCCCGTCGCGAACGTCCCGATGATCGAACGGAGTCCGTAGCTGCGGGCAAGTTGCGCATTGGCCATCTGGTAGAGCAGGTCCTCCGGGCCGCCGCAGTTCGCGGCGCCCGAGCGCAGGTCCATCGTGGTCGCGCACGAGCCGTAGAAGGTTCGGGCGCCGGGGGCCAGCAACTGCTGGCACACGACGCCCGCGATGACCTCCGCGTTGGAGATCACGAGGGTGCCCGCGCGGGTGATCGGGCTGGTCGCCCCGGTGATCGGCATGACCATGAAGCCGTTCGGGACACCGTGCTCGGCGAACGCGACGGCGGCCTCGAGCGGTCCGCCGTCGTAAACCAGGGGACTGACCGAGCACTGGAAGGCAGAGATGATCGGCCGGTCCTTCAGCGCCTGCTCGCCGCCCATGGCGACCGAAGCCATCTCGCTGCACGCGTGGGCCTGCTCACCGGTGACCGCGGTCATGAGCATGATGTGCTTACCGGTGTTGGGGAGCTGGGCTTCCAGGTTGTGGAGGGGCTCGGTGGGAACCGGAACGTCGCGGCTTGCCACCGGCTGCCAGACGTAGCTGATCTGGGGGAGCGAGTCGGCGATCTTCGTGATGTCGGCCAGGTCGGATTTCAGGCTGGCGCGCCGGTTGCCGGTGTGCAGGTCGACGATCTCAGCGGCCGAGCCGTCGACGCCCAGGAACCCGGTCTTCCCGTCGAAGTGCAGGTCCAGCCCGGGCTCGCGGGAGGAGAGTGGCAGGTCGTCGGGGACCAGGGCCAGACAGGCCTCCACGGTCTCCCGGGTGAAGCGCGCGTGTCCCTTATCGTGGTCGGCGATCGCGCCGGCCTTCTCCAGCTCCTTCAGCAGCCGCTCGGACCGAACCTCGACGCCCGTGGTCTCGAGCACGCGGAACGTGGCTTCGCGGATGGCGTGGACGGAGTCCTCGGGGAGGATGTCGATCGGCTTCTCGTGTTGAACGGTGCGAAGGCTGCGCTGCGTCATGGA
This sequence comes from Actinomycetota bacterium, assembly GCA_038244455.1. Lineage (GTDB taxonomy): Bacteria > Actinomycetota > UBA4738 > UBA4738 > HRBIN12 > JANXVR01. The sequence continues at coordinate 28,288 of JBBRTK010000010.1, forward strand.
GCCGATCCTCCTTGGCTGGGTGAACCCGTGGTCAGGAACCGTAGTGGCTGGTCACGGGCCAAGACAAGCACGCACTTCGACCGCCGGTCAAGGAGAGTGTTGCCGGCAACGAGGGCTATAGAGCGGCGCTTGCGAGCGCAACCAGGCCGGAGACCACGAGCATGCCCAGCACGATGGTTCGGAAGCGATCCGGGTCGATCCGGGCGAACGTTCGGTTCCCCGCCAACCAGCCGATGATCATGGCGGGAGTCCCAACGGCGGTGACCCGCCAGACGTCCGCGTCGAACTTCCCGCCCGTTGCGAACAGCGCGATGGCCGCGAGCCCCTGCAGGGTGAAGACGCCCGCCAGGGAAGCTCGGAACTCGTTCGGCTCCAGACCACGGCCATGGAAGGTGATGACGATGGGCGGGCCGCTGGTCCCGGTGCTGGTTGCGAGCGAGCCGGAGACGATCCCCGCCAGCACCTCGGTGAGACCTGTGTCGGGGAGCCGCCATCCTCGCCAGAGCGCCGCGGCGAACCCGAGGACCAGCGTCCCGATCGCCGCGGTTAGGGCCTGCTTCGACAACCTGGAGAAGATCAGTAATCCAAGGGGCATGCCCAAGAGCGAGGAGCCTGTGATGAGAGCAACGGCGCGCCAACGAACGTCGGGGCGCAGCCGCCAGATCACGTAGAGGGATTGCAGCGTCGCCACCACCGCCCCCCCGACTACCGCGGCTCGGGGGCCTGCCACCGCGGCGATCAGAGGCGAGGCGATGAGGCTGAAGCCGAACCCGGACACCGCTTGCGCGTAGGAGGCCATCGCCACGGCGAGCGCGATGAAGAGCAGCGTCCAAGACATCCGGTGAGTCTCTCAGGGGTAGGCTTCCCCGATGGACAACGCATTCCCCGAGGGGTTCCTATTGGGCGCTGCGACCGCCGCGTATCAGATCGAGGGCGCCCCGGCCGAGGACGGCAAGGGGCCATCCGTCTGGGACACGTTCGCGCACACGCCTGGGAAGATCCGGAACGGGGAGACGGGCGACGTGGCCTGTGACCATTACCACCGATGGCGCGAGGACATCGCCCTGATGCGCGAACTCGGTCTGCGCACCTACCGGTTCAGCGTGTCGTGGCCTCGGATCTTCCCCGAGGGCGTCGGACGGGTCAATCAGGCGGGCGTCGACTTCTACTCTCGGCTGGTGGATGGGTTGCTGGAGGCGGGCATCATCCCCGCGCTCACGTTGTTCCATTGGGATCTCCCACAGGCCTTGCAGGACCGGGGCGGCTGGGCGAACCGCGAGACCATCGATGCGTTCGTGGTGTACGCGGATCTGCTCTCGCGCAGGCTTGCGGACCGCGTGCCGATGTGGATCACCCATAACGAACCATCGGTGGTGGCAACCGACGGGCACGCGTTGGGGGAGCACGCGCCCGGACTCACCGATCCAGCCCTGGCCGTCCAGGTGGCGCACAACCTCCTGGTGTCCCACGGGCTCGCCGTGGCCGAGATCCGTTCGAACGGCGGGAAGAAGGTGGGGCTCTCGATCAACGTGTGGCCGCAGGCGCCGGCGACCGATTCGCCCGAAGACGTGGCGGCGGCCGAGCGGCAGCATGCGGCCGAGGCCGGGTGGTTCCTAGATCCGTTGTACGGCAAAGGGTATCCCTCCGAGATCATGGCGACGTACGAGCGGCTGGGCTGGGCGCCGGCAGTGGCGGAAGGGGACATGCAGGTCATCGCCGCTCGAACCGACTTCCTGGGGCTGAACTACTACTCGCGGTCCGTGGTTCGCGACGACCCGGATGAAGAACCGTGGCACACCTCGGGCGTCGACGAGGAGGGCGAATATACGGACATCGGCTGGCTCGTCTATCCCGACGGGATCTACGACCTGTTAACTCGTGTGCATGCGGACCACGCCCCCGCCGAGCTGTACATCACGGAGAACGGGGCTGCGTTCGCCGATGTGATGACCCCCGACGGTCAGATCCACGACGACCGTCGCACCGCGTACCTGCAAGGCCACTTCGCCGCCGCAGCACGGGCGATCGCGGACGGCATTCCGCTGCGTGGCTACTACGTGTGGAGCCTCATGGACAACTTCGAGTGGGCCGAGGGGTATTCGAAGCGGTTCGGGTTGATCCACGTGGACTACGACACCCAGGC
>JBBRTK010000011.1:0-29972 GCA_038244455.1 Actinomycetota bacterium
GCCGGAGATGGATTCACGGTCGTGCACTGGTCGTTGGCGCTGGACCACTACGTAGGCGGGATGGGGCTTGCTGCGGTCGCCGCGGCCAACCGCCTGGCTTCCGAGGCGCAGCCGGGCGACATCATCCTGGCGCACGATTCGGCGCTCCTGCCGCAGGACGGCGGCGGGCCCAGACCCGCGGCGATGCAAGCGTTGCCACTCCTCGTCCAGCGTCTTCAAGCTCGCGGTTTCAAGATCGAGACCGTCGGGGAACTTCTCGGAACTGGACCGCCCGTTCGAGCGACCCCCCAGCGATGGTTCTGGGGATCGGGGTTCACGTGCCCTCGCGCCTGAGGCTGCCGCCCGCGGGGTAGCCTCATGCCGTGGACTTCAGGGAGAGCGAGACCGGTCGCAAGCAGAGCTGGTACGGAACGAAGAAGTACGTGAAGCAAGGCCTCAGTTCACGTCCGGTGCACGTTGCGCTCCGCGGCCTGGTTCGTCTCAGGCCGGAGCTGGGCCGAACCGGCCGGCTCCCGGCGCCGGGCTACCTGGCGGAGGTGGCAGGCAGCGCCGGTGGTGCGTCGTTCGCGATGCTGCGGCCGGATCGGTGCGTCATCGCGAAGGAGCTGTACTGGGGGAAGGGCCGCCGGCCCCGGTCCGAGGATCAGAACGCCCTGGAGATCTTCACGTCGCTGGCCCGGGAGGCCGACATCATGCTGGACGTCGGGGCCTACACGGGCATCTTCGCCCTTGCCTCCACCGCAGTGAACCCCGCCCTCCAGGCGTATGCGTTCGAGATCGTGCCCGCGGTGAGTGAGGCATTGGCCCGGAACTGCGAACGCAACGGCGTGTCGGGGCGGGTCACCATCCGTAGCGTGGGGGTGGGCGAGGACGGGGCCTTCGTGACCCTTCCGGTCGGTGACGGCGGTTCGGCCCTGCCGGACTTCTACTCGACGCGACTGAGCTTCACCGACGGCGTGCAGGTGCCGGTACGCTCGCTCGACTCGCTCACCGATGACATCGCACCCGGTAGGCGCGCCGTGATGAAGATCGACGTCGAGGGCACGGAGGCCACCATCCTCGAACATGGCCAGAGATTCCTCTCGGAGCATCGGCCCGACATCCTGTGTGAGGTGCTCCACGGGGTAGGCGACGGGCCGGCGGTGGAGGCCGCGCTCGAACCCTTCGGCTACCGGTACCACCTGGTGGAGGAGGCCGGAGTCCGGGTCCGCGATCGGATCGTGCCGGATGCCCGGTTCCGCGACTGGCTGTTCACGACGCGAAGTGAGGCGGATCTCGAAGCCCTCGGGATCAGGCTGGTGGGGTAACCCCTCCTGGCCGAGCGGACGATTCCCCTGGTAGCCTTGGTTCCCGTATGACGCTGACCAAAGACGCAAAGACGCAGATCATCACCGAGTACGCCCGTTCTACGGGGGATACCGGTTCCGCAGAGGTCCAGGTCGCGGTGCTTACCACCCGCATCGTCGAACTGACCGAGCACCTCAAGACGCACAAGCACGACCACCACTCCAGGCGCGGCCTGTTGAAGATGGTGGGCCGTCGCCGGCGTCTCCTCGAGTACCTTAAGAATGAGGACATCGAGCGCTACCGTGAGCTCATCGCTCGCCTCGGCCTCCGCCGGTAGCACCAACCACCGAGGCGCCGTCGCAGGCGCTTCGCCGCAAGGAGTGATGCGAACGACCCACTGATCCGAACCGAAGGTGGGAACCCCCATGTCGGTTGTCAGTCGCGAGCTCCCGGAACCCGCCGTCAGGCGCCACCGGTGGCCCACCACTGAGAACCGGCCGGATCCCACCTCGTCATCGCGGTAGCGCCACGAGGGCGCATCGCCGAGTACAGAGGAGGACTGGCCCCATGGCCATCACCAACATCTCCCGCCCATTCGGGGACCGGGACATCACGTTCGAAACGGGCCGCATGGCCCGCCTCGCCGATGGAGCCGTCATGGCCACCTACGGCGAAACCCAGGTGCTCGCCACCTGCGTCCGTTCCAAGCCCCGCGAGGGCATCGACTTCTTCCCGCTGACCATCGACGTGGAAGAGCGCATGTACGCGGCCGGCAAGATCCCGGGTTCGTTCTTCCGGCGCGAAGGGCGTCCGTCCGAGACGGCGATCCTGACCTGCCGCCTGATCGACCGCCCGCTCCGTCCGACCTTCAAGGACGGGTTCCGCGACGAGGTCCAGGTGGTCATCACCATCCTGGGTGTCGACGGGGAGAACCCCTACGACGTCATCGCGATGAATGCCGCATCCCTTGCGACCAGCCTTGCCGGTCTGCCGTTCGACGGGCCCGTCGGCTCCGTTCGCATGGGACTCATCGACGGTGAGTGGGTCATCAACCCGACCTTCCAGGAGGTCGAGGACGCGACATTCGACATCGTGGTCGCGGGCCGTCGTAACGACAACGGCGAGATCGACGTCCTGATGATCGAGGGCGAGGCGCCCAACAACACCTGGTCGCTCCTGGCTTCCGGCGCCACCGCTCCCACCGAGGAAGTCGTGGCCGAGGGACTCGAGGCCGCCAAACGCGCGATCGCGACGATCCTGGACATCCAGACCGAGGTCATCGGGGCAGCCGGCGTCACCGCGCAGACGTGGGAGCCTAAGCCGTACTTCGGCGAGGACCTGTACGAGATCGTTGCGGGCTACGCCAAGGACCGCCTGGGCGAGGCCATCGTGCCCGACAAGGCCGAACGCGAAGCGAAGCTCGATGCGCTGAAGGCCGAGACGAAGGAACACACGGCCGCGCAACTGGGCGAGGAGAACGCTGCGCGGATGAGCGAGTTCGGCGCCGCCTGGAAGCAGATCCAGAAGAAGGTCATGCGCAAGCGCGTCATCGACGAAGGCATCCGCCTCGACGGTCGCACAGCCACCGACATCCGGCCGCTCTCGGCCGAGGTCGGCGTGCTGAAGCGATCGCACGGGTCGGCGCTGTTCAGCCGGGGCGACACGCAGGTCCTGAACATCACGACGCTGGGCATGCTCCGCATGACCCAGATGATCGACACGCTGGACCTGGAGGACGGGAAGCGCTACATGCACCACTACAACTTCCCGCCCTACTCCACCGGCGAGACCGGGCGCGTGGGTTCGCCCAAGCGCCGCGAGATCGGTCACGGAGCGCTCGCCGAGCGTGCGTTGATCCCCGTGGTTCCCAACGACGAGGAGTTCCCCTACGCGCTGCGTCTGGTGAGCGACGTCCTGAGCTCCAACGGCTCGACGTCCATGGCCAGTGTCTGTGGTTCGACGCTCTCGCTGATGGACGCCGGAGTGCCGATCAAGGCGCCGGTGGCTGGGATCGCGATGGGCATGATCGCCGACGAAGGCAAGTTCGTGACCCTGACGGACATCCTTGGTGCGGAGGATGCCCTGGGCGACATGGACTTCAAGGTCGCCGGCACGCGTGAGTTCGTCACGGCGATCCAGTTGGACATGAAGGTCACCGGGCTGCCCGGCGACGTCCTTGCCGGCGCGTTGAAGCAGGCGCGCGACGCCCGCTTCAAGATCCTGGACGTGATGGAGGCGGCTATCGCCGTCCCGCGCGAAGAGGTCAACGCGAAGGCTCCGCGGATCATCAGCATCCAGATCCCGGTGGATAAGATCGGCGAGGTCATCGGACCCAAGGGCAAGCGGATCAACGAGATCATCGCCGTCACCGGTGCGGACATCGACATCCAGGACGACGGGACCGTGCACATCGGTTCCATCGCGGGTGGCGACGGCGCCGACCAGGCCGCGGCCATGATCAACGACATCGCGAACCCACGGCCCGTCCTGGTGGGCGAGCAGTACGACGGCGTGGTCGTCAAGACCACGACGTTCGGCGCGTTCGTCAACCTGGTGCCGGGACGCGACGGCCTGGTCCACATCTCGAAGCTGGGCAAGGGCAAGCGCCTTTCCAGCGTTGAGGAGGCCATCCGTGAAGGCGACAAGATCACCGTGCTCGTCGAGGACATCGATGCACAGGGCAAGATCAGCCTGAAGCCGGTCGGCGCGGAGTGGGCCGTCCCCGAAGGGCAGGCCGACGAGTCGGGCGGTGGCCGCCCGCGCGGCGACCGTCCGCGCGGAGGTGACCGCGATCGTGACCGCGATCGTGGCGGCGCGCCCCGCAGCGGTGGCGGAGACCGGGAGCGCTCGGGCCGTCGGTTCCGCGACGGAGACAAGCCTTCCGGCGACAACGCCTAGATGATCGAACGCACCGAGTTCAGCTCGGGGCTGCGGATCGTGACGGAGCGGATGCCCAGCGTCCGCTCCGTTTCGATCGGTATCTGGGTCCTCGCGGGCTCGAGAGACGAAGCCCCCAAGATCAGCGGCTCCAGCCATTTCCTGGAACACCTGCTCTTCAAGGGCACCAAGACCCGGAGCGCCCTGGACATCGCCGAGGCGTTCGACGCGGTGGGGGGCGATCTCAACGCCTTCACGTCCAAGGAGTTCACCTGCTATTACGCCAGGGTCCTGGACCGTGATCTGGAGATGGCGGTCGATCACCTGGCCGACATGCTGCAGCATTCCGTGATCCGCCAGCCCGACTTGGACGCCGAACGCCAGGTCATCCTCGAAGAGATCAACATGCACGAGGACGCTCCCGACGACGTCGTCCACGACCTGTTCACCGAGACCCTCTGGCCGAATCACCCCCTGGGCCGGCCGATACTTGGAACCGTGCAGACCATCACCGACGCCAGTCGCGCGAAGGTGGCCGGCTACTACCGCCGTCACTACGTGCCGCGGAACTTCGTGGTCGCGGTGGCCGGGAACGTGAAGCATGACCACGTGGTCAAGCTCTTCAAGAACCGTATCGAGACGGGCCGTGCCCTGCGGCCCAGCCAAGCCTCGATCTGGAAGTTGCGCCGTCCGGGGAAGCCACCTGCGCCCTCCGGCGCCGACCTCATCAAGCGCCGCAAGACCGAGCAGGCCCACATCTGCCTGGGCACGAATGGCCTGGCCCGGATGGATCCGGATCGGTTCGCGTTCCTCATCGTGAACACCGCGCTGGGCGGAGGGATGAGCAGCCGGCTCTTCCAGGAGATCCGGGAGAAGCGCGGGCTCGCCTACAGCACCTACAGCTACCACGGGCAGTTCGCCGAAGCCGGGATCTTCACGGCCTACGCGGGAACCACGCCCTCTCGCGCGCAGGAGGTCGTCGGTCTCCTGCGCCGCGAACTCACGGCCATGGCCTCCGGTGGCCTGACCCCGGCTGAGTTCGATCGGGCGAAGACCCACGTGAAGGGGGCGATCGTCCTGTCCCTGGAGGATCCTGGGAGCCGCATGAACCGTCTGGGTAAATCCGAGATCGCCCAGGGCGAGATCCTCACGATGGACCAGACGCTCAGGCGCATCGACCGGGTCACCCTGGAAGGTGCGAACTCCGTGGCGCACCGGGTACTGTCGCAACCGATGACGCTCACCGTGCTGGGGCCGTTCGGAAAGACGGCGTTCAAGGACGCTTCCCCGTGATCCGCGTCGGGGTGCTCGGCGCGCGCGGGCGCATGGGCCGAACGGTTTGTGCCGCGGTGGACGCGGACCCCGATTGCGAACTTGCTGCCGCGGTAGACACGCAGGCGGGTGAGGCTGTTGCAGGCCTTGAGGTCTCGGACTCACCCGATGCCCTGCTCGCCTCGGGCGCCGAGGTGGCGGTGGATTTCACCCACCCATCGGCCGTCATGGGTAACGTGCGCTGGTGTCTGACGCAGGGGATCCACATGGTCGTGGGCACCACAGGGCTCACTCCCGCCGACCTCGACGAGATCCGATCCCTGGCCGACTCTGGGCCCGCTAACGCGGTGGTCGCGCCGAACTTCGCCGTCGGCGCCGTGCTGGCCCTGCGGTTCGCCGAGCAAGCGGCCGCATGGTTCCCCGATGCCGAGATCATCGAACTCCACCACGAAGCCAAGGCCGATGCCCCGAGCGGTACGGCGATCACCACCGCGCGCGCTATCGCGGCTGCGCGCGGCCGCGCGCCGCAGGTCCCCGGGGGAGACCGCGCGCACCCAGGTGCGCGCGGCGCGGACATCGATGGGGTCCGTGTTCACTCCGTGCGCCTTCCGGGACTCGTGGCACACGAGGAGATCCTCTTCGGCGGGCCCGGGCAGGTTCTGACCATCCGCCACGATTCCACCGACCGGGGGTCGTTCATGCCGGGGGTGCTGCTGGCGATCAAGGCGGTGGCGTCGCGGCCCGGGCTCACCCACGGCCTCGGCGCCCTGCTGGACGGCTAGCGTGGGCCGGACCCTGGTCGTGGTGCTCGCGCACCCTGACGACGACACGTTTTCCGTCAGCGGCTCGATCGCCCTGCATGCCGAGGATCCCGACCTGCGGTTCGTGCTTGTCCTTGCCACGAGCGGGGGTGCGGGGGAGATCGCCGACCCCGCGTTGGCCACCCGTGAAACGCTCGCCGCCGTCCGCGAGGAGGAAGACCGAGCGTCATGGCGAACCCTGGGGCGCGAACCCGACCGGTTGGAGTTCCTCCGGCTGGGGGACGGAACGCTCGCGTCCATCGACCCCGGCGCCCTCATCGGGACGGTCGCCACCATCCTGGAGGAGGAACGGCCGGATATGGTGGTCACGTTCGGCCCCGAAGGCGTGACGGCGCACCCCGATCACATCGCCGTCGGTCGCGCCACCATGGAGGCGTTCCACGGGGTTCGGCTGGCGTGGCCGGGTGCGTTCCGGCGCCTGCTGCAGGTCTGCCTCCCCGAGTCGCTCCTTGCAGCGTGGAACGAACAGCAGGTCGCAGCGGGCCGTGAACCGTTCGATCCGACGCAACCGTTCCAACCTCGAGGGATCCCCGATCGTTTGGTGGCGGTTGAGGTGGACACCAGCTCCGTCTGGCGCCGCCGGATGGAGGCGCTCGGGGAACACCGCACGCAGTCGGAAACGGGGATGGATGAGGAGATGGCGGAAGCCGTCCTCTCATCCGAGTACTTCAATCAGGCGTTCCCCGGCCGCCCTCCCGGCGCGGCCAGGCTCACCGACATCTTCGAGGGGCTCTAGGTCCCGGCGAGCCTCAGCTCCTCGATGGTCACCTGGCCGTCCTCGTGCATCGTCACGGCGATCCCTTCCCCCGGCGAGAACCCGTCCACCTCCGTCCCCGTCAGGCCGAAGGCCGCCCGTTCCACGAACGGTGTGTGGCTCACGGCCAATGCCCTGCCCCCGTCGGGGATCTCCGCCATCAGCGCCCGGATCCCAGCCGCCATCCCCTCGGGGCTCCCTCCGCTCAGGTCTTGCCCGGCAAGCCCGGGGATCACCGAATGGTCGGGGAGTTGACCACCGGCCCCTCGCAGGATCCACGCGGCCGTTTCGGCCGCCCGCTGCGCCGGGGAGACGAACACGGTCGTGTAGACGTGCCCGCCCGCCCGGCCGATGTCCTCGGCCTGTGCTCGCCCCTCCTCGGAAAGCCGATCTTCGCGGGGATCGCGGATGCCGTGTCGGCGAAGCTCGAGGGTTCGCATGGTGCCTCCTGGGTATGGGGAGCGAGCGGTGGCGCTTCGCGTATGATGCCGCATCCGTGAAGCCCGTACACCGTTCTCTCGCGCTCCTACCCGTGCTTGCTCTAGCGGCGGCAGGTTGCTCCGGCAGCGCGTCCGAGCCCAGTCGCACGCCGACGTCCGGAGCAGATGGCACGCCGACCCAGAGCATCGCGTTCCAGCCCGGACACTTCGCCTACGACTTCGCGGGCGTGTCGGCCACGTTCGTCATGAGCGGACATACCGCGACCCTGACGGTGCACAACGGCGCCGGAACGCAGATCGGCCCGCCGCGCATCGTGGTGATCGACCAGAAGGATCAGCACATCCAGGGCACCGTGGCTGGGGCGAAGCCGATCGCCGACGGCGCCGACGCCACCTTCACCGTGACGTTCCCCGCCTCTATCGACCAGACCACGGTCGGGCTCATCCAGATGTCGTTCGGCAGCGTAGCCTACGGGCTCCTGCACCCCGCCTGAGCCTGCGCGCGCTACCGGCTGGCCGGCTCACTCTCGCCCGCATCCCACCGAGCAAGCACGAACAGCAGATCGCTGAGCCTGTTCAGGTAGAGGCGGACATCGTGGTTCACGGTGCGTTCGGCCCGTTCCAGGGCGACCACGTGGCGTTCGGCCCGGCGCACCACGCTTCGCGCAAGGTCCAGCGCGGCTGAACAGGGGTTCGCGCCCGGCACGACGAAGACCTGGGGCAGCGGCCGTTCGGCCACCATCTGATCGATCCGGACCTCGAGCCGCTCGGCCATCTCGGGCGTGACCAGGGACACGCCCGGCGTGAGCTTGTCTCGTTCCTGGGGGTTGGTCGCCAGGTCGGCGCCAACCACGAACAATTCACGCTGAAGGCGGAGGATCTCCTCGCCGAGGGTCGGATCGGAACAATGTGCCCTGGCCAGACCGAGTGCGGAGACGGCCTCGTCTGTGGTTCCGTAGGCCTTCGTGGCGAGGTCATCCTTGGGGACACGTCCGCCGAAGAGGAGGCCGGTGGTTCCGTCGTCACCTGTCTTCGTGTAGATGCGTGGCATGGGGAGCTAGCATAGGTGGCAACCATCGACCGCGACCCCAAGCGGCGTAGGGGAGAGGAGGCTCGATATGGCCGGCAGGTTCGGCTCGCTCGTCACCGCCATGGTGACCCCGTTCGGCGACGATCACGCCGTCGACCACGACGGTGCCCAGCGGCTCGCCTCCCACCTGGTGGACACCGGCTCGGACGCCATCGTGGTCGCCGGTTCCACCGGTGAATCGCCGACCCTCACGCATAAGGAGAAGTCCGACCTGTTCAGGTCCGTCGGTGAGGCCATCCGCGGACGCGCCAAGCTCATCTGCGGGACGGGCACGTACTCCACGGCCGAGACCCTCGAACTCACCCAGGCCGCCGAAGACGCCGGCGCCGACGGCCTCCTGGTGGTCACGCCGTACTACAACAAGCCGCCCCAGCGCGGCCTCATCGCCCACTTCGAGCGAATCGCAGACGCCACGGAGCTCCCGATCATCGCCTACAACATCCCTGGGCGTACCGCCACGCTGATCGAACACGACACCCTCCTGCGCCTGTCGCAGAAGCCCAACATCGTCGCGGTCAAAGATTCGACCGGCGACTTCCGCGGTGTGTCCCGGCTGATCGCCGAGATCCCGGACTTCGAGGTCTACTCGGGCGACGACTGGGCGGCGTTCGGGTACGTGTGCCTGGGTGCGGTCGGGGTCGTGAGCGTGGCGAGCCATCTGGTCGGTCCACAGATCCGCCAGATGGTCGATCTCATCCAGACCGGCGACATCGCCGCCGCACGGAAGATCCACGAGGCCCTGAGCCCGCTGTTCAACGCCCTGTTCATCACGTCGAACCCGATCCCGGTCAAGGCGGCCCTCGAGCTCCTGGGTTTGCCCGCCGGGTCGCCGCGGCTCCCGTTGGTTCCCGCGACGGCCGAGGAGTGCGAGCGGGTTCGCAAGGCCCTGGAGGATGCCGGTCTCCTCTGACGCGAACGTCCGGGTCGTCTTCCTCGGTGGTGTCGGGGAGGTTGGTCGCAACATGGCCTGCCTCGAACTCGACGGCCGGATCCTCATCATCGACGTAGGCCTCAGCTTCCCCAGCGCGGACATGCCCGGCATCGACCTGGTTCTGCCGGACTTCGACTACATCCGTAACAACGCGGACCGGGTTGAAGCCATCGTTCTCACGCATGGGCACGAGGATCACATCGGCGCGCTGCCCTACCTCCTGCGCGAGATCAGGGATGTTCCCGTCTACGGCACGGCCTTCACGCTCGAACTCCTGAAGGGCAAGTTGGAGGAACACAAGGTCGAAGACCGCTGCGAGCTCCACCTCGCGGTCCCCGGCGAGGGCGCCACCGCCGGACCGTTCGTCATGCGGTTCCTTCGGGTGACGCATTCCATCCCCGACGGGATGGCCGTGGTCATCGACACCCCGTACGGCGCCATCTTGCACACCGGGGACTTCAAGATCGATCAGACCCCGATGGACGGGAAGGGGACGGACCTGCACGGGCTGGCCGAAGAGGCGAGCGGTGCGGGCGTACACCTCCTGATGTCGGACTCCACGAACGCGGAGGAGGCCGGCTACAGCCTCAGCGAGCGCAGCGTCGGTCCCGTGATCCGCGAGATCGTGGAGAACGCGCCCGGCATCGTCGTGGCGGCCTGTTTCTCCAGCCACATCCACCGGATCCAGCAGATCGTGAACGCGGCGCGGGCCAACGAGCGGGTCGTGGCCTTCCTGGGGCGCTCCATGCACAACAGCGTCGCCGCCGCGCGCCGGTTGGGGATCTTGGACCTGGACGACCGCGACGTCGTGCTGATCGAGGAGGTCGACAGGCTCGACCCGGGCCGTGTGGTCGTCATCTGCACCGGCTCCCAGGGCGAACCGTATTCCGCGCTCAGCCTGATGGCGGCCCGCCAGCACAAGTGGGTGAAGCTCAGCGAAGGGGACACCGTCGTCTTATCCAGCAGCCTGATCCCGGGGAACGAGCCTGCGATCCACCGGGTGGTCGACGCCCTCTACCGCAGCGGCGCCGAGGTGTTCCACATGCCGGCCGACGCGGTGCACGCGTCGGGTCACGCCGGCCAGGAAGAGCTCCGGCTCATGTTGAGCCTGGTCCGGCCCAGGTGGTTCATCCCCGTACACGGAGAGCGCCGCCATCTCCAACATCACGCGCGCCTGGCGACCGAGGTAGGCATCCCCTCCGACCACGTCCTCATCTGTGAAGACGGCGACGTGGTGGACGTGGGGGAGCGGCTGGTGAAGGGTGAACGGGTGCAGGCTGGGATGACGTTCGTCGATGGGCTGGGGATCGGCGACGTGGGTGGCGAGGTGCTGCGTGACCGCAGGAAGCTGGCCGGGGACGGCGTCGTGGTTGTCGTGGTCACGGTCGATGCGCACACGGGGGAGGTGGTCGCCGGCCCGGACATCGTGAACCGGGGGTTCGTCTATGACGAAACCTCCGGGGACATCCTTGAAGAGGCCCGCAACCGCGTCATGATGTCCCTCGAGGACAGCGCGGAGGCTCATGTGGTCGATCAGTCTGCGCTGCAGCAGAATGTCCGCCGGGTGCTCGGTCGCTATTTCTACGAGGTCACCCAGCGCAAACCGGTCATCCTTCCGGTGATCATGGAGGTGTAGGTGGCGCAGAAGACTTCCCCGTCGCGGCGGACGCCGTCGCGAGCGCCCGCGAAGAAGACCCCGGCGAAACGGACACCAGCGAAGCGAACGGCGGCCAAGAAGGCCCCGGCTCGTCCGCAGGTTCGCGCCGTGCTGTCGCCGTGGGCCCGCGATGCCATCGGCATCGGTCTGGTCGTCTTCGCCCTCCTGTCGGTGCTCGCGGTGTGGTTCCACGCGGCAGGGCCCGCCGGTCATGCCATCGCCTGGCTCCTGCGGAGTCTGTTCGGTGTCGGAGCGATGGCGTTCCCGGTTGTCGGGGTCTACTGGGGTGTCCTGCTCCTGCGGGGGACCGCCGCCGAGGAGCGGGTGCGGATGTTCATCGGGTTCGCGGTGCTGATGCTCGGGCTGCTGGGGCTCACGTCGCTGTTCCGTGGGAACCCCGGACCGTTGACCGGATACGTAGGTGTCCACGACGCGGCCGGTGTTATCGGGGCGATCGCGGCAGCGCCCTTATCCAACGTGTTGTTCACCATCGGAACCACCATCGTGTGCCTGGGGATCGCCGTGCTCGGCTCGCTGATCTTCACCGGTACATCCTTCTCCGCCGTGCGGGGCAAGCTCGCCGAACTCCGCGAGGCCCGTGACGAACGGGACCCCGTGGCGCTTACGGCCCGCGAGGCCGACGATGGCTCGCTGCGCAGGCGCGCGGCCAACCTGCGCGCATCCTTCGGGTTGGATGAACCCCTCGAGACCGCGCCGATGGTCGTCCTGCCGGACTCCGAGCAGATCCTCGAGTCCGACGATGGCGCGGAAGAGGAGCCGGAACCGGCACCCGCCGCCAAGCACGGCCGCACGATCAGCACACAGGATGGGCCGTATCAGCTCCCGCCCATCGACCTGCTGCGGACCGCCCCTGCCTCAACGGCCGACGGCGCCGACGAGCAGACGGTGATGGAGGCGCTCGAGCGAACGTTGGTCAACTTCGGCGTGGACGCGCACGTGAAGGCGGCACACCGGGGCCCGACCGTCACCATGTATGAGGTCGAGGTCGCCGCGGGCACCAAGGTCAACAAGGTCGTGAGCCTGGGCAGCGATATCGCCTACGCGCTGGCCACCCCGGACGTTCGGATCATCGCGCCGATCCCGGGGAAGTCCGCCATCGGCATCGAGGTGCCGAACAAGCACCGGGACTTCGTGATGCTCGGGGACATCCTGCGCTCCAAGGCCGCGCGCGAGGCCACCCACCCGCTCTCGGTGGCGCTCGGCAAGGACGTTCACGGCCGCAGCCAGATGGTGAACCTGGCCACGATGCCCCACCTCCTGATCGCGGGCGCCACGGGCGCCGGCAAGTCCAGCCTGGTCAACAGCTTCATCACGTCGATCCTCATGCGCGCCACACCGGATGATGTTCGGATGGTCCTGATCGACCCGAAGCGGGTGGAACTGAGCCATTTCGCCGAGGTGCCGCACCTACTCAGCCCGGTCATCGTGCATCCCAAGCGTGCCGCCGAGGCCCTGCAGTGGATCGTTCGTGAGATGGAACTTCGCTACGAGACCCTCGCCACCGTGGGCGTTCGCGACATCGACGGGTACGAAGAAGGCTTGCGTGAAGGCACCCTGCGTCTTCCGGTCGGTCACGAGGACAAGTACGGGCACCTGCCGTTCATCGTGGTGGTCATCGACGAGCTCGCCGACCTCATGATGGTGGCTCCGCGTGATGTCGAGGATGCGATCTGCCGCATCGCCCAGATGGCTCGCGCCGTGGGGATCCACCTGGTCGTGGCCACCCAGCGACCCTCCGTCGACGTGGTCACGGGGCTCATCAAGGCCAACATCCCCTCGCGCATCGCCCTCATGACCTCGTCGCAGGCCGACTCACGGGTGGTCTTGGATCAGAACGGCGCCGAGAAGCTGGTGGGTCACGGCGACATGCTATTCGCGCCGGCGAACGCCAGCAAGCCGACCCGCCTTCAAGCGGCGTGGGTAACGCAGCAGGAGATCCACTCGATCACCGACTTCATCCGGACCCAGCGCGAGGTCGTGTACGAGAACACCGTAGAAGGCCTCGGACTCCCACCGGGTGCAAGCGCCGACGGCGCCGGAGACCACGGCCTGGGCGGCGACGACGAACTCCTCGAACAGGCGGCCGAGCTCGTCATCCGTTCGGCGCTCGGATCGACCTCGATGCTCCAGCGCAAGCTCAAGGTCGGCTTCGCGCGCGCGGGACGGCTCATGGATCTGCTGGAGGACAGGGGCATCGTGGGTCCGGGGCAGGGGTCGAAGGCCCGGGATGTGCTGATCACATGGGAAGAGTGGGAAGAACGCCGCTCCGCGTAGGAGCTAGAGCGCGCCGACCCGGCGGGCCACGTGGAACAGCGTGTCGGCGTGCTGCTGGGGATCGATCATGAACGCGCCGCTCGCACCCACCTGTCGCTGCCAGTACCCGTAGATGGACTCGGCATCCCATCCGCGCGCTGCGGCGCTGCGGTAGGAGCGGACCATCTCGCTGCCGCTCCAGATCGCCTCGGGCGCCACCACGAATCCGCCTCTGTCTCCATCGATGGACAGCCAGTGAGCTCCGATGAGGCCCCACCTGTGCTCATCGAGCTCTCCGGAGACCAGAAGGAACCTCACGGGTCCTTCGAACAGGCTGCTGGGGGTGACCACGGGGTGGTGGATCGCGGCCAGAGGCGAATCCTCCCAGATCGTGTGCTCGGCGTTCGTCATCGTGTGCTGGATGCTAGTCGGCCGGCCTCGGCCGCGGCAGGGGGCGGAAGTCGGTGATTCCGAGGGGATCCGGGCCGTGTGGCCTAGGCACCCCGCCGGGCGGCCCGGTGGGGTCGCGCGCGCGGATCCTCCGCCAGGAGCGCCCACGTCTCGTGATCCTGCCACCGGCCACCGATCTTGAGGTAACGCCGGGCGAGCCCCTCCTTCGTGAATCCTGCGTCCCGCACCAACGCGAGCGACGCCGCGTTCCCGGGCTGGATATTCGCCTGGAGGCGGTGGAGTCCGTGCATCCCGAAGGCGTGATCGCAGACCAGCGAAAGGCCTTCGCGCATGTAGCCGTGACCTGCGAAGGGCATGAAGGCGTAGTAGCCGAGGTAGGCGCTGCGGAAGGGACCGTGGAAGATCTGGCCCAAGCTGAAGTTCCCGACCAGCGCGTCGTCCTCGATGCGACAGATCACGAGCCGGTCATCGGACGGACCCCGGGAACGCCGCAGCTTCTCTTCGAACGCCTCCTCGGTGTCGGCAGGGGTGACCCAGGGACGGTGGAGCTTCCTGCTCGCGCGAACCGCGGCGACGAACGCGTCGCAGTCGCGGGGCCGCAGGCGGCGAAGGTAGACGCGCTCGCCGGTCGCGAGCGAACCCTGCGGGCTCACGCGCGCCCCGGCCCCGCGGCCGCGCGTTCGCGTGCCTCCTGGATCACCGTGAGCGCGCTGGCCCGGTCCTCGTAGCCATCGGTCTCGACCTTGTGGCCCTCGAGGTCCTTGTACACCTGGAAGAAATGCTCGATCTCGTTCAACAGTGGGACGGGGAGGCCGTCGAGGTCGCTGATCTGCGACCACTGGGGGTCGCGGAGCGGAACGCACAGCACCTTCTCGTCCTCCCCTTTCTCATCGGTCATCCGGAACAACCCCACGGGCCGGACACGGATCCGGCACCCCGGGAACGTTGGTTCGCCCACGAAGACCAGGGCGTCCAGGGGGTCGCCGTCGCTGCCTAGGGTCCCGGTGATGTAGCCGTAGTCGGCCGGGTACTGCATGGACGTGAAGAGCATGCGGTCCAAGAAGATCTCGTCGGTTTCGTGATCCATCTCGTACTTGTTGCGCGAACCCTTCGGGATCTCGACCACCACGGTCAGCGTCTCTTCCATGGCCGAAGTCTACCGGGCGTCGGTGAGGCGGTTATCCTTGCGCCACCCATGGCCCGTTCATCCGATCCGCTCATCGGTGTCGGCCCCGCACTGCGGAAAGCCCGCGAGCGCCGGGGCATAACGATCGAGGAGGTCAGCCGCGATACCAAGCTCGCCCCTGATCAACTCAGAGCCCTTGAGGACGAATCCTTCGACGAGATGCTGGGGGAGGCCCACGTCCGGGGGGCGCTCGGCACCTACGCCAGGTATCTGGGGCTCGACCACGCCAAGGTGGGCCGCGCCTATTCCGAGCGCTCCGAGGACCTGGAGCTCACCCCGCCTCCCGCGAAGATGGGGACCGTCGAACGCGCCATCGCCGCGGCGCGTATCCGGGACAACCAACGGTTCCTCCAGATCGCAGCCCTCGCGGTCATCCTTACGGCGATCGTGTTCGGGCTCTTGTCCCGGTCGCGCGGCACGCCGCCACCGGCCGCGCTGGGAACGGCGACGCCGTCCACCGTCCCATTGGATCAACGGGTTGAGGCCGTGGTGGTCGCATCGGCGAAGCTTGACGTCACCGTGACCGCCGACGGGGCCACCCAGGTGTGGCATATGGCTAGAGGGGAGTCGCGGACGGCGACCGCCCAGCAGACGCTCGTGCTCCACCTGGGAGCGGGCGGTCTCGCGCAGGTCACCGTGAACGGGCGAGACCTCGGCATGCCGGGCCGCGCGGGCACCCCTTGGGAACGAACCTTCGACGCCGCGACAACGCCCTGGGTCACGCCCTCCGCCTCGGTGTCGCCGGGGACGTCGGGTTCGCCCGGCGCCTCCGGGAGTGCCGGTGTGCCCTCGTCCGCGGGGAGCACGCCGTGAGCGATCGCGCCGGAGCGCGGCCCAGCCCCCTGGGTCTGGGCTGGCCGAACGTCGTCTCGATCGCCCGGGTGTGCCTGATCCCCGTCATCCTGCTGCTGGTCTCACGGGGTACCCGCCCCGCGCTGTGGACGGCGTTCGTCCTGTTCGGCGTGGGGGCGGCCACCGACTTCCTCGACGGCTATCTGGCGCGGCGCCACGCTATGACCACGGCGGTCGGTGCGTGGCTGGACCCCCTGTCGGACAAGCTGTTCGTCGCGGCGCCAGCGGTCCTGCTCTCGATCGAGGGCAGGTTCCCGGTCTGGGCGACCGTTGTCATCGTCGGGAGAGAGGTGCTGGTCCAGCTGCTCAGATGGCGGCTGGACAAGAAGGGCATCTCCATGCCGGCATCGAAGGTGGCGAAACTGAAGACCGTGAGCCAGCTGCTGGCCATCGGCCTGGCGGTCCTGCCCTTGGCCCAGCCGTGGGGGGCGGTCCGGCTGGCCGCGGCCGCGGTCGCCGTGGCGCTCACGGTCTACTCCGGCACTGAGTACCTCCTGACTTCGCGTCACCGGGTGTTGGCATGAGGGCGGAGATCGTCGGGGTGGGTACCGAGCTCCTCCTGGGCCAGATCGCGAACACGAACGCCCGCTGGATCGGTGAGCGATGTTCGGAGATCGGGATCGACGTTCTCTTCCACCAGGCGGTCGGGGACAACCTCGATCGCATCGTCGACGTGCTCCGACTCGCCGCCTCGCGCGCGGACGTGGTGATCGTGACCGGCGGCTTGGGACCCACGCAGGACGACATCACGCGAGACGCGCTGGCGGTCCTTCTTGGCGTCTCGATGGAGCGTCACCCCGAGATCGAAGCGTCGCTGCGCGAACGCTTCGTCGGGTTCGGGCGCGGGCCGATGCCGCTAAACAACCTCCGTCAGGCCGACGTGCCGGCCGGTGCGCGGTACATCCAACCGACCCGTGGGAGCGCCCCCGGCCTGATCGCTGACCTGCCCGGTAGCGCCCGGATCTACGCCGTCCCCGGGGTGCCGATGGAGATGGTCGAGATGATGGAGGGCACGATCCTTCCGGAACTGTCCGCCTTGGCCGGCCCGGCGGTGATCCGATCCGCGACGCTGCGCTGCACGGGGATCGGCGAATCCCGGGTGGCCGAGATCGTGGCCGACCTGTTCGAGGGCGCGACGAACCCGAGCCTGGCCTACCTCGCCTCAAGCGGTGAGGTGAAGATCCGCCTCACGGCGAAGGCGCCGACCCAGGAGGAGGCGATGGCCCTGATCGCGCCGCTCGCGACCGAGGTCGAACACCGCTTGGGCGATGTCGTCTTCACGCGCACGGACGAGCGTCTGGAGGAAGCCGTGGGCCGGTTGCTCACTGACGCCGGGAAGACCCTCGCGCTCGCAGAATCGATGACGGGCGGGAGCGTCGGGGCGCGCATCACCTCCGTTCCGGGTGCTTCGGCCTACTTCTTGGGCGATGCCGTGGTGTACGCGGCCGCGGGGAAACGGTCGGTGCTCGGGGTTCGGGAGGAGACGCTGTCCGGACCTGGCCCGGTGAGCAGCGCGTGCGCGCTCGAGATGGCGGCGGCCGCCCGCCGGTTGTTCTCGGCCGACATCGGTCTTTCGCTGACGGGCGCCGCCGGGCCGGAGCCGCACGGGGGAGCCGAGCCCGGAGCCGTGTGGATCGGCTTGGACACCGAGCACCTCACGCATGCGCGGGGATACGTGTCCACCGGCGAGCGCGACCGCGTGCGCGCGTGGGCCGAGCAGGCCTCCCTGGACATCCTCCGCCGATATCTGGAGGGCAAGCCGCTGCCCGACGGCGACCGTCCCATCTGAGATGGCGCTCGCCCCGGGGGAAAGATCGCGGCTCTTCGTCGCGCTCGAGCTTCCCGCTGCCGTCCGCGCCGGCCTGCGGCGCGCCGGCGAGCCGTTCCTCGGGGCTGGGCCCTTCAGGCGGGTCCCCGAGGCGAACTACCACGTCACGGTGCGATTCCTGGGTCCGGTGGAGAAGGCTCGCCTGGAGGAGCTGATGGCGTCACTTTCGGACGTGGCCGGAAGGAGCGCTGTGTTCCAGACCCAGATCACGGCGTTCGGCTCTTTCCCAGCTGGAGATGGGCCGGCGCGGGTGCTGTGGGCGGGTCTGAAGGACGGTTCGGGCCGCCTGGCCGAGCTGGTCGCGCAGGTCGTTGCCATCCCTGGGTGGCTCCCGGCGCAGAAGGGCGACTACACCGCGCACGTGACGCTGGCCCGCTGTGATCCCCCCCGCGGCATCCCGCCGGGGTGGCTCACGGCCCAGGTCCCAGCCGATCCTATCCCCGTCCGATGGCTCACCTTGTTCGAGAGCCGCGCGGGGGCAGACGGATCGGAGTACCTGCAACTTCAGCGGTTCCCGCTTCAGGACTAGGTCCTTGCGCTCGAACAGGTGTTCGGGTAGCCTCTGCCACGTCAACCCATCGAATGACAGGGGTGTAAGTTATGTCGGACCCGTCCAGTAGCGTGCTCGCAGAGATGGAAGACGTGCTCGCCCGGCCTCTCCCCGGGAAGCGTCAGCGGAAGAAGGAGGACCACGTGGACCGGGACAAGATGATGGACGTCACGCTCCAACAGATCGAGAAGCAGTTCGGCAGGGGCGCCGTCATGAAGCTCGGCGAGCATCCCATGAATGTCGAGATGGGGGTCATCCCGACGGGGTCAATGTCGCTGGACCTCGCGCTCGGGATCGGGGGGATCCCTCGAGGCCGCATCGTCGAGGTGTTCGGCCCGGAGGGCTCCGGCAAGACCACGGTCTGCCTCCACATCATCGCGGAAGCGCAGCGAGCCGGGGGCATCGCGGCGTTCATCGACGCCGAGCACGCACTCGACCCCACCTACGCCCGGGCGCTCGGCGTCAACATCGACGAACTCCTCGTCTCTCAACCTGACTCGGGAGAACAGGCCCTCGAGATCGCCGACATGCTCGTGCGCTCCGGAGCCCTGGCTCTCGTGGTCGTCGACTCCGTCGCCGCGCTCACGCCCCGGGCTGAGATCGAAGGCGAGATGGGCGACACCCACGTCGGTCTCCAGGCGCGGCTCATGTCGCAGGCCATGCGCAAGCTCAACGGGTCCCTCAGTAGGTTCGACACCACGGCCATCTTCATCAACCAGCTCCGCGAGAAGATCGGCGTCATGTTCGGAAGCCCGGAGACCACGCCGGGTGGGCGAGCCCTGAAGTTCTACTCGTCGGTCCGGCTGGATATCCGCAAGATCGAGAACCTGAAGGACGGGCAGGAAGTCGTCGGCTCCCGTACTCGGGTCAAGGTCGTCAAGAACAAGGTCGCCCCGCCGTTCCGCCAGTGCGAGTTCGACATCATGTACGGCAAGGGGATCTCGAAGGAAGGTGCCCTCATCGACGTCGGTGTCGACCTGGAGATCGTGAAGAAGGCGGGCGCCTGGTTCACCTATGAGGGCGAACAACTTGGCCAGGGTCGCGAGAACGCGCGGCAGTTCCTGGCCGAGCACCTGGAGCTTCGCGACGAGATCGAGCGGAAGATCCGGGAGGCAGTTGGCCTGACGTCCTTCGGAGACGAGGGTGAGCAGCCGATCGAGATCATCCCCGATGCGGTCGTGCTCGAGGACGCCACACAACCGAGCGGCAGGGCGAAGGCGAAAGCCCCCGCCGAGGCCTGATGGCCGCACCCAGAGGCCGGGTCAAGAACCCTAAGGACTGCCACGAGCGTGCGCTCGGGCTCCTGGCGGTGCGTCCGCGCAGCCGCCAGGAGCTTGATCGGCGTCTCAGCGCGGCCGGGTTCGAACGCGACGAGGTGGATGACGTCCTTGGACGTCTCGAAGGCGTGGGCCTGATCGACGACCTGGCCTTCGCGCAGCAGCTCGCGGCGCATCAGTTCGACAACAAGCGAGCCGGCTCCCGGGCGGTGGCGAGCGCCCTTGCGGCGAAAGGGGTACCCAGGGCGGTCTCGGATGAGGTGCTGGAAGGCGCCGCGTTGGGGGACGAGGAACGGGCTGTGGAGCTCGCGGCTTCCAAGGCCATACGGATGCGAGGGCTGGCGCCGGAGAAGGCGTTCACGCGCTTGGTGGGACTGCTCGCACGCCGCGGGTACGGGCCCGGTGTCGCACGGAGCGCTGCTCGCCGCGCGCTTGACCTGCAGGCGTACGGAGATGAAGGCTAAGGCTCGTGCCAACCGGTCTTGCCTCACGAGGTTGGCGGCCGTAGCATCCCGGGTAACGAGAGAACCACTTACCTACCTGACGCCAGAGGCCCCATGACCGGAACTGTCATCGATCAGATCGAAAGAACGGAGCGCGCGATAGCTCGCGGCGCCCCGTAGTTCCCTGTCCATGCCACAGCGCCCGGGACCGTAAGGGTCCTCTCCCCACAGAGACAGGGGAGACACCATGTTGGAAGTTCTCACCACCGCCGCCGCCCTCGTGGTCGGTGCCGTCGCTGGATTCCTCTATCGCAAGACCATCGCTGCATCAAACGCCCACAGCATCGAATCGCAGGCCCAGAAGACGCTGCTCGAGGCGCAGCAAGAAGCGGCCCGAAGCATGAAGCAGGGGCTCGACGACGCTAAGGAGCAGGCCGCCGGGCTCCGTCGGGAGGCGGAGGAGGACGTGCGAGCCCGTCGCGACGAGATCGCCCGGATCGAACGCCGGATCACTGAGGCCGAGGAGGACATCCGCTCCAAGAACGCGGGGGTTCTGTCCCGCGCCGCTGAGCTGGATGAACGAGAGGAGCGACTGACCTACGTCCGCGAACAGCTGGAGCGAGCCACCGAACTCCACCGGGCGCAGCTGGAGAAGATCGCCGGCATGACGTCCAGCGAGGCCCGCGAGGTTCTGATGGCGCAGGTGCTGGACGAGGCCAAACGTCACGCGATGAGCCAGGTGCGCGAGATCGAACAGCGAGCTCGCGAGGAAGGCGAGGAGCGCGCGCGGAAGATCGTGACCATCGCCATCCAGCGCGTCGCGTCCGAGCAGACGGCGGAAGCCACGGTGAGCGTTTTCGCGTTGCCGAGTGAGGACATGAAGGGCCGGATCATCGGCCGGGAAGGGCGGAACATCCGTGCCTTCGAGGCGACCACCGGGGTCAACATCATCATCGACGACACGCCCGAGGCCGTGGTGCTTAGTTCGTTCGATCCGGTTCGCCGCGAGGCGGCGCGGATGACCCTGGAGAAGCTCGTCGCGGACGGGCGGATCCACCCGGCCCGGATCGAGGAACTCCATGAGCGGTCGATGCGTGACATCGAAGATCGGATCCGGCGGGCCGGCGAGGATGCGGTGGCCGAGGTGGGCATCCCTGATATCCATCCCGACATCATCAAGCTGCTCGGGCAGTTGCAGTACCGGACCTCGTACGGCCAGAACGTGTTGCGGCACCTGGTCGAATCGGCCCACATCGCGAGCGCCATCGCCGCGGAGATCGGACTGGACGCCACGATCGCGAAACGGGGGGCGTTCCTTCACGACATCGGCAAGGCCGTCACCCACGAGGTCGAGGGCTCCCACGCCATCATCGGTGCCGAGATCGCCCGGAGGCTGGGAGAGAGTCCCGATGTCGTTCACTGCATCGAATCCCACCACGGCGAGGTCGAACAGCACTCCGTGGACGCGGTGTTGGCTCAGATCGCGGACGGGATCAGCGGGGGGCGCCCGGGCGCCCGCCGAGAGTCGCTGGAAACCTATGTCAAGCGCTTGGAACGACTCGAGGAGATCTGCACCGCGCACCCGGGCGTCGAGAAGGTGTTCGCCATGCAGGCTGGGCGCGAGGTTCGCGTGATGGTGGTGCCGCAGGAGGTCGATGACATGCAGGCGCAGGTCATCGCCCGCGACATCGCGAAGCAGGTGGAGGAGGAGTTGCAGTACCCGGGGCAGATCCGCATCACCGTCGTCAGGGAATCGCGGGCCATCGAGTACGCGAAGTGACGGGTTCGCGCGGGTAGTAGCCTCGACGCCATGGAGCCGAAGTACCTGATCCGCACCTTCGGGTGTCAGATGAACGAGCACGATTCCGAGCGCATCTCGGGCGTCCTCGCGGCAGACGGGATGACCGCGACCCAGGACGCCTCCGCGGCGCAGATCATCGTGCTCAACACGTGCGCCATCCGAGAGAACGCGGACAACAAGCTCTACGGGAACCTGGGCCACCTGAAGCCGCTCAAGGACCAGGACCCGTCACTTCGGGTCGTGGTGGCCGGATGCCTGGCGCAGAAGGACCAGGGGCTGATCCAGCAGCGTGCTCCATGGGTTGACGTTGTGGTCGGGACGCACGCCCTCCCCCAGCTCATGGACCTACTCCGTGCTGCGGAGAGCGACGGGCCGCAGATGGACGTGCAGGAGTACACGGAGCGGTTCCCGAGTGCCTTGCCCGCCACGCGTCAGGACACGTTCCGGGCGTGGGTCTCGATAGCTCCCGGGTGCGACAACGCGTGCACGTTCTGCATCGTGCCGTTCGTCCGGGGACCGCAGCGGTCGCGGGGTGTCGGCGACATCCTGGCCGAGGTGCAGGGGGTGGTCGAGGCCGGCGCGGTCGAGATCACGCTCCTGGGCCAGAACGTGAACACGTATGGGCGGGATGTCTCGGTGCCGGGGTCACCCGGCAAGCCCCTGTTCGCCTCGCTGCTTCGAGGGGTCAACGATATCGAGGGCCTGCGGCGGATCCGGTTCACCAGCCCGCACCCCCATGACTTCACGCCCGATGTGATCGAGGCCATGGCGGAGTGCGAGAAGGTGTGTGAGCACATCCACTTCCCGCTGCAGTCGGGTTCGGATCGTGTCCTCAAGGCCATGCAGCGTTCCTACCGGCGCGATCGGTACCTGGGCTGGTTGGACGCCATCCGTGCCGCGATGCCGGAGGTGGCGGTGTCCACGGACATCATCGTCGGGTTCCCCGGGGAGACCGAGTCGGACTTCGCCGACACCCTGGAAGCGGTCCGAACAGCCAGGTTCGACAGCGCGTTCATGTTCCAGTACTCACCGCGGCCGGGAACGAGGGCGGCGAACTTCCCGGATCAGGTTCCCAAGACGGTCGTGCAGGAACGCTTCGACCGTCTCCTCTCGCTGCAGACGCAGATGTCGGAAGAGGCGTCCCGGGCGCAGCTGGGTTCGGTGGTGGAGGTCCTGGTCGAGGGCGGGGACCGCAAGGGGCACTCTACGCAGTCACGGACGCGGACCAACCGGATCGTGCATCTCCCTGAGCCCCTCCCGCCTGGGACGTTCGCGTGGGCGGAGGTCGTGGAGAGCGCCGCCCATCACCTGCGCGGCCGCGTGGTCCCCGCGCCCGACGCGGTCCCGGTCTAGGTTCCCCTGATGTGCGCCGAGCCTGCCCCGGCACTCGCCCTGGTCGGTCCCACAGCATGTGGGAAGACCGAGGTAGGCCTCGACCTCGCCGAGATCCTTGGCGCGGAGATCGTCTCGGTGGACTCCATGCTCATCTATCGGGGGATGGACATCGGGACGGCGAAGCCAACGGCCGTGCAGCAAGCGAGGGTGCGGCATCACCTGCTGGACCTGGCCGAGCCGAGCGAGCCGTTCAGCGTCGCCCGGTACCAGGAGTGCTCGCGCGCGGTCTTCTCCGATCTGGCGAACCGAAACGCGACGCCTTTGCTGGTCGGCGGCTCCGGCCTCTACTTCCGCGCCTGCGTCGACGATCTTGAGTTCCCTCCCACCGATCCCACCACGCGCACCGATCTGGAGCGGGAAGCCGAAGCTCTCGGCGCAGAACGCCTCTATGCGCGGCTGGGCGGCCTGGATCCGGCCGCCGCGGCGAAGATCGAACCGGGGAACGTGCGTCGAACCATCAGGGCGCTGGAAGTTGCCGGCATCACCGGTCGGGTGTTCAGTTCGTTCGCGCAGGCCTGGGAGCGGTATCCATCCGGGCGGGTCACGGTGGCCGGCATCGATCCTGATCGAGTTGCCCTGAACGATCGGATCGTGCGTCGCGTTGACGCCATGGTTCGCGCCGGTTGGCTGGAGGAGGTCGCACGTCTGCTCGACGCCGGGTTCGGGGGCTGGCTTACTGCGACGCAAGCCATCGGCTACGCTGAACTCGCCCGCCACCTGGAGGGTGAGTTGCCGCTAGAGGAGGCTCTGGCCCTGACCGCCAAACGAACCAAACAACTGGCGCGCCGCCAACTCGCGTGGTTCCGCCGGGATCCGCGCGTTCGGTGGTTCCCGGTGGGTGCGGGTGGCGCCCTGGATGCTGCAGATCCGATCCTGCGCTACCTGGGGTCCGGCCTTTGAGCATCATCTTCTCGAAGTTCGAGGCTACGGGAAACGATTTCATCCTGATCTTGGACCTCGATGACGAGCTGGACCTGGCCGGGGCGCCTGCGCGGACGCTCTGCGACAGGTGGCTCGGAGTCGGCGGGGACGGCGTCATCCGCATCACGCGAGGCAGCGGGGAGGCGCTCTACGGGATGCGGCTCACCAACGCCGACGGGACGGGAGCCCAGATGTCGGGCAACGGGATGCGCTGCACGGTAGCCTTCCTCGCGGCCCGGGGACTGGTGCGCGAGCAGGAGACCGATGTCTGGACCCCGTCCGGGATCAGGCACGTGAGCGCGAGGTTCGAGAACGGCGCGGTGACACAGGCGACGGTGTCGATGGGGGAGCCCGCGTTCGCCCGAGCCGCCATCCCGATGCTCGGCCCCGCGTGGGAGTCCTTCCTGGACCAGCCGTTCGATATCGCAGGGACATCGGTGAAGGCCAGCGCAGTGAGTATGGGGAACCCGCACCT
Organism: Actinomycetota bacterium; assembly: GCA_038244455.1. Lineage (GTDB taxonomy): Bacteria > Actinomycetota > UBA4738 > UBA4738 > HRBIN12 > JANXVR01. Next base: position 24,543 of record JBBRTK010000011.1, read on the forward strand.
GGTGCTCTTCCTGGACGAAGATCCGGAGCGGTACCACGTCGCCCACACGGGCCCCGCGCTCGAGCACCACGAGCTGTTCCCGGAGGGGACGAACGTGGAGTTCGCGCGCGTGCGCGAGGGTGGGGCCGACATCGACGTGCGCGTGTGGGAACGCGGGGTCGGCGAGACGCTTGCCTGCGGGACCGGAGCCTGCGCCGTGGCCGTCGCGGCGAACGAATCCGGACGTTCGCCGTCGGAGGTGACCGTGCACTACCCGGGCGGCGATCTCCGGGTGACGCGCTCGCCGGACGGCGGAGTGCTCCTGAGCGGCGCGGTCTCTCACGTCTTCGACGGGACCGTGGATCTCTCCGCTCTCGGCGCATGAGCGCCGACGCGAGAGCCTTCGACGCGCTCGGCCGGCTGCTGCAAGAGCTGGTCGACATCCCGAGCGTGTCGTTGAACGAAGAGGCGATCCTGCTGCGGCTCACCGCCGAGATGCCGCAGCGTCTCGAACTGCTCGACGGGGCGGACGGCGTCAGATGCTTCCTTCCCCGAGAACGCCGGGCCGGGGCGCCGCTCGTGGTCTTGGCGGGTCACGCCGACACGGTGCCGGTGGCCGGAGCCGTGTCCCCGTCCAGGCGGGACGGAGCGAGCATCGTGGGCCGGGGCGCCGCCGACATGAAGGCGGGGCTCGCCGTCATGCTCGCGCTGGCGCAAGGAACGGACCCGCATGCCTCGGATCTGGACGTCGGCTACCTCTTCTTCGGGCGCGAGGAACTCCCCATCACCCAGAGCGCGCTCCTGCCGTTGTTCGAACGGTGCCCCCGCTTGCTAGAGGCATCGCTTGCGATCCTGCTGGAGCCCACCGCGAACGCGATGGAAGTTGGGTGCTTGGGGAATCTCAACGCCATGGTCACCGTTCGCGGAAGAGCCGCGCATTCCGCGCGCCCATGGCTCGGCAGCAACGCGATACACACCGCGATGGACGTGCTTGCGCCGGTCACCGGCCTGCCGGTCCACGACGTGGAGATCGAAGGTTTGACGTTCCGGGAGACGGTGAACGTGACGACGATCGAAGGGGGCGTGGCGGCCAACGTGATCCCCGATCGCGCGCGCGCCACGGTGAACGTGCGGTACGCGCCCGGGCGCACCCCCGCCTCCGCGGAGGCGTGGCTGCGGGGGATCCTGGCGCACCCGGATGTCGAGATCGAGGTGCAGGGGAACGCACCTCCCGGGCCGGTCGTTCTTACAAACCCGCTGGTCCGGCGTCTGCGCGGCGCCGGGGAGCTCCTTGTTGGCCCCAAGCAGGCGTGGACGCCCGTGGCCGAGTTCGCCACCGTTGGGATCGATGCCATCAACCTGGGGCCCGGTGACCCGCGGTACGCTCACGCTGACGACGAGCGGGTCGAGATCTCGGCCCTCGTGGAGTGCTACGACATCATCCGGGCGTTCCTGGAACGCCCGGTGGAGGGGTAGAGCGTGCAGCTATCGCCAGGGATGAGGGCCGTGGAGGCTTACCCGTTCGAGGCGCTCGACCGTGCCAGGACTGAGGCCGCGGCGCAGGGGCGCGAGCTCATCGACTTCGGCGTCGGGGACCCGCGTGAGGTCACCGCTCCCTTCATCCGGCAGGCGCTCATCGACGGCCTCGCGCCGGTGAGTTCGTATCCGCGGGCGGCAGGTCTGCCCGAACTGCGGGAGGCCGTCGCCGGCTGGGTAGGACGGCGCTACGGCGTGGCGCTCGATCCCGATGCACACATCCTTCCGATCCTTGGGTCGAAGGAACTCGTCTTCTCCCTGGCCGCGTGCGTGTTCGATCACGCGGCGGGCAAGGATCTTGCCCTGGTGACCAGCCCGGGGTATCCGATCCCGGCGCGCGGAGCCCGGTTCGCCGGCGGCGATGTGGTCTCCCTGCCGCTGACCCGGGAGAACGGGTTCCTGCCCGATCTCGCCGCCGTGACGCCCGAGACCTGGAGGCGCGCCGCGATCCTCTGGCTCAACTACCCGAACAACCCGACGGGTGCGGTGGCGCCGCTCGCCTACTACCGCCAGGCGGCCGACATCTGCCGGGCGAACAGCGTCCTCCTGGCTTCGGACGAGGCCTACAGCGAGCTCTACTTCGAAGGGGGTCCTCCTGCCGGCGCACTACAGATCGGGGACTTCCGTGACCTGCTGGTGATCAACACGCTCAGCAAGCGCTCGTCCATGACGGGGTACCGGAGCGGCTTCGCGGCGGGAGACCCCGAACTCATCGGCGCACTGAAGCGCCTGCGCCCGAGCGTCGGGGTCACGCCCCAGGAGTTCGTCCAGCGGGCGTCCGTGGCTGCCTGGGGCGACGAGGATCACGTGCAGGATAACCGGGCCCGCTACGCTGCGAAGCGAACCCTGTTCCTGGAGTTGTTCGCCCGGCACGGGGTTCAGGTGCGAGGGAGCGTGGCCACCTTCTATCTGTGGGTTGAGGTGCCGGGGGGCAGAACCTCGCAGGCCTGGGCGGACGAACTCCTGGATCGGTGCGACGTCATCGTGGCGCCGGGGTCGTTCTTCGGATCGGAAGGGCAGGGGTACGTGCGGATGGCGATGGTGCCGGATCAGGCCGGCTGCGAACGCGCCGCCGCGCGCCTTGAGCCCTATCTTGGAGATATCGCATGACGCACGAACAGCTCGCCAGACGAGTCGAGATGTCGTTCGCGCCCGGCGCAACCATCGACGAGGCCGCCGTCGAGGAGACGATCGCGCTCCTGGACCAAGGGAAGGTGCGCGCCGCCGAACCGGATCCGGACTCGGACACAGGGTGGCGCACGAACGCCTGGGTCAAGATGGCCGTCCTCCTCTTCTTCCAGATCCGAGGGATGGAGACCACGTCGGTTGGGCCGTTCGAGTATCACGACAAGCTTCCCTTGAAGACGGGCTACCAGGAGGCAGGCGTGCGCGTGGTTCCGCCCGCCACCGCGAGGTTCGGTGCTTACCTCTCGCCCGGCGTCATCCTCATGCCGAGCTACGTGAACATCGGCGCCTGGGTGGGCCCGGGTTCGATGGTGGATACGTGGGCCACGGTGGGTTCGTGCGCACAGATCGGCGCGGACGTGCACCTGGCAGGGGGCGTTGGCATCGGCGGGGTCCTGGAACCGCCCCAGGCGGCTCCCGTCATCGTCGAGGACGGGGCGTTCATCGGATCTCGCTGCATCGTGACGGAGGGCGTGCGTGTTGGGCGTCAAGGCGTGCTGGGCGCCGGCGTGGTCCTGACGGGCAGCACACCGATCATCGACGTGACGGGTCCCGAGCCGGTCGAGCACCGCGGCGTCGTACCCGAACGGGCGATCGTCATCCCGGGCTCGCGCGCGCGCGAGTTCCCGGCGGGCACGTACGGCCTTCCCTGCGGGCTGGTCATCGGGTACCGAACCGAGGCGACCGACGACAAGGTGCGTCTCAACGACGTGCTCCGTTCCTTCGGCTCCTCCCTCAGCTGATGGCGGGCGGACGGCTGCCTCGCAGCGAGCGAACCGCCGGGCGCGGTGAGCACGAGCTCCCCGGCGTCCTCGAGTCGCCGCTCTCGGCAACGTGGAAGCCCAGGGTCCGCGAACGCGCCGTGCTGGTCGGCGTCGGCCCCGGCATGGCCGAAGAGGACCTCGATGAACTGGCGGCGCTCGCGGACTCGGCGGGTGCGGAACCGGTTGCCCGGTTGGTCCAGAGCCGCCCGGAGCCCGACCCGGCTTCGTTCGTGGGCCGAGGCAAGCTGGACGAGCTGCACGATGCGGTTCGCGCTCAGCGTGCGACGGCGGTCATCCTGGACCGGGAGCTCAACCCGGGTCAGCTCCGATCGCTGGAGGAGCGGCTCGGGGTGAAGGTCATCGACAGGACGGCGCTGATCCTCGACATCTTCGCGCTCCACGCGCGTTCGCGCGAAGGCAAGGCGCAGGTCGAACTGGCTCAGCTCAACTACCTGGTCCCGAGGCTGCGTGGGTGGGGAGAGGCCATGAGCCGACTGGGGGCAGGGATCGGAACCAGAGGACCTGGGGAGACGAAGCTGGAGGTCGACCGCCAGCACATCCGCCGTAGGATCACCAAGCTCCGCAAGGACATCAAGGACCTCGAACGCACCCGCGACGTCAAGCGAGCCTCCCGGCGACGGTCCCAGATCCCGCAGATCGCGATCGCCGGGTACACGAACGCCGGGAAGTCGACGATGCTCAACCGGCTCACGGGAGCGGACGTTCTTGTGGCCGATCAGCTCTTCGCGACACTGGATCCCACCACGCGCCGTCTGGTGCTGCCGGCCGGGCGCAGGGTCACGGCGAGCGACACCGTCGGGTTCGTGAGCAAGCTGCCCCACGATCTGGTGGAAGCCTTCCGTTCGACACTGGAAGAGGTGAATGAGGCCGACGTCATCGTGCACGTGGCCGACGCGGCCTCGGCCGATCTGGACGACCAGATCGCGGCGGTGCGCGCGGTGCTGGCGGAGATCGGCGCCGCCGATATCCCCGAGGTACTCGCCCTGAACAAGATCGACCGGCTCGAAGGCTCCGAGCGGGCCCGGCTGGCCCGACGGTTCCCGGGTTCGACCCCCGTCTCGGCGATAACCGGGGAGGGTGTCGAGGGACTGCTGGAGGCCATCGAGAGGGCGCTTCCACGGCCGCCCATCGATGTCACGTTGCTGGTGCCCTTCGGTCGCGAGGACATCACCGCCCGGCTCTACCGTGAGGCCGAGGTCCTCTCCACGGAGCTCGAGAGCGACGGCACGCGCGTGCACGCGCGGATGGGCCATCGAGAACTGGCGCGCGTTCGTCCGTTCCTGCGAACGGACTAGCCGGGCGGCGCTCCGATGCGCCAGAGACCCGCGTCTCGCCAGGGCCCGGTGATGACTCGGTCGGGATCTTGACCTCGAGCCGCCGCCAGGGTGCTCGAGGTCAGCTGCAACCGAAGACCCTCGACGGCCTCATGGATCTGGGATGCGATCGATCCCGGATCCAACATGCCCTGCAGCGCGTGGCCTGCGATCGAACCTGATCGGCGAATCGGTGTTGAGCCTGCGGCTCCATCCGGCTCCCATCAACGACGTGATCGGGGCAGCCTAGCCCGTTCAGAGCCTCCGGAGGACAGCCACGACCTTGCCCAGGATCCGCCCGTCCGTCATCTCGAAGGGCGAGAGCACCGGGTTCTCGGGGATGAGCATCACGCGGCCGCCATCGTGGCCCAGGCGTTTCACGGTGGCCTCTTCTTCGGCGGGGCCGGGGAGCAGCGCGGCCACGATGTCGCCGTCCTGGGCAGCATCCTGCTGGCGGATGACCACCAGGTCCCCGTCGAAGATGCCGGCGTCGATCATGGAGTCCCCCGCAACGGTGAGGGCGAAGTGGTCGCGGTCATCGGCGAAGCCATCCGGAACCGCGACGTACTCTTCGATATGTTCGTCCGCGAGCAATGGGGCACCGGCGGCGATCCGACCTACGAGGGGAACCA
>JBBRTK010000012.1:0-29731 GCA_038244455.1 Actinomycetota bacterium
GAGCGGGAGGCCTCCTTCTTCGAACAGATCGTGGCCCCGATGATGCGCCAGAAGAACCCCGACGCCAGGCGTGCCGCCGCGGACACCCTGGCCGAGCTGACGGTGACCTCGCGTAAGTTCAAGCAAGCCCTCCTCCGAACGAACATCCGCTCAACCCTCTCGGCCTAGGGCAGGCCTCCAACCTCCCCGAGGCCCGCCCCCGGCCTGTTACCCTCGCGCCGATGGAGATCGCGAGCGTCCTCTTCGGGCGCGAGGAGATCCGTCGCCGGGTGCAGGAACTCGGTCGCAGGATCACCGGGGACTACGCGGGGCGAGAGCCCGTGTTCGTCACGGTCCTGCGGGGTGGCGCGATATTCCTCGCCGACCTGGTCCGAGCGGTCGACGTCCCGCTTCAGACCCACTTCCTTGCGATCAGTCGTTACGGCGGAGCCGAAACGTCGCTCGGGCGCGTCCGCGTGCTCCTGGATATCGACGTCGATCTCACGGGGCGCGACGTCGTCCTGGTTGAGGACATCGTCGATACAGGGTTGACCGTCTCGTACCTGTTGTCGGCGTTGAAGGTTCGGGGTACGGCATCGATCGAGGTGTGCACCCTCCTCGATCGCGCGGTTCGTCGGATCGCACCACTGCAACCTCGCTACGTCGGATTCGACTGTCCGGATCGTTTCGTCATCGGCTACGGCATGGACTTCCGCGATCGTTTCCGGAACCTGTCGGACATCCTGGCCATCGAGGACATGGACCGTCTGAAGAGCGACCTGTCCCTGCTCGACCCCGCGCTCGTGCGCCCATAGGTTGCCCAAGGGCGGAGGCGCGGCTACCCTGGCATGACATGATCGAGATGGAGATCACCGGTGTTCGGGTGGAGCTTCCGACGAATCAACCGATCGTGCTGCTGCGTGAGCGTGGGGGAGAGCGCTACCTCCCCATCTGGATCGGGGCTGCTGAGGCCGCGGCCATCGCGCTGAGCCTGCAAGGGGTCGTCACCCCTCGCCCGATGACGCACGACCTCATGCAGAACATCCTGGAGGACCTTCAGGTCAGCGTGCAACGCATCGTCGTCACCGAACTGCGCGACAGCACCTTCTTCGCTTCCATCCAATTGCAGCGGAAAGGTGACAGCTACGAGATCTCCTCTCGGCCCTCCGACGCCATCGCTCTTGCCGTGAGGATGGAGGTCCCCGTCTTCGCCGAGGAGGGCGTCTTGGAAGAGGCGTCGATCCTGATCCCCGGCGAAGAAGAGGAAGAGGTCGAGAAGTTCCGCGAGTTCCTGGACAACGTCAGTCCAGAGGACTTCGCCGGCTGACCCGCCCCTTCACTCAGAGAGCGAAGGGGCGGGCGAGCGTCCCCCTCGGTCGCTCGTCCGCCCATGTCCCTCCGCTGGGACGCTGATCCGGCTACCCGTAGAAGAAGACCGTGACCCATAGGGTGCCGCCCTGATAGACGGTCCCGATGGCCACATGTCTGAAGGCGCCGTTCAGGATGTTGTCCCGGTGTACGGGGCTCCGCATGAACGCCTTCTGCAGGTCGCTCACGTTGTCCCCTGGCATGTAACCGATGTTCTCTCCCCAAGCGTGCCACGGCGTGTCGGAGAGGTACGCGCCGACGTTCGACGTGTGGAACAGATATCCGGCGTTGGCCATCTGGGCACTGTGACGCTCGGCGAGCGCGGACATCCGGTCGTCCAGACTCAGGCGCCCCTTGTGGTGGACGAGCCGCGAGCCGTTCGTGGCCGCGAGCATCTGGTGCCGGTATACGTCCGGCTGGCGCGAACCGGCGAGCGCGGAAGGAGGGGCAAACCCCAGCAGGCAGGTCGTCGCCAAGATCAGCGTAACCCCCCCTATCCACCTGCCCATCCGTCGCATCGGCACTCCTTCGGCAGCTCGGGAGACTAGTTCTTCCTAGCTAGTCATAGGTGTCGGCACGGTACCCCGCCGAACTTTAGGCCCGAAGGAAGGGAACTCTCACCCGCCACCGTTGACAGGCTCCCGAGCACCCCATACGCTGCCGAAACACACCGACGTGATTACGGAGTTGTCATGATCGAAGAGGCCTACCGGGTTCCAGACGTCTGCAAGATCGTCGGGATCAGCTATCGCCAGCTGGACTACTGGGCAAGAACCGACCTGGTGACACCCTCGGTGAACGACGCGCACGGGTCGGGATCTCAGCGGCTGTATTCGTTCCAGGATCTGGTCACCCTCCGCGTGATCAAGAGCCTGCTGGATACCGGTGTCTCACTGCAGCGGGTGCGCAAGGCGGTGGCCTACCTCCAGACCATGAAGAAGCGCCCGCACGGGGTCACGCTCATGTCCGACGGCGAAGGCATCTACGAAGCCCATTCGCCCGAAGCGGTCATCGACCTTCTGAACAAGGGCCAGGGTGTGTTCGCCATCGCGCTGGACCGCGTCTGGTCGGACCTGGAGGGAAGTCTCGCCGCGCGACGGGGCAAGGCCGCAGCCGGAGGCTCGTGAGCGCGAACCCGACGGCGTTCGAACCGCTCCAGAGCGATCTCATCGGCTTCGCCCACGCCTCGGAGCGACAGTTCGCGCAGCTCCTGGACTTCTACGGCATCGAATGGGCCTACGAACCTCAGTCCTTCGACATCGAATGGAGTTCGGCGGGGGTGGTGACCCGCAGGTTCACTCCGGACTTCTATCTCCCGGCTTTCGATCTGTTCATCGAGATCACGACGCTCAACCAGAACCTGGTCACGAAGAAGAACCGCAAGGTGCGCTTGCTGAGGGAGCGGTATCCGGAGGTCAGGTGCAAGGTCTTCTACCAGCGCGACTATCTATCCTTGGTGACCAAGTACGGCCTTGAGGATGCGTCGGGTTGACCAACGGTCATCCGCGGGGCCCCTCGTAGACTGGCCCATGTGAACTTCGCCCCCCACACAGATGATGAGATCGCCGAGATGCTGGCGGCCGTAGGGGCGGCGTCTTTGGACGAGCTCTTCGACCAGATCCCGGCGGACGTTCGCCTCCAAGGATCGCTGGGCATCCCGAACGGGATCTCCGAGATGGAGCTCGTCGACGATCTCCGGGGCCACGCCCTGAAGAACCGCAACCTGGACGAACTGGTCTGCTTCGCGGGAAGGGGAGCCTACGATCATTACATCCCATCCCTGGTCTGGGCGCTTGCCGGACGCTCCGAGTTCTACACCTCCTACACCCCGTACCAGCCTGAGTTATCCCAAGGCGTTTTGCAGGTGCTGTTCGAGTTCCAGTCGATGATCTGTGAGCTGACGGGGTTGGAGGTCTCGAACGCCTCGCTCTATGACGGGGCGACTGCGCTGGTGGAAGCGGTACACATGGCGGTGGGCGGTGGGCGAACGCGCGTCCTGGTGTCAGACGGTGTGGATCCGCGCATGATCGAAACCCTGCGATCGTTCGGCAGGGGAGCGGGGTTCGTGCCGGAGGTCTATGCGGGGTCCGCGCCCGAGGTTGGCCCGGACGTCGCCTGCGTCATCGTGGCGCACCCGAACGTCTACGGAGCGCTGGAGCCGATCAGAGAGCACTTCGGGGCCGCGCACGACGGCGGTGCCCGCGCCATCCAGATCTTCGACCCGATGTCGCTCGGCGTCTTGGCCTCGCCGGGGGAGCTCGGCGCCGATATCGCTGTAGCCGAGGGCCAGCCACTCGGGAACTTCCTGAACTACGGAGGCCCCTACCTTGGGCTCATCGCCGCGCGCATGGACGACGTTCGCCGGATGCCCGGCCGGATCGTGGGGGAGACGCTGGACGTGGACGGAACACCGGGGTATGTCCTCACGCTGCAGGCCCGTGAGCAGCACATCCGCCGTGAGAAGGCTAACTCCAACATCTGCACGAACCAAACCTTGATGGCGATCGCCGCCACCATCTACCTTGGCTGGCTCGGACCCGAAGGCCTCCGAGAGCTGGGCCGCCAATGCTCGTCCCGCGCCGCGTACGCGGCGAGCCGGCTAACCCAGATCCCCGGCGTCAGCCTGGTGCAACCCGACGTGCCCTTCTTCAAGGAGTTCGCGCTTCGTCTTCCCCGCCCGGCAACGGCGGTGGTGGATGCACTCATCGACCACGGCTTCCTGGGTGGCGTTCCGCTGGCGGACGCCGGCGAGGATGTCCTGCTGGTCGCGGTGACCGAACGCAGGACCCGAAGAGAGATCGACGATCTGGCCCGGGCGATGGGGGAGGTGCTGGCCGGATCATGATCGGCGCCCCCATCCGAACCCGCGGCCCGGACGCAAGCACCGCGACCATCATGGATCGCTCGGTCCCCGGGCGCCGGGCGTTCGGATTCGCCGCGTTGGACGTGCCGGAGGCGACGGTACCCCCGGCGTATGCCCGAGGGGCGGCGCCTGGACTGCCGGAGGTCGCTGAGATCGATCTGGTTCGTCACTACACCGGCCTTTCGCAGCGCAACTACGGCCTCGACACGGGCTTCTATCCCCTGGGGTCCTGCACAATGAAATACAACCCGAAGGTGGCAGAGGAGGTCGCGGCACTACCCGGCTTCCGTCGGATCCACCCCTTGCAGCCGGACGCCACCGTGCAAGGCACGCTCGAGGTTCTGTGGCGGCTGGAAGAGGCGCTTTGCGCTCTCACGGGGATGGCCCGGGCGACCTTGCAGCCTCCCGCGGGGGCGTGTGGGGAGATGACCGGGCTCCTCATGATGCGCGCCTACCACGGGGATCACGGGGGAGCGCGAACGAAGGTACTCATCCCGGACTCGGCTCATGGGACGAACCCAGCGAGCGTGCGCCTGGCGGGGTTCGAGGCGGTAGGGGTGCCCTCGGACACCCGCGGCCTCGTGGACGTGAACGCGTTGGAAGGGCTGGTGGACGATCAGGTGGCTGGCCTGATGCTGACGAACCCGAACACCCTGGGTTTGTTCGAAGAGGAGATCGAGCGGATCACCGAGATCGTGCACGGCGTGGGCGGACTCGTCTACTACGACGGCGCCAACCTCAACGCGATCATGGGCCACTGCCGGCCCGGCGACATGGGGTTCGACATCGTGCATATCAACACGCACAAGACCTTCGCCACGCCGCACGGCGGGGGCGGGCCGGGGGCGGGTCCGGTCGGCGTCGTGGAACGGCTCGTGCCGTATCTCCCCGCCCCCCTCCTGGCGCGAACCGACGCCGGGTTCGTCTGGGACCGGGACCGGCCGAACTCCATCGGCAGGCTGCACGGCTACAACGGCAACATCGGCGTGTTGGTGCGGGCCTACGCGTACGTGTTCGCCCACGGCGCCGACGGCCTGAAGTCGGTGAGCGAATTGGCGGCCTTGAACGCCAACTACCTGGCCTCGCTCATACGCGAGGACTTCCCCCTCGCGTATGCGGGCCGTCCGATGCACGAGTTCGTTGCCACAGCCAAGCCGCTGAAGGATGCGACCGATATCCGCGCCATGGATGTCGCGAAACGGCTCATCGATCTCGGCTACCACCCGTCCACCGTGTATTTCCCCCTCGTGGTCGAGGAAGCCATGATGGTGGAACCGACCGAAACGGAGACCAAGGCCACCTTGGAGGGCTACGCCGCCGCGCTTCGGCAGGCGGCCTCGGAAGCACGGACCGATCCTGATCTCCTGCGCGCCGCGCCGCTGAGCACGCCAGTACGGCGTCTGGACGAGGCCCGGGCCGCCCGCCACCTCAAGCTCCGCTGGTAGCCCGAGCCACGAGGGGAGGGAACGCGGCCGGACCGGGCGGGGCCTTTTTCGACCTAAGGTTCCATAATGTTCGTTATGGGGGTTGGTCTCCTGGAAGTGGCCGGCCGAGTCTGGCCCCCACGCCCCATCGCGTGACCAGCCAGAGGGCCTCGGCCACGATGCGCCGAGAGATCTTCGATTCCCCGTGGAGCCGTTCGCTGAACGTGATGGGCGCCTCGCCGACGTCGTAGCCCATCCGCCAGGCCCGCAGGACGAGTTCGACCTGGAAGCCATAGCCCTCCGAGGCGAACGGCTCTCGGGTCAGCTCGGCCAGCAGCGCTCGACGGTAGACCCGATAGCCGCTCGTGGCGTCCCTCAAGGGGAAGCCGAGCATCCACCGGGCGTAACGATTGCCTCCGCGCGAGAGGGCGACCCGCGCCCGGCTCCAGTTCGTGACCGACCCCCCGGGCCCGTAGCGGCTGCCAACGGTAAGGTCGTGCTGGGTTGCCGCCGCGAGCAATCTCGGGAGCTCGGCGGGGTCGTGGGACAGGTCCGCGTCCATCTCCACGATCAGGTCGTAGTCCCCCGACAGAGCGTCCCGGAAGCCCTCCAGGTAGGCGCCCGCGAGACCCGCCTTCGCTGCTCTCAGCGATAGCCGGATGCCGGGATCCTGGTCCCCGGCGCGGCGCACGATCTCGGCCGTCCCGTCCGGGGAGGAATCGTCCACCACCAGCACGTCGGGCGGGTTGGGAAGGGCTCGTAGGCGGCCGATGACGGTGCCGATGGTTTCCGCCTCCTGGTAGGTCGGAAGGACGACCAAGGTGCGCGGATCCGGTGGCAAGGGCGCGAGGGGACCGCGCGAGCGCGACCGCGGTCGGGGCGAGAGCCCTACGGCTCCCACCAACGCCAATGCCAGCCAGGGGAACAGATCCCCCAGTCGGACATACCACGTGCGAGCGTTGGAGGACCGGATGGTGGCTCTGAGGATAGCGGGGTCGAACAGCCCGGCCTGGGCTACGACACGTCCGCTGGGGTCGATGAAGGCGCTCGGACCGGAGACCGCGGCGTCCACGACCCAGCGCCCGTCCTCGACCGCGCGCATCCTGCTCATCTCCAGGTGCTGGGCGCCGGCCGCGCTGAACCCGTAAGACGCGTTATTCACCGGCACGACCAGGAACTGGGCTCCGCCCCGCACCATGTCCCGCGGGATCGCCGGGAAGCTGTTCTCGAAGCAGATCGGTGTGCCGAAGGCGGGGAGCCCGGCGATCGACAGTGGCGTCACCTCCTCCCCCGGTGTTCGATCTATCGGGACCTGTTGGAGCGCTCGCACCCAGGTGAGTTCGCCCCGGAACGGTACGTATTCGCCGTAGGGAACCAGATGCACCTTGTCGTAGCGGTCGACGAGGCGCCCCGCGCCGTCGAACGCGAGTGCGCTCGTATGCTGCGATCCGTTCGGGCCATCGACCACGGCTCCGATCACGGTTGGCGCGCCGACAGCGGCGATGGCCGACCGGATGTCGGCGAGGACGCGGGGATCTGCGAGCGCTTGAGGGTCGAGCGCCCCCTCCCCCCAAAGGACGAGATCTGGCGGATGGGTCCGGAGCGTGCGCTGCGCGGCGGCGTCCATGCGGGCGACATCGCCCGCATGCGTAGCGGTTCTCACGTCGACCTGGATGGCCGCGATGTCGAGAGGGCCGCCGTCGGCCTGTGGGAACGACACCATCCAGGGTGCAAGCACCACGCCCGCCGCAAGGGCGAGGCGCCCCCCGCGCCGCCACCCCCCTCCCCCATCGACCAGCGCCGCCACGAGGAGACCGTTCGCCAGCACGACCACGAACGTGACCCCCCACACGCCCGTGATCGATGCCAGCCGAAGGGTCACGCGGTTCTCGACCTGGGATATCCCGAGCGCCCCCCAGGTGAACCCGCCGAACGGCCACGCGCCTCGGAGGAAGTCCACAACGGTCCACAGCGCCGCGAACCCAACCGCGGAAAGCACGGGCCTGCCTCGGCGGATCACGATCGGGGCGACCAAACCCAGGAGCGCGACCGACGATGCGCAGAGAACGGTGAGCGCTACCCAGGCCCCCGTTCCGAACCGGTCGATCCACGACAGGGTGACGCCGTATGCCACGACCCCGTAGACGAACCCAAGAAGCGCTCCCCGAGCCGCACCGGCGTCGCGGACGAGCAAGAACACCGGCATAACGGCCACGAAGGCGAGCGGCCAGAGCGCAAAGGGCGGGAACGCCAGCGAGAACACGACTCCGCCCACGGCGGCCACCAGGAGTTGGATTGAAAGCGGGGACGGCGATCCCGGATGGGTCAGGCGCAATCGCGGCAGAGCATCTTCTTCTTGTTCGCCAACTGGCTCTGGTGCCGGACCAGGTAGCAGCGCTTGCACACGAACTCGGTGGCCTGGATGGGCACGACCTTGGTTTCGATCGGCTCAAGTCGTTCGTCCTTGGCCAGGGCAGCCAGGAGCGCGGCATCTTCTTCGTCGGGAGCTTCCGCTTCCTCGGCGCGAGCCTCCTGCTTGACCAGCAGGTCCTGGATGGACTCGACCTCGGCGGCGGCCGGATCCGGCGGCGTGGTGGCCTCGACCAGGTCGTCGGCGGTCGGTTCCAGGTCCTCGATCTCTTCGTCGTCGTCGATGACCTCTTCGTCGTCGACGACCTCTCCTGTGTCTTTCATGGTGTCCTTCGATATCGAGCGTTCGGACCCGCTTCGGGCTCGGGTCGCGCGGATTGTACTGCCACCGCCCGAAGATGCAACCAGGGCTGATGAACGCCGCCGGGTGCCGGATGATTCCCACCCTGGTCGCACGGAGCAAGCACACACAGAGGACCCGAACGACCCTTGGGGCCGTGACACCGGGGTGCCACATTCTCTACTCAGCCGTTCGGGTCCTCAACGCGTTGAAAAGAGTGACACCTCCTATCCGGCGAAGACCTCTCGCCCAAGAGAGACCACCAGCACCGGCCGGAGGGACCCGATGTCGTCGTCGGCAGCGAACGGGTCCCGCGGATAGGCGGCGAAGTCGGCATGCATCCCCGGCCCTAGGGCGCCCTTCTTCTCTTCGTGGTGGGCCACTCGCGCGCTGCCGGCCGTGTGTATCCCTATCGCTTCGGCCCTCGTGAGCCGCTGCGCCGGGTCGTGGTGTGACTCGAGCGCGGCGATGGTGAGCATGGGGTCGAGCGGTGTGATGGGAGAATCCGATCCGACACCGAACTCCAACCCTCGGTCCAGGAAGGTCCGGAACGGGTTCATCGACGCCGCCCGATGCGTCCCCACTCCGGTCTCGTACAACCCCGCACTGCCTCCCCAGATCCGGTCGAACGTCGGCTGGGCGCTCACGGCGAGCCCCAGCATCGCGGCGCGCTCGATCTGCTGTTCCGAGGGCATCTCGAAGTGCTCGATGCGATGGCGGCGAGCCCGGAAATGCCGGCGCGCTCGGGAGTCCAGCGCTCGATACACGCGTTCCCAGGCCGCGAGGACCTGTTCGATAGCGCGGTCACCGATGGCATGGACCCCGACCTGCAGGCCCGCGGTATGCCCACCCTGGAAGAACGCTCCGAGGGCTTCATCGTCGAAGTAGGTGACCCCTTCGCCCGAGCCGTCTGTGTACGGGGCGCTCAGGGCGGCGGTCCGGGCGCCGATAGACCCGTCGACCGGAAGGTCGCCGCCGACCGCGGGAAGGCCGAGTTCGATGGCTCGGCGGATGTCGGTCGTTGCGATGATGAGGGTCGTGTCAACCGGCAGCCGGTCCCGGTGGCTCAGGAAGACGTCCAGGTCGCGAGATCCGTACCAGTGCGGCATGGACATCTCATGGACCGTGGTGACGCCTCGCGAGGCCGCGAGCGAGGCCGCCCGCAACTGGTGGTCCTGGACGGCGTGGTCGCTCATGGACGCCGTCACCCAGGCCCAGAGTTGCTGGTCGGCTGCCTGCGTGACCCTCCCGGTGAACCCGCCGTCGGCGGCGCGCTCGCACCCAGCAACCTCGCCGATGTGTGCCCCTGAGATCGCCGCGCTGTTCGCGAGAGCCACGTGGCCGTCCGCCCGGCGGATGACCAGAGGCCGATTCCCAAGGGCGTCCATCTCCTGCAAGGTGGGGACGCGTTGGTCGTCCCAGAGAGATTCGTCGTAACCCTGCAGGACCAGGATGCCGTTGGTGTCGGCGGCGAGACCTTGGACGAGCGAGAGCAGGTCGGCCGCCGATCGGGTCCGGGTGACGGCCTCGCTGTCCAGCGCCATCCCGGTTGCCGTGAGATGAACGTGGGTGTCGATGAACCCGGGGATGATCGTTGCGCCGGGCAGGTCGACGGTTCGGTCGGCATCCGGTGGTTCGCCGGAACCGACCCTGGTGACGTGGCGGCCGTCCACCATGAGCCATTCGCCCGAGGCCGGGTGACTGAGCGTGTGGACGCGTGCGGCGCGGTAGAGGGTCCTCATCGCCCGGTGAGTATCCCAATCGACGAAGGCGCTCGTGCGCCCGGCCCAAGGATCTGCGCCACGGCCATCTCGGGATCGACGAACCGGTGGTGCTTCGACGGATTGGATGCCAGGCCCAGCTCCGCTAGGGTCGTCTCTATCGCCCGCACTCCCAGCTCGACCGCTCGCGCGTCGCGACCCGCGAGGACCACGTCGTCCACCCACCGAACGAACCCCAGCCCGCGGCGCCGCAGCGTCTCGTCGACGGCGGCAAGCACGGCGTTCGCGATGATGGCGGAGGGCTCCGGCCCGACGGGGATACCGGGAACACCCGCTTCCCTGAAGGCGTGCAGGACGTGGACGATCTGACGGCCGGCGTGATCGGGCACGCCCAGCCTGACGAGCGCGACACCCGCCGCCTCGGGGGTGATGGAGTCGTAGCACTGGAGAACGTCCATGGTGGCGGACGGTCCAGCCTGCAGGAGGCGTGCCGCCGATCGCCTCCACCGGGCTCGAGCCGCGCGCCATGGCTCCAGCGATCCGGCTCCGGGCGCGCGATTCGCGAAGACCTCCGGGCCTAGGCGGCGTTCGATCGCGGGGGTGGCCCGCCGCACCGCCCGCGCGTAGATCGTCGCATCCTCGGGGCCAAGCAGGGTCAGCCGGCGGACACCGCCTCCCGGTTTGGGCACCACGGTGCTCCGAACGGACCACCCTAGGGGCGGGTGATGCTCGCGTGCCATCGGACCCTCCGAACGGTCGAACCTGGCCGGAGGGAGGGACGGACGCCGTGCCCCGTGGTTGTACCGCGCGCCCACCGGCCGGCGCAATCGGCCGTCCGGGGGTTCCGCGTATCCCCCGCCACCGTATGATGGGCCGCGTGCTGGACGGCAAGGATCTCGACATCGTGGGCGCGCTCCAGGAGGACGCGCGCGCGACCTACGCGGATGTGGCTTCGCGCGTGGGCATGAGCGCGAGCGCCGTGCACGACCGGGTCCGTAAACTCGAGGCGTCAGGGGTGATCCGCGGCTACCGGGCAGTCGTCGATCCCGCCGCCATCGGTCTCTACGTCACCGCGCTCATCGAAGCGATCCCGCTCGACCCCCAGCAGCCTGACGACCTGCCCGAACGGGTCGCGGAGTTTCCCGAGGTCGAAGACTGCTACAGCGTGGCAGGTAAGGCCAACTACGTCCTCAAGATCCGCACCCGCACCACCTCGGACCTCGAGGACCTGATCCGCCGCCTGCGAGAGAAAGGTGGCGTGGCAACCGAAACCACCGTTGTCCTCTCGACACCGTTCGAGGGCCGGCCGCTCTCGACCCGCTAGGGGAAGGCACGTCTACGCCGAGCGTTCGCGTCCCCAGGGGTATCCTGGGCAGCCATGAGGCTCTTCAACTCCCTCTCGCGACAGATCGAAGACGTGGTCCCGGTCGAACCCGGTCATGTGAAGATGTACTCGTGCGGGCCCACCGTCTACCGCCACGCGCACCTGGGGAACCTTCGGACCTTCATGCTTGGCGACCTCATCCGGCGGGTGCTCGAGTTCGAAGGCCTCCGCGTGACCCAGGTCATGAACATCACCGACGTCGGTCACATGACGGACGAATCCAGCCCTGAGGCCGTGGACAAGATGCTCCTGGCCATGGAGGACGAGGGACTCGCCCCCCTGGAGATCGCCCAGAAGTACACGACCGCAGTGTTCGAGGATGCGGCGGCGCTCGGCATCCGGCCGGCCGACGTGTATCCCAAGGCCACCGAGCATGTTCCCGAGATGGTGGAGATGACCGCAGCGCTCATCGAGAAGGGTCACGCGTATCTCGCCGGCTCGGGAAGTGTCTATTACGACGTCACCTCTTTCCCCGGCTACGGCAAGCTCTCGGGGAACACGCTGGACAACCTGCGCGAGGGTCACCGCGATCTGGAGACCGACCCGCAGAAGCTCCACGCGGCCGACTTCGCCTTGTGGAAGCACGCCGGCCCCGGCCGGGTCATGCGATGGCCTTCGCCGTGGGGCGAAGGCTTCCCCGGATGGCACATCGAGTGCTCCGCGATGTCGATGAAGTACCTGGGCGACCGGATCGACATCCACACCGGAGCCACGGATCTTCGGTTCCCGCACCACGAAGACGAGATCGCCCAGTCGGAGGGCGTGGCAGGGCATCAGGTGGTGTCGACATGGGTGCACGGCGGTCACCTCCGCCAGGCCGGCCGGAAGATCTCGAAATCAACCGGCAACGTGGTTCGAGTGGACGAACTCCGCCAGCATGGCTTCGACCCACTGGCATTCCGCTGGCTCACGTTCCAAACGCAGTACCGATCGGAGATGGACTTCTCCTGGGATGCCATGGAAGATGCCGACCGACGGGTGCGCCAGCTCCGGCACCGGATGGCCGAGTGGGCCCCTGCCGCAGCCTCGCCCGGTCCGGCCGCAAAGGCGTTCGACGAGCGGTTCAGGGCGGCGCTCGCGGGCGATCTGCATCTGCCCGGAGCGGTCGTCATCGTGAACGACCTGGATCATGATCCCAGCGTGCCCGAGGGAGAGAAGTACGCCCTCCTCGCCTCGTGGGACGGCGTCCTCGGCCTGGATCTGGATCGCGAGGCCCGAAGCGATTGGTCGCCATCGGCCGAGATGAGCGCGCTGATGACCCGGCGCGACGACGCGCGATCGGCGAAGGACTTCTCGACCAGCGACCGCATCCGCGACGAACTGTCCGAGCTGGGTCTCGAGGTCATGGACACCGCAGAGGGCACGACGGTTCGCCCGCGCGGCTGAACCGCTCAGTCGACCGTGCGGAGCTCGCGGGTCGAGCGGTTCAGCCGATCCGCCCCGTCCGGAGTGATCACGACGATGTCCTCGATCCTGACCCCGAAGAGACCTTCTAGGTAGATGCCCGGTTCCACGGAGAACGTCATACCCGGCTCCAGCGGCGTCCCATTCCCGGCGACGATGTACGGGGGCTCGTGGACCTCCAGGCCGATACCGTGCCCGGTCCGGTGGAAGAAGCGCTCACCGAACCCGGCGCCGTCGATGATCGAACGAGCAGCTCGGTCGACGTCCTGGGCGGGAACGCCCGGACTCGCGGTCATGACCGCCGCCTCCTGGGCCTCCTGCACGATCCGGTACACACGTTCGAAGTCCTTGGGTGGCTCCCCCACCACGACCGTTCGCGTGGTGTCGGAGAAGTACCCGCCGAGCTCGCCACCGAAGTCCAACACGACGACATCGCGAGGCAAGATCGTTCGTCCAGAGGGCTCGTGATGGGGTGACGCCGAATTCGGGCCGCTGCCCACGATGGTGAACGCCGCCCGGCTGTGACCGTTGCGGACCAAGAGGTCGGCCAGGTCGGCGGCGACCTCTTCCTCGCGGCGTCCGAGGAACCGACCCGTGCAGATGGCGCGGAAGGCCTCATCCGCTCCCCGCGCGGCCCGGCGGAGGGCGGCCAGCTCGTCGTCGTCCTTCTTGGCTCGGATCGCGCCCAGGACCGGGGCCGCCGAGGTGAACCGCGCCGCCGGCAGCGCGCCCTGCAACGCCAGGACGTGCACCCCCCAGATCCGATCGCCTACGCCGATGCGCCCCTCGGCCGGAAGGAGGCCCGCGGCGACGGCGTAGGGATCGTGCGCATCCGTCCACCCGTGCAGCTCTATCCCATCACCGATGGCGTCGGCGGCCAGCCGGCGTTCGAGTTCGGGGACCAGGAGGACCGGGGGTCGGTCATCGCGCACGATGAGCAACGACGGCCGTTCCAAGGGCATCGGGTCATACCCCGTGAGGTAGACGAGGTCGGGCGACGGGGCGACGACGACGGCGTCCATACCGGCGACGCGCGCCGCCTCCGCTACCCTTCGCAGGCGCTCCGGCTTCATGTTCATAGCTTCATCAGGATCCGCTGGGGGACGACTTGGAACGTCGCCGGCGTGGTGCCGATGACGATCTGGTCCACGATCACGGGCCACGGCTTCGGCGCATCCACGGCGACGCGGATCTTCGCGCGGAACTCCTGGATATGCGGATCGGGGATGTGCCCACCGTGCTGGTAGATCCGCGGAAGCATCGTGTACGCGTCCGAACGCGGACCTTTGAAGACCAGCGCATCCAGGACGCCGTCGCCCGGGAACGACCGGGGTGAAACCCGCACGCCGCCGCCCGTGTACTGCCCGTTCGCCACGACGACGTTGAAGGACGTGCCCTCGAACGCCTTTCGGTCGGCGTCAACCTTCACCGAGGATGGTCGCGAACCGAGCCAGGCGCGCCAGAACCCCAGGAACTGCCGGCCGTTCCCGAGCCAACCGGGAAGTCGGCCGGCGGCGATCGCCGCCCTGGCTCCGAGCCCGACCTCTGCGAGGTTGTGCCCGTAGGTGGTCCCCCGCTCCCCTTGCGCGTCGGTGTAGGTGATCTTCATCACATCGAACGGGTACGTGTTGTCACCGGCCAGCCGATCCAGGGACATCTCGAAATCCTCGGGGATCCCCATGGTTCGCATGATGTCGCATCGGGCACCGGCCCCCACCACGCCGATCACGGGATCATCGATGAGTGGCTCCCCATCGGCGAACATCCCGTTGATCACGTGATGCACGGTCGCGTCGCTGCCGACCGCTACCAGGTAGCGGGTGCCCTCCCGCAGAGCCCGCGCGGCGCCCTCGCGAAGTTCCGAAGGGGTGGTGGCGACCGTCAGCGTGTGGTCCAGGTCGCGCGCCGCCAGCGCGCGCCCCAGCGCCGGCAGCCTGCGGCCGACCGCGCCCCCGCCGGCGGCCGGCTCCGCCAGGACGTGAAGGGTTCCGAAGGGGCTGGTCATCCGCCCGGCATCCTAGACGCCGGTGTAGGCGACCACGCCTCGAAGGACCGCGTCGCGCGCCCGGAGCACCACGTCACCCACATCCGGCGGAGCCACATCCGCCACCTGGCGGAGCACGTCCAGGAGCTGCTTGCAGTTCCGAACGAAGTCGCCGGGGGCCATCCCAGTCTCGGCCAGGATATCTTCGAGCGGCTTGCCTTCGGCCCAATGGAAGATCGGCGTGGCGAACCCGGCCTCAAGCTCACGGCAGAGCTGGACCTGGTGCTGGTCCTCCGTTCGGCGGATCGTTCGCCAGAGGCGCTGGAGTTGATCGTAACGTTCGGCGGTGAGAGGGGTCGGGAGGTCGCCCGGCAACGGGACCCGTTCCCGTGCCTCGTACACCACCGTGGACATGAGGGCCGCCACCTCGGCGGGTCCCAGACCGTCCAGGATGTGCGCGTCCAGCAGCTCCCCCACCAGCAGGTCACCTTCCCCGTAGATCCGGGTGAGCCGCTTGCCCTTGTCGGTCAGCGTCCAGTCCCGAACGCACTCGAGCGCTTCGAGCACCGCCAGGACACGGTCGAACTGCCGGGCCAGGGTCTCCGTCCGGTGCCGGATCCGCCGGCCGGTCCCTTCGAGCTGCCGGGAAAGCGTCGACGCGCGCTCGGCCCACCGAACATGCTTGGCACGCTCCGGGCACGTCGCGCACGGGTGCCGCGCGGCTTCGGCCTCCTTGGCAGCGGCCTTGCGTTCGACGGCCGGATCGGCGGCCCGGGGACGATCAGCCTTGGGCTTCAGGCGAAGGGTCACCAGCTGGGCGGCAACATCGCGCCGGAACCGCGCGCTCCGCGAACTTCCACTGCGTGGCAGCTGGATCCTGGCCAGCACCTGCGGCACCTCATCCAGGTCTTTCGCACTCAGGCGGAAGAACGACCGATCCTGGGTCAGGACGGTGGGTTTGCCGTCGCGGGAGGAGATGACCACGGCGGGCCCCGATCGCTTGCGGGCTCGGGGAAGTTGGATCACGTCGCCGGCCCGCAACCCTCGAAGTGCGTCTCGCAGCGCCTCCGTGTGCTCCTTCTCCTGCCCTCGCCGTTCCTCGTCGCGAAGACTGCGGGCCCCTTCCACCAAGGCCCAGTACTCGTCGAAGTCGCCCAGGTGGCACGCCATGTTGTTCCGATAGCCCTCGAGAACCTCCCGATCCTTCGTGCGTGAGCGCTCCAGCGCCACCACCCCGCGATCGGCAAGGAACTGCCCGAAGGAGCTGTTGAGGAGTTGGTGGGCTTGCTCGCGCGTGTAGTTGCGAACCAGGTTCACCGCCATGTTGTAGGAGGGGCGGAACGAGGAGCTCAGGTCGTACGTCCGTGTCGCAGCGAGCCCGGCCACCCGTTCGAAGGGA
Organism: Actinomycetota bacterium; assembly: GCA_038244455.1. Taxonomy (GTDB): domain Bacteria; phylum Actinomycetota; class UBA4738; order UBA4738; family HRBIN12; genus JANXVR01. Next base: position 16,237 of record JBBRTK010000012.1, read on the forward strand.
ACCTGGCGCTGGTAGATCACCACCGCATGCCCCAGCTCGTCGATCCCCCGGCGTCCGGCCCGGCCGGTGAGCTGCGTGTACTCCCCCGGCGTCAAGATCTCGTGCCGCTCGCCCTGGAACTTCCAGAGATCCTCGATGACCACGGTCTTGGCCGGCATGTTGATCCCCAGACTCAAGGTCTCCGTAGCGAACAAGACTTTCACCAGCCCTGCCTCGAACAGCTCTTCGACCGTTTCCTTGAACATGGGGAGCATGCCGGCGTGGTGGGCCGCAACGCCCGCCGTCAACCCGTCCAGGAAGTCGTAGAACCCCAACGTGACCAGGTCGTCTTCGTCCATCCATGCGGCTCGACTCTCGGCTATGTCCCGGATCCGCCCGGCCTCACCCTTCGTTGTCAGACGAATGCCCGACTCGCGCAGCCATTTCACACTGCGATCACACCCCGCCCGGCTGAACACGAAGTAGATGGCGGGGAGCATGCCTGCCTCGGCGAGCACCTCCACCACCTCCTCGCGCCGGGGCACGTAGACCCGCCGATGACCTTCCCGCGGGCGCGAGGACTGCTGGTGCTGGGGCGCCCCGCTCCCCCGCCGGTAATACGTCTTGGTCTTGAGTTCGTTCTGATCCAGGCTCACCACATACGGGTTGGCCAGGAGGACGCCGTCCTGTTCGATGTGCATGGGGTGGAGCCGCCGCCCCACCAGGTAGTGGTGCTCGAGCGGCACGGGGCGACGCTCCTCGATGACCACACGCGTCTCACCACGAAGCGTCCCGATCCATTCGCCGAACTCCTCGGCGTTGCTGATAGTGGCCGAGAGGCAGACCATCCCCACGCTCAGGGGGAGGTGGATGAGCACCTCTTCCCACACCGCGCCACGATAGGGATCCTGGAGGTAGTGGACCTCGTCCATGACCACGCTCATCAGGCCCTGGAGGGTGTCGCTGCGCTCGTAGAGCATGTTGCGGAGCACCTCGGTGGTCATCACCACCACCGGCGCTGCCGAGTTGATCGTGTTGTCGCCGGTCAGCAGGCCGACCTGGTCGGCGCCGTGCTTGGCCACCAGATCGCCGAATTTCTGATTGCTGAGCGCCTTCAGCGGCGTCGTGTAGAAGGTCTTCCCGCCAAGATCGAGCGACCGCTCGATGGCGTACTCGGCGATCACCGTCTTCCCGCTCCCCGTGGGTGCTGCAACCAGCACCGAATGCCCGGCGTGGATCGCGCCGATGGCCTCCACCTGGAACGGGTCGAGCGCGAACGGGAACTGCTCGGCGAACGCGTCGGGGGTCCTCACCCCGCCAGTCTACGGGCGAGGCTAAGGCCCTTCAGGCCAGCAGGCCGCAACGCCGCAGGTGCCCGGCCAGCAGATCGTCGAACGCCTCTTCCGCCTCGAGGTTGGACAGGTGCCCAGCGCGGGGGATCACGGCGAGTTCGGCTCCGGGGATCTGCTCGGCCATCGGCCCCGTGACCGCCTGTGGGATCAGCGTGTCTGCGTCCGAGGTGATGACGAGCGTGGGCACGGTGATCCCGGCCAGGTCGCCGGTCGAATCGGGCCGTTCCGCCATGCCGAGCGCTGCGGCCGCGATGGAGGACGCCGGCTGCTCCGCCAGGAGGCTGACCACCCGGGTCCACAGCTCCTCGGGCGCCGCCGGAGTGAGCAGTGGCGGCGGATCCTCCACCAAGAACCAGCTGCCCTCCTCAGCGAGCCGAGCGGCGAGCTTGCGCCGCCCCTCCGCCCCTTCAGCGGCATCGGCGCCCGCCTTCGTGTTCGCCAGCACCAGGCCGGCGAACCGCTCTGGCGCTGCGCGCCAGAGTTCCAGCGCGACGTAGCCGCCCATCGAGAGGCCGCAGACCACCGCCTGGTCAAGCCCGGCGGCGTCGAGCGCCTCCAGACACCGATCCGCCGCTGCGGCCATGGTCATGACGGGACCGGCCGACGCGGTCCCGCCGAACCCGGGCAGGTCCGGGGCGACCACCGTCAGCACCCCTCCGAATCGTTCGACCTGTTCGTCCCACATCCGCGCATCCAGCGGAAACGCGTGGATCAAGAGCATGCCTTTCATCGAACCGCCTTCGCATCAGGGCCCACAACCACGGGCAGGGCCGCAGGGATCAACTCGTGTACGGCCGGCAGGGGGCCGATCCGTTCACCGTCAGCGTAAACCTGGACGCGCCGGTCCGACTCGACGCGGACGCCGGTTCCCCGGAGCATGATCACGTTCGGATGCAAGGTGTGGGTGCCGCGGAAGACCCGTGGGAACGCCTTCAGGAAGGCCGGCTTGCTGAGCGCCGTCACCACACACACATCCAGCAGCCCGTCGTTGACAAGAGCCGCGGGAAGCACGCGCATCCCTCCCCCGTAGGCCGGAGCGTTCCCCACCACCACCAGCATCGCCTCCAGATCCAGTTGCTCCTGGTCCACGGTGATGGAGAACCGCGCCGGCTCGAACTTCGGCAAGGTCCGGATCACCGCCGCGATATAGGTTCCGGTGTTGCCGAGCCGCAGGGTCATCCCATTCGCGGTTTCGTTGACATCCGAATCGAACCCGGCGCCCGCGATGTTCACGTAGTGCCGCGTCTCGGCGCCACACGAGAGCTTCACCACGTCGATGGGCACGATCTTCGGGTCGACCAGAAGCTCGACCGCATCGGAGAGCTTCCGCGCCGCCACGCTCACGGCGAAGTCATCTCCTGTGCCTGCCGGAAGCACCGCAAGTGCAGCCCCCGTCCCCAGGAGCGCGTTCGCCGCAAGGTGCACACTGCCGTCCCCCCCCAACACCGCCACGATCCGGGCGCCCTGCTCCGCGGCCTCCCTTGCCAGCCGGCTGAGCTCTTCGGCCGATGTGGAGACGCGGATCTCGTGGTCGACACCGGCGTCGTGGAGCATCCCGGCAACCTTGCCCACCAGCGAACCGGAGCGCCCGTGTCCGGCGGTGGGGTTCGCGACCACGACCACCTCGGGCACGGAGGTCAAGGGTCGCCTATCCGCCCGGAAGTCCGCCGATACCGCCCGCGGGGCCGGGAACGGTGGAAGGGGGCGCCGGGAAGATGCCGACGGAGCCGAGAGCCTCCTGCAGCTGGCGCCATCCGTCGTTGAAGACGTGCGCGGCCGACGATTGGAGCCTGGCCGCCTCGGATGCCAAGGCCTTCTGTGCGGCGCCGGTGGCGCCTGCTGCCTGAAGAGCCAGCGCGGCCGACTGGTCGTACAGATCGAGCCCCGTGAGCATCTGGGCCTTCGAGCCGATCAAGCTGTTCGACGTGGCCACGTCGAAGCCCTTCCCCGTCACGATCGTCCCGGGGATATCGACGGCGTTGAGGGCCTTCTCGAAGGCTTTGGCGTTCGTTCGGACCTTGGAGAGCATGTCGGCTGCTCCGGATGGAACGGTCCCTGTGGCCAGGGAGGCTGTGACGGTCGAGAGATCTGCGAACACGGTTGGGTTCCCCGTGGTCGTGGGCGCCGTTCCGACGGTCCCGATGGCGGCATCGACGGTGCCCTTCCAGGACTGGACGGCGAGGCGCTGCTTGGCGACCTGGGTGGTCTTCACGGCTGCAGCCTTGTCGGCCTTCTTCTTGTTGGCCTCGGCTCGCAGTCCGTTCGTGAACCAGACCCCGATCCAGAACACCAGGAGTCCCAGGGCGAAGACCACGATCAGCTGGACGAACCTGCGCTGGAGGAGTGGCGTTGGCAGTTCCACCACGTCGCGCCGGGGGGCGCGCGCCGGCGCTTTCGGCTTGGACTTGGACTTCTTACCCTTGATGGCCATCAGGCTCCTACTTCTTCATGATGCGACCGATGATGATAGCGGCCTCGTAGAACAGCACCATGGGGATCATGAGCGCCAGCATTGTGTAGGGGTCTGAACTGGGCGTGATCACCGCCGCGAAGATCGAGATCCCCAAGATCGAGTATCGGCGCACCTTTCGGAGCTGGGCACTGTGGAGCACCCCAACCATCTCCAGGAACACCAGGACCACCGGGAAGAGGAATGACACGCCGAACGCGATCGCCACCAGGATGTAGAACGTGACGTACTGGGTCACGGAGATGAGAGGCGAGGCGATCTTCGGCCCCGCGAACCCCAGGAGGAACGCCAACGCCTTGGGCAACGTGATGATCGCGACGGCCCCGCCGGCCACGAAGAGGACCACGGAGCTCGCGATGAATGGCACGACCATCTTGCGTTCGCGTTCGCGGAGGCCGGGGACGATGAACGACCAGAGTTGGTACAGCAGGACCGGAAGCGCCAAGACGCACCCGAGGTAGAACACGATCTGGATCTTCACCAGCATGCCGTCCAGCAGGCCCGTGAAGATGAGCTTGCAGCCGCCGATCGGCTGCTGTGCCTTTGGCACAGAGACCACGTACTGGCAGTACGGGTGCTGCATGAACGTGATGACGCGGTTGTAGAGGAACCATCCCCCCACGGCACCGGCCAAGATCGCGACCGATGAGATGACGATCCGGTGGCGGAGCTCTTCCAGGTGCTCCATCACCGTCATCGTCCCCGTCCGCGCCTGCGGTTCCTTGCGACGGAACTTGGGGATAACCGTCATGGGGCGCTCAACGGGGGCTCGTCGTCATCGGGTGCGGGGGTCGGTGTGTAGCCGGCCGGCTCGGCCGAGGGTTCCGCCTCTGTCTCCGCAGCGGTGAACCCGTCCGCATGTTCATCGAGATCATCTTCGTCGGTGTCCGTGGCGACTCGGCTCCTGTGGGGCGTGGGCCGCGGTGGTGGTGGCTTGATGAAGTCGCCCTCCGGGTCCTTCAGATCGATGTACTGATCCAGCTTCACCATGTCCTTGACCTCGTCTTGGATCTGGCGGAACTGGGCAAGTCCGCGCCCGATCTGCCGGAATAGGCTCGGCAAGCGTTGCGGCCCCACGACGACGAGGGCGATGAACGCGATGAGCACCATCTCTGGGGTTCCGATATTGAACATGATGGGGTGGCCGCGGAGGCCCGGCCTATCCTACTGCCCGCCCTATCCCTTGGAGATGGTGGGGGGCTTCAGATTCGACGCGGTCGAGGAGGCTCGGGCGCCCCCGGCCGCGATCTCCGCCGCCACGGGCCCCACTTCTTCCTGGAACACCTTGAGGGTTCGATTCAGGACCAGCAGGTGCTTGGCGAGTCCGGCCAGGCAGGCGACGACTGCAACTGCGGAGACGAGTCCGATGACGAACCAGACCGTGACCCAGGTGGACATGCGGGCAATGCTAGCGCAGGCGGCTGCTCAGGCGCCTTCGCTGCTTCGCGCCAGGAACTCGCGGATGTAAGCGTCGTCCTCAAGCATGAAGTGGAACTCGATGACGTCGTCGATGCTGAACGAGGGGCCGTTCGCGCGCCCGCCTTCGGCCTCTGCGTGGTCGAAGAGGGACTCGGCAAGCCCCAGTCCCGCGCCGGACGCATCTTGGCCCGGATCCAGGTCGACGCCCGCAGACACCAAGAGGGCCACGATCTTGCGGTCGGCGCGTTTCTCCACGTCATCCATGCAGTTCGGACAGGTGAAGCGGTAGCTGCCTTCCCGGCCGTTCTGCTTGACCGAGAGGAGGATGGCTTCTGGACCCATGTCCACTTCGCCACATCGGGGGCACGTTGTGCGGATGGTTGTCATCTCAAGGGAGCTATCGGCCGCTGGGGGACCTGCCTTGAGCCCCTGTCCCCCGGTTGGGGCCAGCCCGTTCGGGCCGGTTAGCGCCCGTAGTTCTTCAGAGCCCGTCGTGCCTGCTCACGGACCATGTCGGCCAGTTCGGGGGGTTCGAGGATCTCCACGTCTGGCCCCACGCGAAGAAGGAGCTTGGCTATCCAGTCCAGCTGTTTGGCGGGCAGCGTGGCCTCGAGCGATCCATCCTCCAGTTCCACTCGATGGGTGGTGGCGTAGTACTCGCCGATCCACCGAGCTCCCGGCCGCAGGCGCAGGCGAACCGCCGTGTCTTCCCCGCTCGGCGTATAGAGCGCGCGTCCGGCTCCCTCCAACCCGCGCGGGCGGAACCGTTCGCCGGAAGGTTCGGCCCGCCGGACCCGGTCCGCACGGAACAGGCGCTCGGCGTCTTGATCCACGTCCCAGGCGGCCATATACCAGTTGCCCATGCTGGAGAAGAGCTCCTCGGGCTCGATGGTCCGGGTGGACCAGGTGCCCGTCGAGGCGGCGAAGTACTCGATCCGCAGCTGTTCATGCTCGCGCACCGCGGTCTGGAGCACGTCGAGGTGTTCTGGCGGACTGCCCGCCGCCGCGCCCTGGATGGCTTCCGCGTCGCCCAGGGTATCCGGACCGAGTGTCTCGCGAAGCTTCTCCAGGGCTGAAGCGAGGGCCGGTGCGCCGGAGAGTCCCGGCGCCGCCAGAAGCTCGGTCCCCCGCAGGAAGAGCGCCAGCGCTTCGGCTCGCGTGAGGCGCAGCGGGCGGGCGAAGTGGTCGGCCATCGTGATCCAGATGCCGCCGTCTTCATCCACGTCCACATCGATCAGGTCGCCGGGACCGTACGGCGGCAATCCCGACATGAAGAGGAGATTGAGATCACGGCGCAACTGGTCAACCGGAACGTCGAACAGTCGGGCTACCTCGGTGAGCTGCGCGCCCTGATGCTGCACCAGGTATGGCACGATCACGAGCATCCGCGCCAATCGCTCGGACGTCTTGGGCACCGTGCGGGTTCGTGCGCGCTTCTCAGCCAACGAGCGCCTCCAGGCGGGCGAGAACCACCTCGCGTAGGTTCGCGGGCTCCAGGACCTCGGCACCTGCCCCGAAGCCGAGGATCCATCCCGCCATCTCCTGTTCGTCGGCCATGGGGATCTCGACCACGACCCAGCCATCCTCACGAGGTCCGCGGGTGACCGCGCCACGGAACGAGTTCGCTGCCGCCCATGCAACCTGCGGGGCGAACGCCACCGCCGCGATGTCCTCACCTCCGGGCACCCATGGGCCCCGGTCGACGTGATCCGCCGCCGAGAAGCCACCCGGAGCTGCGATTCCCGGCCCCGCGTCGGCCAGCTCGCCGGTGAAGCGCGACAGGCGGAACGCGCGGATGTCGTCGCGCTCGCGGTCATGGCCCACCAAGTACCAATGCCCTCGGCCGAACACCACCGAGAACGCGTCCACGTCGCGCTCCGACGCCTTGCCCTGGGACGTTCGATACCCGAACCGGACGCGCCGCCGGTCCTGTGCGGCCTGGGCGGTGGCGAGCAGCAAAGGACCGCGCGCATCGCTCCCGGCCGCCAGCGGTCCCCCGGAGAGGCCGGCCAAGACCCCGCCGTCCGCGCCGTAGAGCAACTTGTGGGCCGCCTGTTCCACGGGGGTCTCTCCCCCACCGCCCTGTGCCGCAACCAGGAGCGAGCCCAACTCCTCCGGCGTGAAGGCGATCTCGGGCAGGTAGTACAGCTCTTTCGGGATCAGGTAGCCCTGCTCCCCGCCCCATGCATCCAGGTCTCGCAGTTCCAGCGGCACTCCGAACTCCCGCAAGATGTCCTTGTCGCGTTCGAACATGCGTTTCGCCGTTTCCGCGTTCTCGGCCCGGTAGGCATCCAGGGTGTCGCTGATCTGCTCGAAGGTCAGCGGTCGCTCGGTCTCCAGCAGCAGGCCAACCAGGTTCAACAGCCGTTCGAGCGGCTCCATCCCGTCGCGTCCTGCCATCGTTGCGGCATCATAGCGGGGCCGTGTTGAGCTCCTGGGAGCGTCGATGATCCGCCTGCGTCGTGGTGTCGTGACCGCGGTCGGCGTCGGGCGCCCGGGGGCGCGTGAGCTTGAGGTGGAGCTGGACGGGCTCGCGGAGCCCGCGATCGCCTACCCAGACCTGGTGGGGACGGTGCAGCGCGGCGACACCGTCATCGTGAACACCACAGCGGTCGGCCTCGGGCTGGGTACGGGCGGGGTTCACTTCGTCGTGGCCGTCGAGGGGCGCGAGGTGGATGACCCTTCGGGATCGGGCCGGGTGCTCAAGGGTCGCTATCTCCCGCACCAGATCGCGGTCTCCTCCGTGGAGGAGACGCATCGGGATCTGCTAGAGGCGTCTTCGGGGCTGCACCAGACCCCGGTGGTCTGTGCCCCGTTGCACTCGATGGTCGCGGCTGTGGCCGCGGGAGCGAAACGGGCAGGGGCAGGCAGCAAGGTCGTCTACGTCATGACGGATGGCGCCGCGCTGGCCGGCGGATTCTCACGCCTGGCCCCACGTCTGCGCGAAGCCGGGCTCCTGGATGGATGGATCACCTGCGGGCAGTCCTTCGGGGGGGAACTCGAGGCGGTCACCGTGTGGACGGGGATGCTCGCCGCCGTCGAGATCCTGGGAGCCGAGGTCATCGTCGTGGCCGATGGCCCCGGGAACCTGGGCACCGACACCACCTGGGGCGTGAGCGCGCTGGGAAGTGGCAACGCCCTCAACGCCGCGCACACACTCGGGGGCAAGCCCGTCCCCAGCCTCCGCATCAGTTTCGCCGACCGGCGCCCACGGCATCGAGGCCTCTCGCATCACTCGATCACGATCCTGCGGGACGTGTGCAAGGTGGACGTGAACGTCCCGGTCCCCTCGCTCCCAGATGGGAGCCAGCGGACCGCGGTCTGGGACGCCCTTCGCAGCGCCAAGCTGGAAGAGACGCACCACCTGGTCGAGACAGACGGCCAGCCCGCCGTCGATGAGCTCCGGGATCGAGGCGTCCAGGTGACCTCCATGGGCCGTGGACCGGAGGAAGACCCCGCCTTCTGGCTCGGCGCCGGCGCCGCCGGCGTGCTGGCCGGCCGCCTGGCCGTCGCGAACCGGAAGTGGCGGCCCCCGTCTTCGTGAGGCTGCTTACATGTGGGCGATCAGCTGGTCCACGCGTTCGTCCACGCTCTTGAACGGGTCTTTGCACAGCACCGTTCGCTGCGCCTGATCGTTCAGCTTGAGGTGGACCCAGTCCACGGTGTAGTCGCGGCGCTTCGCCTTCGCGTGTCTGATGAAGTCACCCCGTAGCTTCGCGCGCGTGCTCTGCGGTGGCTCGCGCATCGCGAGGTTGATCGCCGCGTCTTCGCAGATCCGGTCGACCCTGTCGCCCTTCTCCAGGAGGTAGTACAGGCCGCGCGCCCGGTTGACGTCGTGGTAGGCCAGATCCAACAGCGCGACCTTGGGCGAGGACAGCGTCAGATCGTGCTTGACCATGTAGCGGTCGATCATGAGGCGCTTCGTCACCCAGTCCAGCTTGCGCGCAAGTCTCTCGGGATCTCCGGCCTTGAGCGCCTCCAACGCGGCCCCCCACTCAGCGATCAACAGCTTGGACACTTCGTCGGTCCCCCGCCGCTCCAGGAACCGCGCGGTCTTCTCGTGATACTCGAACTGCATATCGAGCGCCGTCACCTCCCGCCCGTTGGCCAGCTTCACCCTGCGAGTGCACGTGGGGTCGTGGCTGATCTCGCGGATCGCTCGGATCGGGTTCTCGAGTGACATGTCGCGCATGACCGTGTTGCCCTCGAGCATCCGGAGCACCAGATCGGTGATGCCGACCTTCATGAACGTGGTCCATTCGCTCATGTTGGAATCGCCGACGATGACATGGAGGCGGCGGTAGCGTTCGGCGTCCGCATGGGGTTCATCGCGGGTGTTGATGATCGGGCGGCTGCGCGTGGTGGCGCTGGAAACCCCTTCCCAGATGTGCTCAGCCCGCTGGCTGATACAGAACTGGGCTCCGCGCGGCCCATGGAGCACTTTGCCTGCGCCACACCAGATCTGCCGCGTTACGAAGAACGGGATCAGGACGTCTGCCATCCGCGCGAACTCGCCTTGCCGGCTCACCAGGTAGTTCTCGTGACACCCATATGAGTTGCCGGCCGAATCCGTGTTGTTCTTGAAGAGGTAGATCTGCCCGTTGATCCCCTCCTCGTGCAGACGTATCTCCGCGGCGGCCAGGAGCCCTTCCAGGATCCGCTCTCCCGCCTTGTCGTGGGCGACCAGTTCCTTCACGTCGTCGCATTCGGGGGTGGCGTACTCCGGATGCGAGCCCACGTCCAGATAGAGTCGCGCGCCGTTCTCCAGGAACACGTTCGAGGACCGGCCCCAATGGACCACGCGGCGGAACAGGTACCGCGCGACCTCGTCGGGACTAAGGCGGCGCTGCCCTCGGAACGTGCAGGTCACGCCGTATTCATTCTCGAGCCCGAAGATCCGCCGGTCCATGCGTGGAGTCTAGGGCGGTTGAGCGGTCAGGCTGGGACCAACAGGCGAACCTCGGCTACCGGGCCGGATCCTCGACCCTATTCCCTGCAGGCCAACCCCACCTTCCGAGGGCGTCCGGGCGGCGCGGTCGGGTGACTCGTCGCCACCGAAGCGCTCATCCCAGGATCGTGGCGATCTCGGTGTCGTCCAGGCGGCGGAACTTCCGGCGGTGCGTGCGGGTGCGGTCCAGGATCCCCGCTTCGAGCTGATCGGGCGCGATCGTCTTGGCGTCGGGACCACCGATGACCTCTGCCGCGGTCTTGACCGCGGTCGCCAGGTCCCAACCGGCCTCGTAGCGCGCCTTGAGCGCCTCGCTCAGCTCCTCAGCGTGCCCCCCGATCGCCACCGAACCCTGTTCGTCGTTGATGCTGCCGTCGAACATGACGTGATAGAGCGTGGTGCCGGCCTTCTCGCCGTCGACCTCGCCCACCAAGATCTCTACCTCGTAGGGCTTCATCTGTTGGGTGAAGATGGTCGAAAGCGCTTGGCTATAGGCGTTCGCGAGGTCGCGCGCCTTCACATCCTCGCGTCCGTAGGAATAGCCGCGCATGTCGGCAAGCCGGATCCCCGCGATCCGCAGATCCTCGAACTCGCTGTACTTGCCCACGCCCGCGAACGCGATCTGGTCGTAGACCTCGCTGATCTTGTGCAGCGTGGCGGACGGATTCTCCGCGATGAACAGCAGGCCATCCTTATACTCCACACCGATGACCGAACGACCGCGCGCGATGCCCTTGTGCGCGTATTCAGAACGATCTTTCATCATCTGGTCGGGCGAGACGTAGGGCATGAAACTCATCGGGCCCGCTCCTCCAGGATGCTCGTAACTGCAGCCGCGACCTCGTCCTCCGGTACCTCATCCGCACCGGTGGCGGTCACCGCCAACACGATCGGGAAGATCCTGCGCGCGACGTCAGGGCCGCCGGTTGCCACATCGTCCTCCGCCGCGTCCATCAGGGCTTCGACCGACACGCGAACCGCCGCTTCGCGGGTGAGCCCCGGCTTCCACCGCTTCTTCAAGGAGTTCTTCGCCGGTTGCCCGCCGCTGCCGTTGGTCTGATAGTCGTCCTCCTCCCAGCGGCCGCCCGTGGCGTCGTAGTAGAAGATCCGTCCTTCCCCGCGGCGAAGGTCGAAGCCACCGAAGAGTGGGACCACGACCAGTCCCTGCATAGCGAGTGGGAAGTTCCCGCGGATCATCTGGGCCAGGCGGTTCGCCTTCCCTTCCAGCGAAAGGCGGTCGCCGGTCAGTTTCTCGTAGTGCTCCAGTTCCAGCTGGAAGAGCTTGACCATCTCGATGGCCATGCCGGCCGCGCCGGCGATGGCGATCGCGCTGTAGTCGTCGGCCGGGAACACCTTCCGCATCTTCGCGTCGGCGATGGAGTAGCCGGCCGTGGCCCGGCGATCACCGGCCATCAACACGCCGTCGGCGTACTTCAGCCCGAGGACCGTGGTTCCGTGGCTCACATCCATCAGCCCGGCCCCACCCCCAGGAGCAGCCAGCGCGCTCGGCAGCGCTTCAGGGGCAACCGACCGGATCAGATCCATGAATGACGGGTTCGCTCCGAAAGCCGAGCCCGTCAGCGGCAGGAGTCGCTCGCTCACTCCCCGCCCTTCTGGACGTAGGACTTCACGAACTCCTCGGCGTTCTCCTCCAGGACGGCGTCGATCTCGTCCAGGATGTCGTCCATCTCTTCCTTGAGCTCAGCGGCCTTCGAGGAGCCGGCGACCTGACTCGCCTCTGCGGCGTCGCCGTCGCCCCCGCCCTTCTTCTGGATCCGTTTCTGTTCCTGCTCAGGCACCGGTGCTCCTTTCGATGGCGCAATCCTAGCCGAGGTCCACGCGAAACAGGGCTAGCTCCGAAGCTTCGTCACCAACTCGGCGGCCGTGTCACAGGCGTCCAAGAGCGCCTCCACATGTTCCTTCGTGCCGCGCAGCGGTTCTCGCATCGGCAGGCGCTGCAACGCTTCTTGGCCGATATCAAGGATCAGGGAGTCCCAGGAGGCTGCCGAGATGGCGTCGGGGTACTTCGCGATGCAGCGGCCACGGAAGTAGGCACGGGTGTCGTGAGGAGGCTCCATGATCGCCGCCTGGATCTCAGTCTCGGTCACCATCTGCTCCACCTTCCCCGCCGCCGCCAGCCGGTAGTAGAGGCCCTTGTCACGCCGCACATCGTGATACTGCAGATCTATCGCATGCAGGCGGGCATCCGACCACTCCAGGCCGTCGCGTTCCTTGTACGCGGTGAGCATCCGGTACTTGGCGACCCAGTCCAGCTCTCTGTGGAGTGACAGTGGCTCGTTCTCCAGGGCCGTCAGGACACCTTCCCAGCGCTCCATGACCTCGCGGTTCTCGGGCGTGTCGTCCTCGCGTTCCACGTACTTCTTGGCGTGCTCCAGGTACTCCCACTGCAGTTGCAGCGCGGTCAGTCTGCGACCGTCCTTGAGCGCGATCTCGACCGCGGCGCACGTGAGGTCGCGCGAAACGGCGTGCAACGAAGAGACGGGGCCCTGGATAGAGAGATCTGGCAGGACGCGGTCCTCGATCATCTTGAGGACGATCGCCGTGGTGCCGATCTTCAAGAACTGGGCGACCTCGCACATGTTCGCGTCGCCGACGATGACATGCAGCCGGCGGTAGCGCTCCGGGTCGGCGTGTGGTTCGTCCCGCGTGTTGATGATGGGGCGCTTCAGCGTGGTTTCCAGGCCGACTTCCGTCTCGAAGAAGTCCGCACGCTGGGTGAGCTGGTAGATGGCCCGGCCGCGCTCGTCGTATCTGGCCTCGGCCCCGAGTTTCCCCGCGCCCGTGAAGACGATCCTGGACACGAAGAACGGCGTGAGATCGCGAACGATGTCTCCGAACGGCGTGGCTCGGTCCATGAGGTAGTTCTCGTGGGTTCCGTAGGAGTTCCCCTTGCCGTCCGAGTTGTTCTTGTAGATCGACAGCGCGGGGGTGCTCTCCGGCATCTGGCGGATAACCTCATCCAGCGAGCGCTCCAATATCCGCTCCCCCGCTTTGTCGTGGATCACCAGCGCGCGAGGGGTCAGACATTCGGGGGTTGAGTACTCGGGGTGCGCGTGATCTACGTAGTAGCGAGCTCCGTTCGGAAGGATGACGTTCGCGAGGCCTAGGTCTTCGTCGGTACCCTTATTGGCGGGGACGGGCTCGAACCCTCGAGCATCACGCAGAGGCGACTCGTCCTCGTAGTCCCATCTGATGCGACGGAGCGAACCCGCGTAGGACGAGATCAGGATCGAGGACGACAGCACCGGGTTGAACTCCGGGGCGCCGGCCGCCGCGATGCCGTACTCCGTCTCGGTGCCGAAGACC
>JBBRTK010000013.1:0-29619 GCA_038244455.1 Actinomycetota bacterium
GACGCCGCCAGGTCTCCTCGCACCCTCGCGAGTGCGAACGCCCGCTGGAGCTCCTCCCAGTCAGTATCGCCACCGATCCGGCCGGCCATGAGACGGCGGAACGTGTCGAACGCGCCCAGGTAGTCGGCCGGCGGTTCGCCGGCGACAAGCATGTCGGTGCGGGTGTCGCCAACTTCGGCCACGTGCAGAACGGTGTCGCCGTCGGCCGTCCAGGGCTCGAGAGCCCCCGCGATCGTCAACCGTCGGACCGGGCGACCGGCGACCGGTGCCGTGAAGACCCCGTCGTCTGCGGACGTCAGGACCAGCGCGTCGTCCCATGCAACGGCGGCCGCGAGGCGCCCGGTGAAGGACAGTCCGCCGATCTGGGCGCGCCCCCCGAGGATCGCTGAGACCACCTCGCCGGAACCCCCGTCCACTTGTGCAGCCGACAGCGCCGGACCATCGAGCTCGAATCCGACGCCTGCTTCCGACCCGCCGCGCCAGCGGACCACGCCCGCCGCCCGCACCTGCGTGCGGTTCACGAGCACGAGGAACGCGTCGTCGGACCCGTCGGTCGCATACCGGACGGACGCGTCGACGCCTTCGACGTCGGTCCAGGCCCAGCGGAGGCCGGGATCTGTCGGCACCGGCTCACCGGGCTCCAACACGTGGACGTAGCCGGCCTCCCACCCCGCGGGCTCGAACCGCGGATCCACCACGTCGAACTCGATCTGGTCGCGCACGAGCGCCTGCGCCTGCTCCTGCGAGCGACGGCCGGTGTTCATGGCGCGAACCTCTTCCCCGAACGGATCACCTTCCGGCCACCCGGCACCGTCCACCTCGGCCCACGTCGCCGCGTGCTCGGGATCTCGCCGGTAGACGAGCGCGACGTCCGCCGGAACGCTCGATCTCGCCAAGCGCTCGCCGCCGGCACGCTGCCATGCGAACAGGGTCTTGCCGTTCCAGAACCGGCGCTCGACCTCGCCGTCCGCGCGCACGGGAGCCTCGCTCGCCCAGCGCGGATACGAGCCGACATCGGGCGCGTCGAAGGGGACCTGATGAAGCATGTAGACACAGAATGCGTCGGTGCCGCCGATGAGCGGCGCCTGCAGATACAGGTCGGCCACCGCCGAGATCTCCGGCGTGAGCACCGGGCGACCAGGCGAAAGCGAACGCACCAGCCGGGGTCGCCACCAGCAGTAATGCACGTACTCCTCGAAGGAGTAGCCGTACTCCCCGTGAAGGAAGAACGGTTCGCGCAGATCCTCGGCGTAGACGTTCGAGCCGAGCCAGCCGGTCGCCTGGGCCAGCATGCCCATGTCGGCCACCATCGGCCCGATCTCCCAGCGGCCGCAGCACATGTCGTGGAACAGCGGTGCCGTGATCCCTCGTTCGCGCAGCATGTCCGCGAAGGTCGCGACGGCTCCCACCATCTGCTCGTCGGCGAGCCGGTCCAGTTCGACGAATGGCGCGAGCTCCTCGTGAGAGGCCGGGGGCGGTGAGGGCCACGCGCCCGGCATCGGGGCGGGACGGTCCCAGGGGTCGTTGTAGTCGGCTCGGTTCGGGGACGGCGGGTCCATCTCGTAGGACCAGAACCCGTCTCCGGGGCATTCGTTGTCCACCTGCACGGCGGTCAGGAACCCTGAGGCCTGCGCGTCCCGAAGGATCGGTGTCACCGCGTCGAACCAGCGTCCGACCTTCTCGACGTAGATAGGGTGCCGCACGCTGCATCGGGCCACATGGGAATCTGAGTGCGGGAACGGGTCGCCGTTCCAGCGACGCGCAAGCGTCTCCGGATACCCCTCCGGCATCCACAGCGGCACGCCGCCGCCAAGCAGCTCGGCATCCACGAACGGCCCCGGCTTCGCGAGGAACCCCAGGCCGAACTCGCGCACGAGGTCGACGAAGCCAACCAGGTCGCGACGCTCATCGGTCTCGCCGGTCAGATCGACGCGCCCCTCCTCCGGCTCGTGGAAGCCCCACGGGATGTAGGTCGAGATCGTGTCCGCGCCGAACTGCCGGGCTCGAAGGAGCATCAACTCCCAGAGATCGCGCGGAACGCGGAAGTAGTGGATCTCGACGGCGCGAAAGCTCACGTCTACCCCTTGACCCCGGTCAGCGTGACCCCTTCGATGAACGCCTTCTGCGCGAAGATGAACAGGATGATCACCGGCACCATGAAGATCACCGAGGCCGCCATCTGCAGGTTCCAGAGCGTGCCCCGGTGGTGCGTGGTGAACTGCGACAGCCCCACGGACAGGGTGTAGATGTTCTGATTCCCGCCGGCGTACAGCAATGGGTTGAAGAAGTCGTTCCAGCAGTAGAGGAACTCGAACAGCCCGACCGCCGCGATCGCCGGCTTCGCGAGCTTGACCACGACGTTCCACATGATCTGCCACTCATTCGCGCCATCGACGCGGGCGGCGTCCACCAGGTCTTCGGGGATCGTCAGGAAGAACTGGCGCAGCAGGAAGATCGAGAACGCGTCGCCGAAGAACGCCGGCACGATGAGCGGCTTCAACGTGCCGATCCAGTGGAGCCGGACGAACAGGACGTACAGGGGCACGATCGTGACCTGGCTGGGCAGCATCATCGTGGCGATCACGAGGATGAAGATGACGCCGCGCCCGCGCCAGCGCATCCGCGACAGCGCGTAGGCAACCGGCACCGACGACAGCACGACCCCCACGGTCGCGAGCACCGCATACACGACAGTCACCCACGTGTAGCGCAAGATCGGCTCCAGCCGGAACACGTCGGTGTAGTTCCCCCAGGCGAATGGGTGCGGCCACATGTCGCGCGTCAGGGCCTGCTGCCGCGTCATCAGCGACGTCAGCACCACGAAGACGAACGGCATGACGAACACGATCGTGAAGAAGATCGCGATGGAATGCCTTCCGATGGCCAGGAGCAGCCTCCGACGACGACCTTCCGCGGTCATCCGCCGAGAGGCGATCACCCCCGCGCCCGCGGCCATCTAGCGGAACCCGCCTTGGTAGAACACCCAGCGGCTGGACGTCTTGATCATGACGGCCGTGCAGGCCATCACGATCGCGAACAGCACCCACGCCATCGCCGAGGCATACCCCAGGTGGAACGCCTCGAACCCCTGCTGGTAGAGCCAGATGGTGTAGAAGAGCGTCGAGCCGTTCGGGAAGCCGAGCGACCCGGCCCCGCCGGACCCCAGGCTCACGACGTAGGCCTCGGTGAAGTACTGGAAGCCGTAGATGATCCCGATGACCGCGGAGAAGAACAGCACCGGGCTGATCATCGGCAGCGTGATCAACCGGAACTTCTGCCACGCGCTCGCGCCTTCGATGTCCGCAGCTTCGTATAGCTGCACAGGAACATCCAAGAGCGCCGCCAAGAAGATGATCATCGCCTCACCGACCCCCCAGAGGCCCAGCAGGAGCAACCCGGGCTTCGACCAGTTCGCATCCTGGAACCAACTGGGGCTCGGGATATGGAGGAACCGAAGGATCGTGTCGACCGGCCCCCCATGGTTGAGGATGAACAGGAACGACAATGCGGCTGCCACCGCCGGCACCATCGTGGGAAGGAAGAAGATCGTTCGGTAGATGCCGCGCCCACGCCGTGGCAGCGTGAGCGCCCACGCCAACGTCAGGGCGAAGAGGATGTTGAGCGGGGTGCCGATCGCAACGATCCAGATGGTGTTCTTGAGCGACTTCCAGAACAACTGGTCGCCCACCATGTGACGGTAGTTGAGGAGCCCAGCCCACTGGGGTGCCTGGAGCACCCCGTCGTACTTGGTGAATGAGAAGTAGAGACTCGCCAGCATCGGGTAGAGGTAGAACCACACGAACCCGATGATCCAAGGCGACAGGAACGCCGTGACCACCATGTAGGAGCGTATGGCCCGCCGGCGGCGGAGCTTCTGTCGCTCCGCCGCCCGCGTCTGCGTCGCTACCGACACGCTCTGCCCCTAACCGAGCTGGAACTGCTGATCGATCTGGCTCGCGACGTTCGCGAGCCCCTTCTGAAGATCGGGGACCTTGCCCGCCTCCCAGTCATCGATGAATGAGCTCCACAGATCGCTGTCCGTCTGGCCGATGACCGTGAGCGGTTTGAAGGCCGACTTCGGGTTGGCGAAGATGTCCAGGAACGGCTTGAAGTGCGGATCCTGGTTGAGCGTCGGGTCCTTCAGCGAGTCGTAGGTGGTCGGAACGTTGCCGAGCGTCTCGGCGAGTTTCACCTCCGCGCCGGTGTCCGTGGCCAGGTACTTGAGCAAGAGCCACGCCTCTGCCGGGTGAGGGGCGTTCGACGGGATACCGATCACGTCACCGCCGATCTGTCCGGCCCCGTATGCGGCGGCGTTCGCGTCGGCCACCGGGAAGGGGGCCGTCGTGTAGTTCACCTTCGACTTGTCGTCGCGGATGAATGCCGTACGCCACTCGCCGTCGAGGGCCATGGCGATCTGGCCGCTTTCGAACCCCTGGGCCGGGGACCACTCCGAGTTGGGACCTCCGAGCGAAGAGAAGAAGTCCTGGAGCTTGCTGTACCCATCTGTCCCGTAGACGTTGGTGATGAAGTCCTTCTGCCACTGCAGCAGGCTCGCCCACGTCGGGTCCGTCGCGAACGCGGACTTGCCGCTCGAGTCGTACCACTGGCCTCCGGTGTAGACACCGTTGTACAGGGCGCCGCTCTCATAGAACGCGCTGAGTGGCACGAATCCGGCGACCTTGATCGAGTGGTCGGTGTTGTACGTCGTCAGTTGCTTCGCGTAGGACTCCAGTTGGGTTAGGGTCTTGGGGGGAACCGTGATCCCTGCCTGTTGGAACATGTCGTTGTTGTAGTAGAGGCCGTAGGCATCAGAGAGCACGGGGAGCGTGCACTGGTTGCCCTTGTAGCTGGTGTAGCGGAGCGCCTGGTCCGGGATGATCGAAGGAAGGTCCATGCCGTCCTGCTGGATGAATGGCGTCAGATCCTTGTACGCCCCGCTGTCACAGAACTTCGCCACGTTGTCGGGGCCCGCGCTGATGGCGATGTCCGGGGACGTGCCGGTGTTCACCGCTCGGAGGAAGTCCTGGTCGGACTTCGCCGGCGTTGACGAGACGGTGATCCATGGGTACTTGGCATGGAAGTCATCCAGGACGGCCTTGTACTGGTCGAACTCCCGGCTGGTGTAGAAGGACCAGACGCTCAGCGTGACGGGTGCGTGCGTTGCGCCGCTCGACGTGTCGACCGCGCTTACGCTGGAGGATGTGCCGCCACCCGCCGTACATGCCGCCAGCGCCACCATCCCCGCGGCTAGTATCGCTATCCCTATCCGTTTCATGGTTCCACCCTTTCTCCTGCGCCTCGTGTCGCGTGTCTACCACAGAGTCGGTTCACGATGCGACGTCCCTGCCGTCGCCGGTTCGTTCGAACAACCTGTCTTGGGCCGCATCCAGCGCCATGGAGACGGCGCCGTGAAGTTCGGCGTCGGCGCCGAGCGCGGACACCTCGATCCGGGGGGTGAATGGGCTGAGCGCGCGCAGTTCTTGCTTCACTGGCCCCAGGAGTAGGTCGCCGTTGCGCCCAATCCCTCCCCCCAAGATCACCAGTTCCGGGTCGACGACGGGGACGATGGCGGCGACGGACAGTGCGATCCGCCGAGCGACCACTGCGACAACGTCGGCCGCGACCACGTCACCGCGGCGGGCTGCGTCGAATACCGCCTTCGGCGTCAGCCGGCCGCGCATCCCGGCGGCGCGCGCCGCGCCGACCACGCCCTCGGCTCCGAGCGACGCCTCAAGGGCGCCGCGCCGCAGGTTCGCCGGCTCATGTGGATCCGCGGTCGCGATCGGCATGTACGCCACCTCGCCGGCGGCTCCGGTGGCGCCGCGGTAGAGCTCGCCGTGCAGCACCAGCCCAAGCCCAACACCCGTCCCAACGTGAAGGTAGGCGAAGTTGTCCACGTCCTTGCCGAGTCCGTGCCAGCGTTCCCCGATCGTGGCCAGGTTGACGTCGTTCTCGAACCTCATGGGAACGCCGAGCGCGGCTCGGAGATCGTCGAATACTCCCTGCCGGCCCCAGCCGGGAAGGTTGTGCGCAAGCGCTAAGTGCCCGGTGGATGGCTCGAAGACACCAGGGCTGCCGACGACGACGTAGGTGACCTTCCGCGGCGACACTCCGGCATCCGCGGCCAGTGCGTGGGCCATGTCCGCTACCTGGCGGATGAGGGTTGTCGCGCCGGACGCGTGCGCTGCTTCATCGGCCCGCGCCGCGATCTGGCCCGTGAGGTCCGCGATGGCACCCCGTACTCGATCGGCGCCCACGTCCAGGCCGACAACCCAGCCGGCGCGTGGGTTCAGTTCGTACAGGACGGCCGTTGGGCCCTTGCGGCCGGAGCTACGACCGGCCTCGCGGACCAGCTTCGCCGCCTCGAGCGTTGAGAGCGCTTGGGACACCGTTGGCTTGGACAGACCGGAATCGCGTGACAGCTGGGCCCTGGACACCGGGCCACCCTCGCGGATGAACTCCAACACGGATCGCTCATTCATCGCGCGCAGCAGGCTGGGCGTGCCAGCCGCGAACCGTTGCCCCCCCATCGCGCCGATGACTCTACCTTCCCTCGGTGTTCGGAGATAAGGAAACTTTCCTAACTGAATGGCCGGATGCTACGCTCGCCTGGTTGGCTCGGTCAAGGCGGCCGGACATCATGCCGCGAAGGAGATGAGGCAGCCATGGCAACGCTCGCGATCAACGGTGGCACCCCGGTGAGATCCACGCGCTACCCGGCGTGGCCCGAGGAGAACGACGAGGAGTACGTGGCGGCCGTGGCCGAAGTCGTCCGCAGCGGCCAGTGGGGCGGGTTCCCCGAGCCGGGCCGCAAGGGCGGGGAGTTCGAGGCGGCGTTCGCCTCTTATCAAGGCGCGCGCCACGGGATCCTCATGATGAACGGCACGGTGACCATGGAGGTCGCATGCAAGGCGCTCGGGATCGGCTGGGGCGACGAGGTCATCATCCCGGCCCTGACGTTCTCCGCGACGGCATACGCGCCGATGGCGGCCGGGGCGCTTCCGGTCATCGTCGACGTCACGCCCGAGACCTGGACCATCGATCCGGCGCTGGTCGAGGCCGCGATCACGTCGCGGACGAAGGCGATCATCCCCGTCCACCTGGGCCACCAGATGGCCGACATGGACGCGCTCACCACCATCGCGACCAAGCACGGCCTCGCGATCATCGAGGACTGCGCGCACGCGCACGGCCAGCAGTGGAACGGTAAGGGTGCCGGCTGCATCGGCGACTTCGGTTCGTTCAGTCATCAGTCCTCGAAGATCCTGACGTCGGGCGAGGGCGGCACGCTGCTCACGAACGACGACACGTTGGCGATGGCGGCGCACTCGATCATCGACTGCGGCCGCCCGAAAGATGCCGACGAGAAGAGCTACACGTTCGGCGCGAACTACCGGCTCTCCGAACTGAACGCCGCGCTCCTGGTGGTGGCGATGACGCGGTTCCCGGCACAGCAGGCGCAGCGCGCAGCCGCCGGCAAGGCGTTCGAGGCCATGGCGGCGCAGATCCCGGGGATCCGCGTCATGCCCCACGATCCCCGCGTCACCCGCTGGAGCTTCTACAACTACATCCTGGCCATGGATCCGGAGGCGTTCGCCGGCCGGACGAACGAGATCGTGTGCGCGGCGATGGAAGCCGAAGGCATCGAGGCCGAGGTCCAATATCCATCGATGAACCGTTACGACCTGTTCCAGCCCTCGCTCTCGAGGCTCCCGGTCGCCGTCGAGTACGCGGACCGTCTGGACCCTTCGAAGATGTCGTTCCCGGTCGCGGAGGCGGCCGGCCAGCGCGAGTCCATCTACTTCATGGAAACGACGTTCCGCGACGGCACGAAGGGGATCGAAGACGCCGCCGCCGCCCTGGCGAAGATCCAAGTCAACGCCGACGAACTCCCCAAGCTCTAACTAACAACCGCTAGTGGGGTGACCGTGGGATGACCGGCCGCCGGATGATGGTCTTCAGTCGTTCGGGCGAGGTCCGCGAGGGGTCGCTGAGATAGATCTCGTGATGCGCGCCGCGCGCGTCGTACCCCTCCTCCTCCAGGAACGCATGGAGCCGGGCGATCGTCGGTCGCTCTGCGTCGTAGGGACCGGTGTGCAGGATCTGCGCTGCTTCTCCCTCGTGGAAGCGCTCGAGCCGGAGCCGGTCCAGCGCCGGGTTCGGTCGCTTCTTCCACGATGCCGCCAACGCCTCGTAGAACACCTCAGATGTCACCTCGGCCGGTTCGGCCATCTGCAGGGTCCAGGTCGCGTCTTCGATCTTGGCGGACCCGGCCGGCACGCCTTCGGGCCAGACCCAGAGTCCCTCGAGCGGCATCACCACGTGGTCCCAGCCCGTGGCCTTCAGCGCGAACTTCGCGGCGTAGGCCACGAAGTAGAGCGCGCCGATGGCCTCTTGGAACGTCGGTCCGCCCGGCGCGCCGGTTCCATCAACCATGAGGAACCCCATCTCCGGAACGTCAACGATCCTCGGCGTCGCGGTCGCGATGTAGCAGTCGCTGAGTTCCCGTTTCAGGTCGGTCTTCGTCGCCGTCATGCCGCCCACCTCCCTGTCGTTAGGTTGGCATGGGCGGGTGCTCGTGGCTCGGGCCGTCCGGCCCGGAGCTAGAGGGACGGTTCAGCCCGCAGGGAAGAACCGCGAGAGGTACGGGCGGTTCTGTTCGAGAAGGGCTTCCAGGAGGGGGGCGGCGACCTCGTAATCGCCGACCAGCGGGTTCGCCATGAGGGCGGTGAGGGCGTCGTTCCGGCTGCCGGACATGGCCGCGCGCGTGGTGAGGAGTTCGTATGCCTTGGCGTGTTCGACCAGGCCCAGCATCTCCGGCCCGAGCGGCTCCGTGGGGAGCGGGTGTGCGCCATCCTTGTCGATCCGGGCAGAAACCTCGACCACCGCGTCGCCCGGGAGGTTGGGGATGGCGCCGTCGTTGCGGACGTTCACGACCTGCACGTCGCCGGTCCCCGCGTGCAGCGAAGCGATGAGCGCAGCGGCGGCGTCGCTGTAGAACGCGCCACCGCGTTCCTCCAGGAGCTTGGGCTTCGTGTCAAGGGTCGGGTCCTTGTACAGCTCCAGCAGACCGGCCTCGATCTCCATGACCTCCTGCGCGCGGATGTGACCGCCGCGCAGTTCCTCCATGACCCGGCTGGTCATGTAGTAGTAGCGGAGGTAGCCCGACGGCAGCGCACGAAGGAGTTGGATCAGCTCGGACGGGATCTCCTCCGCGTACTCCTCGCGGTACGCGGCGAACTCCGCGGCGTCCAGCAGATCGGGCAAGCGGTCGACGCCATCGATAAGCACCTTGCGTTCCCACGTGAGGTGGTTGAGCCCGACATGATCCAGCTGCACCCGCTCTGGCGTGACTCCGAACAGCTTCGCGAACTCGCGCTGGAACCCGATGGCCACGTTGCAGAGGCCAAGTGCGCGGTGGCCATGGTCAAGCAGCGCTTGCGTCACCAATCCCGTGGGGTTCGTGAAGTCCACGAACCACGCACCCGGGGCGCCGCGCTCGGCGGTCATCTCCGCCAGGCCCAGGACGACCGGCACGGTGCGCAAGGCCTTCGCGAACCCGCCGGGACCGGTCGTTTCCTGCCCGATGCATCCGAACCGCAAGGGGATCGTTTCGTCCTGGTACCGCGCTTGGTTGCCGCCGACCCGCAGCTGGACCACCACGAAGTCCGCTCCATCGATCGCGTCCACCTGATCGAGCGTCTGGCGGACGGTTCCGGCCCAGCCGGCCCGCCGGGCCATCCGTTCGGCCAGCGCGCCCACGATGTTCAGACGCTCGGGGTCGATGTCCAGCAGGACGAGTTCGTCAACGGGGAGGCGGTCACCGCGGGTGACGAACCCTTCCACCAATTCCGGCGTGTACGTGCTGCCCGCACCGACAACTGCCACCTTCACACCCATGGTGGCGGCATCGTACACTCCCCGACGTGAAATCGTTAGGAAACTTTCCTGACCCATTCATCGCGGAGATCTCGGGACAGCCCGAGGCCCTCCGCCGCGCTGCCGCCGGAGTGCAGGACCAGGCGGCCACGCTCCACCGGATCGCCGAGCTCTCCGCGGGTCGAACCGTGCTCTTCACCGGCATGGGCAGTTCTTACGACGCCTGCTATCCGGCGGTGACTGCGCTGGCGCAGGCCGGCATCCCCGCCCTGCACCTGGACGCCGCCGAACTGCTGCACTTCCGAACCGGTCTCCTGGACGCGCAGACGGTGGTCATCGCGGTGAGCCAGTCCGGCGAGAGCGCGGAAGTCGCGGGAGTGGCGGAGATCGTGAAGACCAAGACCGATCCCCCTGCATTGATCGCCGTCACGAATGGACACGGGAACACGTTGGCCCATATGGCCGACGCGCACCTGGACACTCGGGTCGGTGCCGAGACCGGGCCGTCGACCATGACCTTCGGCGCCGCGCTCGCGGTGGTGAGCACGCTGGGGAGCGTCGCCACCGGCGCGGATCCGGCGGCGGTCGCGGCGGCGGGGATCGCGCATGCGGAGGCAGCCGCGACCGCGATCGAACGGCTCCTGGCCGACCCGGGCCTCGCGGGACAGCTCGCGGGCTGGTTCGGCGACCGTTCGACGGCCGTCATCCTGGGACGGGGGCCCGCGAGAGCGGCCGCCGAGATGGGGGCGCTCACCATCAAGGAAGCGGTGGGCATCATGATCGAGTCCCTGCAGACCGGCCAGTTCCGCCACGGCCCGTTGGAGCTCGCCGGCCCCGGCCTGGCCGCCATCATCCTGGCAACGGAACCGCAGACCCTCGAACTGGACCTCGGGCTCGCCGCCGAACTCGTCCAACTGGGAGCCGCCGTGCTCGTGGTCACGGAAACGCGGGACGCTCCGGCAGGAGCCCTCGGCCTGACCACCGGACCACAAGGTGGTGGGCTCTCCTCCGCGGTCTCGATCGTCCCGGCGCAGCTGCTGGCGTGGCGCCTGGCCATCCTGCACGGACGCGAACCGGGCGCCTACTACCGAGCCTCGAAGGTGACCACCCGTGAGTGAGGGTCCGCGCGTCGCCTTGACGTTCGATGCGGAACATCCAGATCGAACCGGCTGCCCAGCCGGCAACGCCGACCGCATCTTGGATGTGCTACGCAGCGAGGCCGTCCGAGCCACGATGTTCATCCAGGGGCGATGGGCTGAGGCGTATCCGGCCACCGCGAAGCGGATCGCGGACGACGGCCACTTGATCGGCCACCATTCGCACTATCACGCGAGGATGCCGTCCTTCAGTGACGACGGGCTCGCCTCCGACGTCACGCTCGCCCAGGAAGCCATCCAACGGATCACCGGGGTGGACCCGCGCCCGTGGTTCAGGTGCCCGTTCGGCGAGGGGCACGAGGACCCGCGGGTCCTGGACGGCCTGACCGCGCTGGGCTACCGCAACATCCACTGGGACATCGCGCTCGAAGACTGGGAACCCTGGCGCACGGGCCCCGCCATCGCCGCGGACGCCGTCTCGGCGGTTCAGGCCCACGACGATGGCGCCGTGATCCTGCTCCACACCTGGCCCGCGGGAACCGCGGAGGCGCTCGGGCCTATGATCGCCGGGCTTCGGCAGACCGGCGCGACGTTCATCACCATGGATCAGCTCGAGGGGGCGAACTAAGTGGCCGCGCGCCGGGCCGCGATCCTGGCCGTGGATGCGGGCGGTTCGAAGATCGACGCCGCGTTGCTCCGACGGGACGGCACCGTCCTGGGCGCCAGCCGGATGTTGCTCTCCAACCATTCCGGTACGGGAACCGATCCGCATCTCCTGTGGGTGGTTGATGCCGTGCAAGCTGCGGCGCTCGATGCGGGCATCGCCCCGTCGAAGACGCCCCTGGCGGATCTGGGCATCTACTGCCTGGCAGGCGCCGACCTTCCCTCCGACGATCGACGACTATCCAGATGGCTTGGCGGCCGCAGTCTCACCACCACGGACGTCGTGCGCAACGATACCTTCGCCGTCCTGCGCGCGGGGACCGAGCGTCCGTGGGGCATCGGTGTGGTGTGCGGCTACGGCACGAACTGCGCCGGCGTCGCGCCGGACGGCCGGATCACGCGCTTCCCGGCGGTCGGCACCATCTCCGGGGACTGGGGCGGGGGCGCCGATCTGGGCCGTGCCGCGGTCTGGTATGCGATCAGAGCCGAGGATGGGCGCGGAGCGAAGACGTTGCTCGCCACCACCGTTCCCGCGCACTTCGGGATGCGCCGCCCGCGCCAGGTCCTGGAGGCGCTCTACTTCGGCAGACTGGATGAGGAGCGTGTGGTCGAGCTGGCCCCGCTGGTCTTCGACGCGGCAGCAGCCGGGGACGCCGTCGCCAAGGAACTGGTCGATCGGCAGGCCGACGAGGTGGCCGTCATGGCGACCACGGCCATGCGAAGGCTCCGGATGACTAAGCTCGATCCCGATGTCGTCCTGGGAGGCGGCGTATTCAGGAATACCTATGCCGGCTTCTTCGAGCGGATCAACGCGGCGATCCACGCGGTTACCCCGCGAGCGAAGGTGCACGTGCTCACCGACCCGCCCGTGATCGGTGCGGCGCTCATGGGTCTGGACCGACTCGGGGCGCCGAAAGCCGCGCACGCCAGGGCCAGACGTAGCTTGACCCACCAGCGACTGACCGCCCACACTGCCGGAGGCTGAGGAGGAACCATGGCGACGATCGTGCTCCAGAACGTGTCGAAGGTCTTCGGCAACGACGTCGTGGCGGTGAACGACGTGTCGCTGGAGATCGGTGACGGCGAGTTCATGGTGTTGGTCGGACCCTCGGGCTGCGGCAAGTCCACGATCCTTCGGATGCTCGCCGGTCTGGAAGAGCTCACGTCCGGCGAGCTCTACATCGGCGACACCCAGGTCACCGACCTTCCGCCGAAGGACCGAGACATCGCGATGGTCTTCCAGAACTACGCCCTGTACCCGCACATGACCGTCGAGCAGAACATCGGCTTCGGCCTGAAACTCCACAAGACGCCCAAGCCCGAACTCCACAAGCGGGTTG
Organism: Actinomycetota bacterium; assembly: GCA_038244455.1. Lineage (GTDB taxonomy): Bacteria > Actinomycetota > UBA4738 > UBA4738 > HRBIN12 > JANXVR01. The sequence continues at coordinate 12,980 of JBBRTK010000013.1, forward strand.
CCGACGTGTCGAAGATCCTGGGACTGGAGCCGCTCATGGCGCGCCGCCCGGCCGAACTATCCGGCGGGCAGCGCCAGCGCGTGGCCATGGGTCGCGCCATGGTTCGCGAGCCCCAGGCCTTCCTGATGGACGAACCACTCTCCAACCTGGACGCCAAGCTCCGCGTCGAGATGCGCAGCCAACTGAGCCGCCTCCACGAACGCCTTCGCACCACGACCGTCTACGTGACGCACGACCAGGTCGAGGCGATGACCCTGGGCCACCGTGTTGCCGTCCTGCGTGACGGCGTGCTCCAGCAGGTCGACACTCCGCAGAACCTTTACAACAACCCGGAGAACCTCTTCGTCGCGGCGTTCATCGGATCGCCGCCGATGAACCTGGTGGAGGCGCACGTGAAGGGAGATTCGGTGTCGTTCGGCACGATCACGCTCCCGATCGGCACGTTGACCCATCTGGGCGACTACGACGGCCGCGCGGTGATCCTCGGGATCCGCCCGTCGGACATGGAGGATCATGCCGTGTGGCGCAGCGAGAACCTGCCGACGCTCGACGTGGTTGCCGAGGCGACGGAGGAGCTGGGCTCCGAGGTGAACATCATCTTCCCGGTGGACGCGCCGCCGGTTGAGACCGAGGACACGATCGCCGCAGCGAGCGTCGAGGGCGACCACGACAACATCCCGCTCATCGCCGATGAGCGGGACCGCCTTCGGTTCTGCGCCCGGGTCGATGCGCGAACGTCATGCAGGCCGGGCGACAAGGTCACGCTTTCGCTGGATCCGGACCGTTTCCACTACTTCGACCCTGAGTCGGGCCAGGCCATCGGCGCACGTCGACCCGCCGCCGCGCTCTAGCCACCCTCGCCGGAGGCCGAGGCTCCGGCGTCCACCGGCAGCCAGCACTCGATGGCCGCGCCCTGTCCCGGCGAACTCGTGATGCGGCACCAGCCCCCGACAAGCTCGGCTCTCTCGATCATCGTCGAGAGCCCCAGATGGCCCGGTTCCGGACGCTCGGCCTTGGCGGGTTCGAACCCCTTGCCGTCGTCGGTCACCCTGATGGTGACGCCGTCGCCCGCCGTTGCCACCGCGATCTCGACGTGGTGCGCCTCAGCGTGCTTGCGTGCGTTCGCCACCGCTTCCTGCGCGATGCGGTAGAGGGTTGCCCGCAGTTCCGGAGGAGGCTCGGCGCTCAAACCGTCCTTGACCTCGAACGTCCACCCGTGATCCCTGGTGGTGTGCTCCAGGTAGAGGCGGAGCGCGGGCACCAACCCCTCCCGGTCCAGGGCTAGCGGGCGCAGTTCGAATAGCAGGCTCCGGAGTCGAACGATCGAATCGCGCACGGTCTGCTGGATATCCAGGATCTCCTCCGCCGTCGCCGTCGCCGTCTGCGGCATCGCGGCCAGGAGCTGCAGCCGCAAGTCTACCGCCGACATCACCTGGATCGGATCGTCGTGGATGTCAGCCGCGATGCGGCGGCGTTCCTCCTCTTGCGCGCTGCCGAGCCGGGCGGCAAGTTCGCGGCGCTGCTGGATGGTGCGGCGCAACACGTCCAAGGACCACCGGAGCTTGGATTCGGCTTCCTTCTGTTCGGTGATGTCCAGCATGACGCCGCGCCAGTAGAGGAGCTGGCCCTCGTCGCCGAACACGGGCGATGCTTCGTCCCGGAGCCACACGAGACGCCCATCCTTGGCATAGATCCGATACTCGGCGAAGAACCGCTCGCGTGCCCGGTTGGACGCGTGATGCGCCTCGACGGCGGCGGCGCGGTCCTCCGGGTGCAGCTGATTCACCCACAGGGAGGGATTGCCGTCCCATTCCGCCGGTGAGTAACCCAGGACCTCCATGATCTGCGGGCTGGTGTAGCGGGGGGTCGATACGTCGTCGGGTTCGTCGATGTAGAGGACGGCCGGAACGCCTTCGACCAGCGTGCGGTAGGCCTCAGGGCTGAGTTGAGGACCCCGCTCCTCCGCGCTCATGTCCGGGCGATGATCCCGGCCAGGAGCGCCACCCTGGGTACCACGCTCGTGAGGTCGAGCCATTCGGCGGGGGCGTGGTCGTCCCCGCCGATGGGGCCGAGCCCGTCGATGGTGGGCGTACCGGCGGCGCTGGTCGTGTTCGCGTCGGAAGCGCCACCCGTGGCGGCATCCCGCAGCTCGAATCCGAGTTCGATCGCCGCCAGCCGCGCGATGTCGACCAGCCGCTGGGCGCCGGCCGTCTTCTCCATAGGCCGGTGCCAGCCCTTGCCGTCCACCGTGATCGTGACATCGGGAACCACCGTCGCCGCGCAGATCTTGGCGATCTCGGCCTCCGCGGCTTCCAGCGTGGCCAGTTCCGGCGAACGAAGATCAACCTGCAGCTCACAACTCGCAGGAACCACGTTCGTTCGGGTACCGCCTCTGGCCACGCCGACGTTCACAGTGACCCCGGGCCAGCGGCCGTTGAGGTCCTGGAGGGCGATGATCGTGTGGGCGGCTTGCAGCAGCGCGTTCGCGCCTTTCTCCGGCTCCACGCCCGCGTGGGCGGCCCGGCCGTGGACGCTCAACGTGTAGTCGGTGATGCCCTTGCGCGCGCTCACCACATCACCGTTCGCCCGCGCCCCTTCGAGAACGAACGCCGCGTCGAACGACGGCGCCATCTCCCGGATGATCGGCCCGCTGAAGAACGAGCCGACCTCCTCGTCCGGATTACAGATGTAGGTGATCGAGGAGAACCCGTCGAAACCGGCTTCCCGCAGGATCTCGACGGCGAAGAACCCGGTGAGCAGCCCACCCTTCATGTCCGAGACGCCGGGGCCGCGAGCCAGGTCCCCTTCGATGCGGAACGGGCGTTCGGCCACCGTTCCGTCATCGAAGACCGTGTCCATGTGGCCGACCAGCAGGATGTTGGGACCCCCGGAGCCCGCGAGCGTCCCGATCAGCAGATCGCCGAGCTGGGGTTCTCCCGGGCCCGGTACGTGCGCTCGACGGTCGACCGCCCAGTCACCGGCTTGGAACCGGGCCTGGCAGAGATCGGCAACGGCGTTCACACCGGCCGGCGAATACGAACCGCAGTCGATATCGACCATGGCTTGGAGGGCCGCCACGAACCGATCGTATCCGGCGCCCGCGAGCTGACGAAGCACCCCCATATCCATGGCCGGAGTATAGGGAGGGCTGTACGTGGCGGGAAGCGTCGCACGCGGCACGTGGCAGTACCATCCGCCAGATGGCGCGCTCCGAGCTCAACTGGTGGTGGAAGATCGGCGTACCGATCGTCGCGCCGATGATCCGTCTGTGGTTCAGGGTCAGACTGGAGGGCCTGCAGAACGTTCCGGCCACCGGAGGCGCCGTCCTGGCCTTCAACCACACAAGCGTGCTGGACGGTCCGGTGTTGGCCGGCGAGATCGCCACCCGCCGGCGCCGGGAACTCTGCTTCCTCGTGGCGTCAGAGGTGAGCGATCACCCAATCTTCGGCCCGATCATGCGGGCCTTCGACCAGATCTTCATCCGACGCGGCACCGGGGATTCTCAGGCGTTGGACCAAGCGATCCAGACCGTTCGAGACGGGGCGCTCGCGGCGCTCGCGCCCGAGGGCCGGGTGGCAGACGACGACGCGCCGGGGGCGGCCGCCGGCGAACTCCAACGGATCCGCAGCGGGGTCGCCCGGATCTCACTCCCTGCGCTCGCCCCGGTCATCCCTGTCGGCATCTGGGGAACACGGGACCGGTGGCCGAGCAGCGGGCTCGTCCGCGAGCGGTTCTTCCGCCGGACCCCCTTAGCGATCGTCGTGGGGCCCGCCATCTACCCGCATCCGACGGGTGACAACGCCGGCGACATCTCGGCGCTGCGCGAGCAGGTTCGAACGGCACTCACCGTCCAGGTCGCACGCGCCCGGACGCTCGCAGGTGATCCCGCGTGAGGGACGAACCGAATGGCCCGTGGGTCCGGCACTCGCGGCGGGTGGCGTATGAGAACCCCTGGATCGTCGTGTTCCACGACGAGGTGACCCGCCCCGACGGACAACCCGGCATCTACGGCGTCGTGCATCTTCGGACCCGCGCGGTCGGCGTTCTCGCCCTCGATCATGACGACCGGGTCCTCTTGGTCGGTCAGCACCGATACACCCTGGATCGATACTCGTGGGAGATACCGGAAGGCGGCAGCCCGCTGGACGAAGACCCGTTGGAAGGTGTCCAACGAGAACTCGCCGAGGAGACCGGCTACCGAGGCGGCACCTGGCACGAACTCATCCGCTTCACCGAGTCCAACTCGGTGACCGACGAGGAGGGCGTCTTCTTCGTCGCCACGGGTCTTGAGGCCGGAGCGTCCAACCCGGAAGGAACCGAGGACCTGCAGGTCAAATGGGTTCCGTTCGTCGAAGCGCTCGAGATGATCGATAGTGGCGAGATCCATGACGCGATGACGCAGGTCGCGCTGCTCGCCGTGGCCCGCGAACGAGGGAACCGATAGCCCCCGTTAGCCAGTGCCGCAGAACCGCGGGATGGCGTCGCTGAGGATCCGGGTGAGCGAAACCAGTTCGCTGATGGAAGCCCATTCGTCGGGGGCGTGGTAGTTGCCGCCGGCCGACCCCAGGAGCACCGTGGGGATGCCCGCCGCCTGCATGAGCGCCGCGTCGGTCCACGCATTGAGTCCGATCGGCTCGAACGGCCGGCCGATCACCTCGGTGGCCGACACGTCGAGGGCGGCCAGCAGTTCCTCATGCCCTTCCGCGACGAACGGTTCGCGGTCCAGCTGCACGACAACTTCGCCGCGGAAATCCGGGCGCTCGCGGGCGACCTCGGCGAAGGTCTCCTCGATCTCCCGTACCCGGTCGGAGAGGTGCTCGCCCGGCTGGGTGCCGATCTCGATCCCCAGCACCGCGCGGCTTGGATAGGTCGCGTAGTCCGTCCCGGCGTGCAGCGTTCCGGTATGGAACACCGTCCTGCCGTTGCGAAGATCCGCGGTCTTGGAGAACACCTCACGGTCCCGGTTGTTCAGGCGGCGGACCACCTCGGCCATGTGGACGATGGCGTCGATCCCGTCCTGGGGCGCCGAGCCGTGCGCCGCCTTACCGTGCACGATCACGTCGATCCACCCGAACCCTTGATGCTCCACCACGATCTGCGGGAGCGCGTCGGGTTCAACCACGATCGAGGCGTCGATCTCGTAGCGCTGCACCAGATCCTCGGTGCCGATCGACACGCCCTCTTCGTCGGCGACCATCGCGAGCAGCAGGTCCCCGCGCATCTTCACGCCCGACTCAGCGATCTCGCGCAGTGCCAGCAGCGCTGCCACGCAGCCGCTCTTGTCGTCGGCCACGCCCAGCCCATACATGCGGTCACCGTCCATCCATGGCTCGAGCGCGCGATCGGCCCAGTTCGCGTAGCCGACGGTGTCGGCATGAGCGTTGACGCAGAGCGTGGGTCCGCCGCCGGTCCCGCGCAGCCGCGCGATCAGGTTCCCTCGTCCGGGCCTCAGCTCGTCGAACGTCACCTCCACCGGTAGGTCGGCGAGCCACACGGCCATGGCGTCGCCGATCGCGCGCTCACCGCTGCCGTCGGGGATGAGCCAGGGCGTCACGGACTCGATCTTGACCAGGTGCGACAACAACGTGGTGACGGACTCGGGCGTGACGGTCATGCGGGGTCTCCTTCGGGTGTCGTGGGTACGGCCGTGGCCGCGGCGGCCCCGTCCTGGTCCAAGAGGAAGTGGCACGCGCCTGCGTGGATCTCGTCGGTGAGTGAAGGGTCCTGCGTCCGGCAGACGTCCGGACGGCGGAGCGCCTCGTACTTCCAGCATCGGGGGTGGAATCGGCATCCCGCAGGTATCGCCCGAGCCGAGGGCGTCTCCCCCACCAGGACGATCTGTTCGGCGGCGGCGCCGGCCTCTGGGACGGGGATCACCGAGACCAAGGCCTTCGTGTACGGATGCCTCGGTGAGCCGATGACCTCGACCGGCGGGCCGATCTCGACGATGCGCCCCAGGTAGACCACCGCGATCCGGTCGGCCACCACCCACGCCAGCGAAAGGTCGTGCGTGATGAACAGGTATGCCAGATCCCGCTGTTCTCGCAGATCCAGCATCAGACGGAGGATCCCCGCCCGGAGCGAGACGTCCAGCATGGACACGGGTTCGTCGGCCACGATCAGGCTCGGCTCCAGCACCATGGCTGCGGCGATGGCGACCCGCTGACGCTGCCCGCCCGACAGGTGGTGCGGATAGCGCCGCGCGATCTCCTCGGCCGGGTGCAGCCCTGCGCGCTCCAGCGCCCGGAGCACCGCGTCGCGACGCTCCCCGCGTTCGCGCAGCCGCCGATGGATGGATAGCGGCTCCGCGACCAGATCGAACACCGTCTGCCGGGGGTCGAGCGACTCGTAGGGATCTTGGAACACCATCTGGATGCCCGCGCGGATGGGCCGCAGCGCCCGGTTCTTCATCCGCGTGATGTCGGTCCCGTTCAGCACGATCTTCCCGCCGCTGGGCTGGAGCAGCCGCATCACCGCTCGCGCGATGGAGGTCTTCCCGCACCCGGACTCACCCACCAACGCCAGCACTTCCCCGGGCCGCACGTCGAACGACACCCCGTCCACCGCGAGCACCGGCTTGGTCTTGCGCGACCGGCCCTCGTAGGTCACGTGGAGGTCCTCGACATGGAGGATGGGCTCGCCGGAGCGGGGTTCGGTGGCGCTCACGCGTCCTCACCCACCAGATGACACGCGGCGATCTGTCGCTCCCCGACCGCGCGCAGCGCCGGTTCGTCGGTCTGGCACCGATCGACATGGACGGGACACCGCTCATAGAACCGGCAGCCCGGCGGAGGCGAGGCTAGGTCCGGCGGATACCCCGCCATCCCGTCGACGAACCGGCGTTCGCCGTGGATGTTGGGAAAGGCCTGCAGCAGCCCCTTCGTGTAGGGGTGGGCGGGCCCTCCGCCGGCGCGCGCCTTCGGGAACAGCGCGGAGACCGGGCCCTCCTCCACGAGCTTGCCCGCGTACATGATGGCCACGCGATCGCACGTCTCGGCCAGGACCGAGAGGTCGTGGGAGATGAGGATCATCGACAGGCCCATCCGTTCACGCAGCCCTCGGAGCAGGTCCAGGATCTGCGCCTGGGTCATCACGTCCAGCGCGGTCACGGGTTCGTCGGCGATGACCAGGTCGGGCCGGCACGCGAGGGACATCGCGATCATCACGCGCTGCCGCATGCCGCCCGACAGCTCATGCGGGTAGTCGCGGGAACGGTCGGGCGGGATGCCGACACCCTCGAGCAGCTCCGCCACCCTGGCCTCGGCCTCCGCGCGCGAGGTGTCCGGCTCGTGGAGCCGGATCGGCTCAAGGATCTGGGCGCCGATCCGCAGCACCGGGTTCAGCGCGTTCATCGCCCCTTGGAACACGACCGCGACCCGTTTCCACCGAACCACTTGTAGCTCCGGTTCCCCCAGGGTCAGCAGGTCGATGCCGTCGAGTCGGATCTGACCCGTGACCTGCGCGGAATCCGGAAGCAGGCGAGGGATGGCCAGCGCGATAGTGGTCTTGCCGCAGGCAGATTCGCCGGCCAGGCCGAGGGCCTCCCCCGGCTCCAAGCTGAAGCTGACCCCGCCCACGGCCTCGACCGAGCCCTCGCCGGCGCCGTAGCGAACGTGCACATCTTGGAGTTCCAGAAGTGGTTCGCTCATCGACGCTCCCGCAAGCGCGGGTTCAAGATCCGGTCCAGCGAATGCCCGGCCAGCGTGAAGCCGAGCACCACCACCACGATGCCAAGACCCGGCGGCAGGAAGTACCACCACACGCCGCGCCCAACCGCGCCAGTGACGAACGCGAAGTGCAGCATCGTCCCCCACGAGACGTGCACGGGGTCCCCGAGTCCAAGGAACGCGAGGGTCGCTTCAGCGAGGATCGAACCGGCGATGACCAGGGCCGCGTTGGCGAAGATCAACGGCGCCACGTTCGGCAGGATATGGAGTCCCATCAGTCGCACATGTGACCCGCCCATCGACTCCACCCGAACCACGAACTGGCGCTCCCGAAGCGTGAGCACCTGCGATCGAACGATGCGCGCGATGGGCGGCCAGCCGGTGAACCCGATCACCATGATCGTGACCTGCAGGCTCTGCCCGATGATCGCGGCGAGCACGATGATCAGCGGGATGGTCGGCAGCACCAGGAAGAAGTCCGTGATCCGCATCAGGAGCACGTCCACCCACCGGCCGAAGTACCCGGAGACCAGCCCGATCACCGCGCCGACGCTGATGGAGATGACCGTTGCCAACAACCCGACCATGAGCGAGACACCGGCACCGGCCAGGAACTCCCGCAGGAGATCACGTCCCAGTTCGTCGGTGCCAAGGAGGTGCGCGCCGGACGGCCGGGCGAAGATGTCCGCGGCGACGCTCCCCACCTTGCTCGGATCGAACGGCAAGACCATCGGGCCCACGACGGCCGCCAGCGTCACCCCCATCAGCACGACGATCCCGGTCCGGCCCGTGGGGTCGGACCACAGTTCACGCAGGCCTCGGCGCAGGACCGCCCAGCCCCCGGTCGCGTCCTCGGGCCGAAGGATCGCCGCCATCAGGCCTCACGCACCCGTGGGTCCAACCAGACGTAGACCAGATCGCTCAAGAAGTTCGCCATGATCACCGTGACGGCGAACACCAAGAAGCAGGCTTCCAACACGGGGTAATCTCGCCGGGTGACGGCCTGATAGGTCAGGAGGCCCATCCCCGGCCAGGAGAACACCGCTTCGACCTGGATGGCCCCGCCCGCCACGAGCCCGATGTAGAGCGCGGACGCCGTGACCACGGGGAGCATCGCGTTACGCATCCCGTGACGCCAGACCACCCGCCTCCTGGACATCCCCTTGGCTTTTGCGGTGGTCATGAAGTCCTCGGTGAGCACATCCACCAACGAACTCCGCGTGATCAGGACGAACTGCCCGATGTCCACCAGCGCCAGGGTGAGTGTTGGCAAGATCAGATGGCGGGCGACATCCAGCGGGGCGCCCAGGGGTGAGGAGTACGTCGCCCCCGCGGTCGAGATCCCGGTGATAGGGAACGCCTTCACCGCCACCCCGAGGCCGAAGATCAGCAACATCCCGACCCAGAACGTCGGCATGCTCCAGAGCACGAGCGATCCGAACACCGTGGCCGAGTCGATCTTCGATCCACGGCGCGAGGCGGAGACGACTCCCATGATCACGCCGATCGCGACCACGAGCACGGTGGCCACCCCAACCAGAAGGAGGGTGTTCACCATGCGCTCGGCGATGATGTCCACCACCGGGCGCCGATACGTGAGCGAGAACCCGAGATCTCCGTGGGCCAGCCCGCGAACGTAGATCCAGAACTGCTCCCACAGCGGCTTGTCCAACCCGAAGAGCGTTCGCAGCTGGGCCGCGGCGGCCGGTGTCAGATGGCCCGAGCGCGCATAGAGCTGGACCGGATCACCCGGTAGCACGCGGAACAGCAGGAAGTTGAACGTGACCACCGCGCCAAGGGTTGCCGCGAGCCACGCCAGTTTCTTCGCCAGGACGGAACGCCGCACCCTGATGCCTCAGCGACCCGAACCGGGCGTCACGCGGGCTTCACATTCAGGTAGTTCGCCCTGGTGAAGTTGAACACGATGCCGCCGGGGGTCTCCGTCCAGCCGGTCCAGGTGTCGGTCCGGTAGCCCTGCAGCTTGTCCTGGTACCACATCACGATGTAGGCGCAGTCGTCGTAGAACTGCTGCTGCATCTGGTGGACCAGATCCGTCCGCGTGGTCTTGTCCAGCTCCGCGGCCTGCTTCGCATAGAGCGCGTCGTAGGCCTTGTTCGCGTAGTAGACATCGTTGTTCCCGCCGATCTGACTGGTCAGCGGGACGCCGAGCAGGTAGTCGGGGTCGTTCACGCCCGAGTCCCATCCCCAGACGAAGATGTCCCAGTCGGGTGCGCCGGCGTTGTAGACCGCCGCGCCCAGGGTGTTTTCGTCCATCGTCTGCAGGTTGAGCTTGATCCCCACCTTGGCCGCGGCGTCGCGGAAGAGTTGGGCCGCCCGCACATCCACGGTGGTGGCATCGATGGCGATGAGCCTGAACTCCAGCGGCTTGCCGTCGGCGCCCGAACGCGTACCGTCGCTCGCCTTGGTGGTGAAGCCGGCGGCGTCCAGCAGCTGGTTGGCCTTGGTCTGGTTCGCGTTGAACGCCTGCTCGGCAGGGATCTGGAGCTGGTAATCGCCGAACGCCGGCGGAAGCAGGACGCTTCCGGGCTGGCCGTGCCCCGCGAGCGCGATCTGCACCAGCTGATTCCGGTCCACCGCGGAACTGAGTGCCTGACGAACCGAACGATTCAGCAGCAGCGGGTTGCCACCCGACTTCGGGTTCGTCGAAACGTTGATGCCGATGTGATGGAACGAGAACCCCGGCAGCGAGACGGGCTTGACCCCGCTGGCCCCGGCAAGTCCGTCCCAGATCGTCGGAGGGATCTCAGGGAGGATGTCAACGTCCCCGCCCTGGAGCCCTTGCGCCATGACGTCCTCGTTCTGATACAGCACCCAGATGACCGAGGCCGGCCCCGGCTGCGGCCCCCAGAAGTTCGGGTTGCGCTTCACCGTGATCGTCTGCCCTCGCTGCCAGGAATCGAACATGAAGGGTCCGGTGCCCACCGGGGTGTCGTTCGCGAACTTCTGGATCTCGGCCGCGTTCTTCCCGTCCCAGATGTGCTTGGGGATGATCGGGATCGCGAGCGCCGGATCGAACGCCTGCGGACCCTTGAACGTCACGTCCACCGTGGTGGCGTTGGAGGCCTTCGCCGACACCATGTCGGCGAGCCATTGCGCGTACTGCGATAGCCCCTGGCTGTTGATGAGCGTGAACGTGAACACCACGTCGTCGGCCGTGAACGGGGTCCCGTCATGCCACGTGACCCCGGAGCGAAGGTGATAGGTGATCGTCTTGCCGTCGGCGGAGATGTCGGTGTGCTCTGCGAGAGCGGGGACGATGGTGAGATCCGCGTCGTACTCGTTCAGCTTGTCGTAGACGAGCTGAAGCACCTCTTGGGCTTCGGTGGAATAGGAGGTCAGCGGGTTCATCGTGTCGGGCTCCGAGGACCACCCGACTCGCAAGGTGGCCGTGGTACTCGACCCCGAGCCGGCTCCGCTGGGATTCGGGCCCGTGTCTGCGGCTTTCGTGCAAGCGGCCAGGATGGCGGGCAGCCCGCCGGCGACGACTGCCGTCCCCGCCGCCGATCGCCACAAGAACGTCCGCCTGGTGATGCCGCCCGGTGCCGCGCTGTGATCCATCTGTTGCCTCCCCCTATGCGCCGGACCCGGTCCAGCGGGATCCGATCGAAGGCATCCTATGACGCCTCGCGCGAACGCGTGCGCCGCAGCAGCTTCCTGGCGAGCTAACGAACGAAGGAGCCGGCCCGAAGGGCCGGCTCCTGGGGTTCGGTGTGACGTGAGCTATCCGCCCAACGCCACCGCGTTGATGAGGTTGGAGTCGCGGAGCTTGCGCAGCGCCTCGCGTTCGATCAACCGGACACGCTCGCCGGAGAGGCCAAGCACCTTGCCGGTCTCCCGAAGGCTGAGCGGCTGACCGTTCTCCAGGCCGTAACGCAGGGCCACCACGTGGCGCTCCCGCTCGTCCAGCACGCGGTCGACGGCGTCGCCGATCTCCTCACGGAGCAGCGCGTCCTCGACCTCGTTGAAGGCTGCGTCGGAGTCCACCTCCTCGATGAGATCGCCCAGCTCCGTGTCCTCACCGACGGGTGACTGGAGGGACAACGGCTCGCGCCGGCCCATCTCGGTCAGATCGTCGATCTCCTCCACGGTGGTGTCGAGGGCCTTGGCAAGCTCCTCGCGGCTGGGCTCACGGCCCATCGACTGCGCGAACTGGAACCGCGTGCGGTTCAACTTGCGCAGCCGGTCGTGGATGTGGACGGGCAGCCGGATGGACCGCGAACGATCGGCGATGGCGCGGGTGATGCCCTGACGGATCCACCAGGTGGCATACGTCGAGAACTTGAACCCACGCCGCCAGTCGAACAACTCGACGGCACGCATGAGGCCGATGTTCCCTTCCTGGATCAGATCCAGGAGCGGGAGGCCCTGGCCCTGGTACTTGCGGGCCACGGACACTACGAGCCGGAGGTTCGCCATAATGAAACGCTGGCGGGCTGCCTCGGACTTGCGAACGTCGGCACGGGCTTTGGCGATGCTCTTCTCGGACCGCAGACGTCCGGCACGCAGGCGTTCTTCGCCTTCCTTGCCGGCTTCGATGGTCATCGCGAGCTCGACCTCTTCCTCCTTGGTCAGCAGCGGCTCACGGGCCGCCGCCTCAAGGTAAAGTCGCAGGTCGTCAGCGTCGTCGGTCCCTAGGGGGCGCGCTGGCTCTGGCACTAGATATCACTCTCCTCCTCGAGGCCGTCCAGCCGCGGGGCAGCCTTCTCGGTCCTCGGGAACTCGGGTTCCGGTAGTGGTGGCATGGATCCCAAGCACGCTGTGGGACGCGTCTTGGCAGCCGTTGCTACGTATGGTATGGGGTCTGAGCGGTGTTTGTAAAGCTCAGAGCGTGTAAAGGTCTTGTGAAGACCGCGCCGAAACGGTGCAATGCCGTTCACTTCCACACTCACCCCTTCCCGACAACGCCGGGACACTCGTGAGTCTTCCCTCAGGCCCGATCCGAACCTGGGTTTGACTTCCACTCCTGGTTGCCCCCACCATCCGGACGTTCTCCACGCATGGCGCGGCGCTTCCCCCCGCGCTCTCATCGAAGGGAGCGTCATGCATCGTCGATCTATCGCCACCCTGGCGGCCCTTGTGGTCGTCCTCGGTGGCGTCGCATCCGCCATCTCCCCGGCCCAGCTCGCGGCCGCTGGGCGCGGGCTCGACAGCACTTCCGACACCGCCGGGGCCAAAGCGGAAGCCGGGGTCCGCGACCTCCGAGAACAGGCACGCGTGGCCACCGCCCGCGTGCGCCCGGGTGGCTTCGCCCCCGCCGCCGGCTGGCAGTCCGAACAGGTCTGGAACGCCGGCAAGAATGACTGGGAACCGTCCATCGCTACCGACCCGACCCCCGGTTCGAGCTGGGTCTACCAAGCCACGACCCGCTATGGCGGCGGGAAGGCATGCTCGTCCTGCCCCGGGACGGCGATCATCGTCCGCTCCTCGAGCGACGGTGGGGTCACCTGGGGCGCCGACCGGTTCATCTGCGCCTGCAAGAACGTGAAGGCGCAGAACGACCCGGTCCTGGCCGTCTCGAACAGCGGTGTGGTCTATGCCGTGTGGATGAACGACTACAACCCAGGCGTCGTGTTCGCGAAGTCGAGCGATCACGGAGCCACATGGACGGCCCCGATCGCGGTCAAGGGCAAGGGGCTCAGCTTCACGGACAAGCCGTGGATGGCGATCAGCCCGGACGGTAAGGACGTCTACGTGGCGTTCAACTCATCCGACAGCTACGTCGTGGCCTCCCATGACTACGGCGCATCGTTCGGCGCCCGCATAAAAACGAACGCCGACACCAGGTACTACTTCGCCGAGGGCGGCGCGGTCGCTCCGAACGGGAACGTGTACTTCGCGGAGAGCGCCGAGAACCAGAGCGCCACCGGCACGGTTCAGCTCGTCCTGGTGAAGTCGGTGAACGCCGGCGCCTCGTGGACCCAGACCATCGTCGACACCAGCCAGCAGCAGCCGGCGTGCACGGTTCCGTCCTGCGGGGCCGACTTCTTCGCGCCGTCGGCATCGCTGGACGTGGACCCGGCCGGCACGATCCTCATGGCCTACTCGGCGAACACCACAGCCCTGGCGAACAAGACGCTCTACGTCACCACCTCCGCCGATGCCGGGGTCACGTGGAGCCCACGCGCGGACATCGGCCAGAACACCGGCGACAACGGCTTCCCGTCCGTCGAGGCCGGCACGAGCGCGGGCGACTTCCGCGTGGCGTGGCAGGACAGCCGGAACGGGGCCGCGGCCTGGAACACGTGGTACCGGCGAACGACAACCGGCGGTTCGACGTGGGCCGCGCAGGTCAAGCTCTCCGACGCCACGGGCGGTGCCACCTACAAGACCGCTAACGGGTACGCCTTCCCCTACGGTGACTACTTCGACCTCGCCGTGAACACGAGCGGGCAGAACTTCGTCATCTGGGGCGAGGGCCCGAACTACGTCGGACCGGGAGGAACCTGGTTCACCCGCGGCGCCTAGCTGCAGCGCGACCACGAGCACCGGACCCGAACGGGTCCGGTGCTCGCTGCGTTCCCGGCCTGGGTAGGCTGGACCGGTGACCGGCGACCTGCACATCCCGGAACTTCGCACCATCGACCTCGGCGGCCCGGTGGCCTATCGCGAATGGGAGGGACCCGAGGAGACCACGTTCGTGATGGTTCACGGGCTGGGTGGATCACACCTTTCATGGCTCCAGGTCGGACCGGGGCTATCGGGCCAAGGGCGCGTGGTGGCGGTGGATCTGCCCGGCTTCGGCTGGTCGCCTCGGAACGGGCGCAGCTCGGGGCTCATGGACCTTCGACGAACGCTGTCGGCATTCATCCGCGAGACGGCGACGGGCAGGGTGATCGTCTGCGGGAACTCGATGGGCGGGGCCCTCGCGATCCTGCAGGCGGCCGTCGAACCCGACTCCGTGGACGGCATCGTCCTGTCCGGGTCGGTGTTCCCGTGGGCCAAGGGTGGCCTGCCGCATCCCGCGGTGCTCGCCACCTTCACGTTGTACGACTCCGCGCAGCTGGGGGAACGGTTCGTCTCTGCCCGCTCGGCCTCGATCGACCCGGCGCGCGCGGTTCGCCTCAGCTTCCGCATCATCGCGGCCGATGTGCGGACGATCCCGGAGCAGATCATCCAGCTCCACATCGACCTGGCCCGTGGGCGCCAGTCCGACCCCGACGCGATGCCCGCGTTCCTGGACGCCGCGCGTTCGCTGATCCGGCTGGGGAAGCGGCCTTCAGTGATCGCCCGAGCGTTGGACGGGGTGGTTTGTCCGGTGCTGGTGCTGCATGGGCGGCGCGACCGGCTGGTCCCGGCCGCGTTCGCCGAAGCGGAGCTGCGGCGCCGGCCGGCCTGGCGGGGCCGGTTCTTCCCCGACCTCGGGCACGTGCCGCAGATGGAGGCCCCCGGGCGATGGATCGCCGAGGTGGCCGACTGGAACGCCGGCCTCAGGCGGGAGAGCTAGGCCCGATCACAGGTTCGGTTCCTGGAGCCGCGTGGTGCGAACCACGCTCGCCATGACCGCGCCAGTCAGGATCAAGGCGCCTCCGACCGCCGTGGTGACCGTGATCGCCTGATGCAGGACGAACCAGGCCAAGATCGCCACGGCGAACGGCTCGATGACGCCGATGATCGAGTTCCGCAGGGCTCCCACTCTCCGCAGGCCCGCCAGCATCGCTGCGAACGCGGCGGCCGAGAACACGGCCATCCCCAGGATGTGGAACCAATCATGGGTGCCGACAGGGAGCACGGTGGCGTGGAACACCACGGCATAGATGAGGTTGCCGATGGCGGCGCCGCCCGAGAGCCAGGCGGCGGCCGTGAGCGGGTCGGTGCGCTTCACCGTTCGGTCGGCGGCCACCAGGTAGGAGGCGTACACCAACGAGCATGCGATGGCCAGCGCGATGCCGAGCGGCTCCACCTCGACCTTTCCGCCTCCCACCACCACGACGACGCTTCCGACCAGGGCCAGGGCAAGCGCGACAGACAACCGGCCCGCGGGCGCCCGCCGGTCCATCGCGATCGTTGCGAGCATCACCCAGACCGGGTACGTGTAGAAGAGCAACGTGACCGCCCCGGCCTTCCCGTGGCTCAGCGCGGCGAAGTAGAGCGCGGACTCCGTGGCGTAACCGAGCGTCCCGGCCAAGATCACGGCTCGGCGCTCGCCCCGTACCGGAAGCAGCGGCCGGCCCATCAGCGCCACCCCGACGAACAGCAGGATCGATGCCAGCGCGAACCGGATCGACAGCATCACGAATGGGCGCCCACCCGTTCGAACCGTTGCCGCGAAGATCACGACGACCGAGAACAGGAGCGCCATGGCAACGGAGTACCCCGACCCGAGCAACTGCTCGCCCCGGCCCGGGGCCGGCTGCGTGGAGATCTCGGGTGCCGGTTTCGTCATCGTTCGTTCCTCGCGGGGTTCGGAGAGCGTACGCTCAGGGCCGCACGATGACCGGGGAGGAGCTCGCTGCTGTGGAGATCGAGGTAACGCGCGCCGATGTCGAACAGTTCATGTCGCGGTTCAACGTTCGCGTCGCCGAGGATGACACCGCTACCGAGCACGTGGTCACCCTTTCAGGTGCGGACTACGAGCGGTTGGGGAAGGGATTCCGCTCCCCGGAAGCCTTCGTGCGGGAGTGCTTCGCGTATCTGCTCGAGCTCGAACCGAAGGACCAGATCATGACCTCCTTCGACGTCAGCCAGATCAAGACCTACTACCCCGAGTTCGAGTTGGATATCGCCCATCGCGTGAGCCGATAGCCGCTATCCCGCCACCAAGTCGTCCTGCGGCGCGAACTGATCCTTGATCCTGCGGGACCAGGCGCCGACCACGGCCGTCAGACCCAAGAACACCGCGCCCGACCCCATGAGGATGATGCGTGTTCTTCCCGCGCTTCCCTCGACCCAGATGAAGCTGAGGATGAACGCCGGCACGATGAACCCCAGGTTGTAGGCGATATCGAACAGCGC
>JBBRTK010000014.1:0-28471 GCA_038244455.1 Actinomycetota bacterium
CGGGATGGGGAACAGATGACGGTAGAGATCGGGCAGGTCGGAGCGCTCACGAACACCGTGAGGCTGATACGAGGGGGTCAGGGATGAGGCGACGGTGGATGATGCTGCCGCTCGTGATCGCAGTGGTCGCGGGCGCGTGCACGGGTAGTGGAAGCAGCAGCAGCAGCGGTGGTACGACAGGCGGACAGATCCATCTCACGATGTGGATCGGCTACACCCCGCCGCCGCCGGTGAACCAGTCGCAAGAGTATCTGTCGATCCAAGACATCGTGCAACGGTACGAGGCTGATCACCCGAACACCACGATTGACCTTCAGTATGTGAACAGTGACAACGCGCTGCAGAAGGCGACGGTCGCACTTCAGGGCGGCCAGCAGCCGGACATCTCCTATCAGTACGGCACCAATATGCCCCAGCTCGCGCAGGCGCCGAAGCTGGTCGACCTCACGCAACGGGTGGCGGAGCCGGACTTCAAGTGGAACGACTTCTTCGAGGGTGAGCGGGCGGTGGCGACGGTGGATAGCAAGGTCTATGGGATCCCCGCGCTCGTGGACAACCTCGCGGTCGTCTACAACAAGGACCTCTTCGCACAGGCAGGGATCGCCGCACCAACGCCTGACTGGACCTGGAACGACTTCCGGGCCGCCGCGAAGGCGGTCACCGATACACCCAACAACGTGTTCGGCGCGGTGTTCCCGATGGATGCCAGCGAGACCATGGTCTGGCAATACGAGGCGATGCTGTGGGAGGCTGGAGGCGACATCCTCACTCCGGACAACACGAAAGCCGCCTTCAACTCCCCGGAAGGCGTTCGCGCTGCGACGATGCTGCAGTCGTTGAAACAGGACGGGTCGTTGTACCTGGATTACCACCCGGACTCGGGGCAGGCGGGACAGCTGTTCAACTCGGGCAAGATCGGCATGATCATCACAGGACCGTGGGACCTGTCTGGGTTCGCCGACGCGAACTACGGCGTGGTGCAGATGCCATCGTTCGATCCAGGTGGCAGCCACATCACCATCGCAGGACCCGACAACTGGGTGATCTTCGACAACGGTCCCGAGCGAGTGAACGCGTCCTGGGACTTCCTGAAGTTCCTCACCTCGCCGGACAACGTTCTCAAGGACTCGCTCGCGACGGGTCACCTGCCGACGCGCGCCTCGGTCGAGGCCTTGCCGGGCTTCAGCGAGTTCGACAAGAACTTCCCCGGAGCCGGCACGTTCGCCGAGAACTTGACCAATGTCACGAAGGCAAGGCCGCAGGTCACGCAGTACCCGCAGGTCTCGACGTTCCTGGGCCAGGCGATCGCGAGTGTTCTCCTCGGGCAGAAGAGCCCTCAGGACGCGTTGGACCAGGCGGCACAACAGGCGGACGCGGTTCTAGCGATCCCGTAGTGGATACGGGTCGAGGACGCTGAGGAGGGGGCTGCGTGGACGTCCGGCGCGCGATACGGTCAGACCACTTCGTGGGCTGGGCGTTCGCGTCGCCGGCCGTCCTGCTGATCCTCGCCTTCGGTCTCGTCCCGATCGTCTGGTCGGCGATCCTGTCGTTGCAGAAGACGAACCTGTTGAACGCTCCGGCGTGGGTGGGCCTGGCCAACTACAAGGCCCTGCCGAAGGATCCGTACTTCCGACAGGCGATGGCCCACAGCTTGATCTATACGGCCCTCTTCGTGCCGTTCTCGGTCGCCGGCGGCCTTCTCACCGCGGTGGCGCTCAACCGGAAGATTCGGGGGATCCGCTGGTACCGGACAGCCGTCTTCGTGCCGGTCGTGGTCTCGACGATCGCCACGTCGATCATCTTCCTCTGGGTGCTCAACTCGCATTTCGGCATCGCCAATTGGCTCCTCGGCAGGGTCGGGCTGGGGCCGTTCGGATTCTTCGAAAGTCCGAGCGGGGCGCTCTACTCCCTGGTCGCGATGACGGTGTGGGGCTGGATCGGCTTCGACGTGATCGTCTACCTCGCAGCGCTGCAAGGTATCCCCCACGAACTCGTCGAGGCTGCGCAGATCGACGGCGCCGGTTCCGCCGGTATCTTCCGCAACGTCACCCTTCCGCTCCTTGGCCCCGTCACGCTGTTCCTCGTCGTGTGGTCGACGATCAATTCGATCCAGCTCTTCGACGAGGTATACCTCACGACCAACGGCGGCCCCGGAACCAGCACGTACGTGCCCGTGTTCTACCTCTACAGGATGGCGTTCCTGAACGGCGTCGCGGGCTACGCGGCCGCGATCGCCTACGTGTTGTTCGCCGTGATCCTCGCGCTCACCGTCGTCCAACTCGTCCTAGGCCGGAAGATGGTGTATCTCTCGGCATGACCGACGTCGACGCGAGCGTGATCGAGCCCCCCGCCAAGCAGCGGAGGCCATCGCTCCTGTTCAGTCGCTGGCATCTCGTCTTGCTGCCGATCGCGCTGGTGATGGTCGTACCGCTCGTGTGGATGGCCGTGACGTCGCTCCAGACGTTGAACGAGACGCGCCATTACCCGCCGACCCTGGTCCCATCGTCGCTCCGATTCAAGAACTACGGAGACGTGCTGCGAGACACGCCGTTCGCGCGATGGTTCGTGAACACCCTCGTGGTGACGCTCGTATCGGTCGTCGGGAATCTGATCTTCTGCAGCCTCGCCGGGTACGCGTTCGCGAGGATCCGCTTCTTCGGGCGAAACGTCACGTTCGTGCTCATCCTGGCGACGCTGATGGTTCCGTTCCAGGTGACCGTCATCCCGACCTTCCTCATCGTTCGCCAGCTCGGGATGATCGACACGCTCGGCGCGCTGATCGTGCCGAACCTGGCCGGCGCGTTCGGGATCTTCATGCTGCGACAGTTCTTCCTGACGCTCCCGGTCGAGCTGGAGGAGGCAGCCCGTATCGACGGCGCGACGCGTCTGGGAGTGCTGCTGAAGATCGTGTTGCCGCTCTCGGGGCCGGCCCTGGCCACGCTCGCAGTCATCACGTTCCTGTGGACCTGGAACGACTTCTTCTGGCCACTGATAACGATCTACAGTGCGAACAACATGACCCTGCAGCTGGGTCTGGCGACGTTCCAGGGCGCGCATCAGACCAACACGAACCTGCTCATGGCGGCGAATGTGATGAGCGTGTTACCGATGCTGATCATCTTCTTCCTCGCTCAACGGTATTTCATCCGTGGCATCGCGACGACAGGATTGAAGGGATAGCCGGTGGCCGAAGTCACGTTGGATCATGTCTCGAAGCGCTTCCAGGAGGTCGACGCCGTCGACGATCTTTCGCTCACGATCGCCGACGGAGAGTTCCTGATCCTCGTCGGCCCCTCCGGTTGTGGGAAGACGACCGCGCTCCGGCTCATCGCCGGGCTCGAGAAGGGGACGGCCGGCACGATCCGGATCGGCGATCGGGTCGTCAACGACGTGACACCGCGCGATCGTGACATCGCGATGGTCTTCCAGAACTATGCGCTGTATCCGCACATGTCGGTCTACAAGAACCTGGCATTCGGCCTGAAGGAGCGGAAGACCCCGAAGCCCGAGATCGAACGGCGCGTCCGGGAGGTCGGCGAGATGCTCGGACTCAAGGACCTCATGAAACGCCGTCCGGCGCAACTGTCGGGCGGACAGCGGCAGCGCGTGGCCATGGGCCGCGCGCTCGTCCGCGAACCAGCTGTATTCCTGATGGACGAACCGCTCTCGAATCTTGACGCGAAACTCCGAGTGCAGATGCGGGCCGAGCTGAAACGGCTGCACCAGCGCCTCGGCATCACCACGATCTATGTGACCCACGATCAGGTGGAAGCTATGACGCTCGCCGACCGGGTCGTGGTCATGGCCAACGGGAAGGTGCAGCAGATCGGTCGCCCCCAAGAGGTCTACGGGGCACCCGCGAACCTGTTCGTGGCCGGCTTCATCGGGAGTCCGCCGATGAACCTGCTTCGCGCGAACGTCGCCGACGGCGAGATCGTGGCCGGGTCCATGCGGCTGCCGGGTCCGGCCGGGGTAGCCGGAGGCGAGGTGGCACTCGGGTTCCGTCCGGAGGATGTCCAGGTCGTCGAGGACGGGCCTTCGTTCGAGCTGGTGGTCGACGTGGTCGAGCCGCTTGGCAACCTGGTCGTCGTCCACGGCTCGACCGAGGGCACGCCTGTCCAGTCGGGCGCCGAGGAGGAAGAGGAGCTGCCCATGGTCGTGAGCGGCTCCCGGACGCAGGTGACGGCCGTCTTCGCGCCTGAACTCGAGCCCGCGCCGGGGGCGACGCTCCGTGTCGGTGTAGCGCCCCGGCGAGTGCACCTCTTCGACCTGCGAACCGGCACGGCTATCCGACCCCGACATGACTGACCGAGGAGGAGACATGGGCGATCCGAGGATCGTGGTGATCGGCGCGGGAGGGTGGGTCTTCCCGATGGAGCTCACCCGGGACATCCTGTCGTTCGAGGCGCTCGGCGACTCGACGCTCGCGCTCTACGACATCGATCTGAGCGCCGCGGAGCGGACCGCCGTCTCTGCTCGGAAGTTGATCGACCTGAGTGGCCTTCGGGTGACGGTGGAGGTGCCCGGGAACTTACGTGCCGCGCTCCGCGGCGCGGACTTCGTGATCACCGTATTCCAGGTCGGTGGTATCGACGCGTACGCGCTCGACATCGAGATCCCACGGGAGTACGGGATCGACCAGACGGTGGGCGACACGCTCGGACCGGGCGGGGTATTCCGTGGGCTCCGCACCGTCGAGGCACTTCGCGAGGTCGCTGAAGCGATGCGCGAGTTGTGCCCCGAGGCTCTCTTGCTGAACTACGCGAACCCGATGTCGGTCAACTGTTGGGCGACCGACCTCCTCGGGGTCCGGATCGTCGGCTTATGCCATAGCGTTCAGGGCACGTCGGAGCTGTTGGCGCGCGAACTCAGCGTCCCCTACGACGAGGTAACGTTCGATTGCGCGGGAGTGAACCACACCGCGTGGTTCACCACATTCCGGCGCGGCGAGGAGGATCTGATTCCGAGGATCCGCGAGGTGATGCGCGCCCGGCACGTCGACCGGACCGAACCGCTCCTGCCTCGCTCCGACGATCCGTACGAGAGCATCGAGCGGGTCCGCGCGGAGCTGATGCTGCTGACCGGCTACTTCCACACCGAGTCAAGCCACCACGCGAGCGAGTATTGGGCATGGTTCCGTAAGACCCCCGAGACGACGCGCGCCTACCTCGACCGCGAGTGGGACTACCTCACGATCTGCCGGTCCTCGGATGCCGGCGGATCGAACCAGGAGATCATCGAGGAGGCGCGGGCGAACGGGATCCTGCATGGAGGGGAGTTCGCCGCGCCGATCATCGAGAGCATCGTCACGGGGAATGAGCGGATCGTGTACGGCAACGTCCGAAACGGTGGACTGATCGAGAACCTACCGGCCGACGCCTGCGTCGAGGTGGCGTGCGCCGTCGACGCGAACGGTGTCCGGCCGGTGCACTACGGCTCGCTCCCATCGGCCGCCGCCGCGCTGAACCTGGTCCAGATCAACGTCCAGCGGCTCACCGTGGAAGCGGCGATGACGGGTGACCGTGACCTCGTGCACGCCGCGGTCGCGCTCGATCCGCTGACGAGCGCAGTGCAGACGCTCCCGAAGATCCACGAGATGGTCGACCGGATGCTCGAAGCACAGGCGTTGTGGCTGCCGCGGTTCGCCGGAGCTCGCTCATGACCGCGAAGCTCGACGAGGCGTTGAAGGCCGCTGGGCTACCGCCGTTCGAACGTCGCGATGTCCCGACCTCGACCCTGCGGTTCCCCGACGGTGTCGCTTTCCGGATCGAGATCCCGAGCACGGAAGGTCCCGAGGCTCTAGAGGCCGTCGTCGAGGAGGCGGATCGTCTTGATGTGCCGGTCCGGCGCGTGTCGCAGGGGAGCGGCGTCGGCATGCTGACCGACGCGGAGCTCGACCGGATGGCTGCGGTTGCTGCCGACGCCGGTATCGAGGTGAGCCTGTTCGCGCGTCCGGGCGCCGCCTGGGGACCGTCGGCGAGTGCGCGTTCGGCCGGCGGAGCTGCCCTGGCCTCGGCGAGCTGGGGGCACGATCAGCTACGGGCGGGGGTCGACGAGATCCTGCGGGCAGCAGAGCACGGGTTCCGCAGCGTCCTCGTCTCGGATATGGGACTCCTGGCCGTCTTCGGCCGACTGAAGGGAACGGGGCACCTGCCACCCGACATGCAGGCGAAGGTGTCGGTGATGCTTCCGGTGGCGAACGCGGCGGCCGCGCGCGTCCTCGAAGATCTGGGTGCCGGCACGCTGAACGTCCCCGGGGATCTCGATCTCGCTCAGCTCGCGACGATCCGCAGCGTCGTGACGCTGCCGCTCGATATCTACGCTGAGTCGCCCGACGAACTCGGCGGGTTCGTCCGGCTCCACGAGGTGGCCGAGATGATCCGGGTCGCGGCGCCGATCCACGTGAAGCTCGGACTCCGGAATGCCCCCCCGCTCTACCCTTCGGGCGTGCACCTGTCGTCGGTGGGGCTCGCCACGGTTCGCGAACGCGTGCGCCGCGCGCGCCTGGTGATGGAAGGTCTCGAGCGCGCCGGCGCCGACACGACCACTTCCGCCCCGAACGCGGCCGGCCTGGCGGTCCCCCGGCCCTGATCGAACCCACGAACGCGGGAAACCCCCTCCGGAACGGGCTGAACGGCCCGTACGAACCGGGGCCTCCTGCCGGAGGGCAACGGCCAAGCGCGACCTAGGCTAAGGTCAGCGACGGGGAGGTGGCGGTGATGATGAAGACCGTACGGCACGGATTCACCACCGAGCAGGCCGGGGTCGTGGCTCGGGAGCTGGGCATCGATCCGGACCAGGCAGGGTTCACCCTGGAGACGTTCCGCCGTGGCATGGAGGTCGAATTGGAACACGGCCTCCGAAACCCCCTGACGAACGTCACCGATGACGATCCGGTCGTGACGGGGAAGATCGCGTGGGCGCACCTGCGCGAGGTCCCCGACTACTACGAGCGCCTCGAGGTTATGGAGCGCGAGGGGGGCTGGGGGCGCTGAGCCAGGGCCGGTTCCCTCTCCCGTAGCGGAAGATGTGAAAGACGCTACAGAGGGGGAGGCACCGATGAGGATCGTCGTGTTCGGAGCGACCGGCCGGGTCGGCAGGGCGGTGGTGGAGCAGGGCCTGGCGCGCGGGTACGAGGTGACCGCGTTCGTTCGTTCGCCCGCGAAGCTGGATCGATCCGAGGCGCCGGGGCTCACGGTGGTCTTGGGTGAGGGGTCCGATCCCGCGTCGGTGGCGGCGGCGATCCCCGGCCACGACGCCGTGGTTTCCGCGCTCGGCCTGCCCTCGCTGAACCTCACCACCGAGCTTTCCACCATGACCGCGAACGTGATCGCGGGCGCTCGGACCGGCGGCGTGCGGCGCGTGGCCGCAGTGGTGTCGGTCGCCGTGTTCTTCGAGACGAGTCGGCCGCCGTTCCAGTTCGTGGGTGAGGAACACCGGCGCGACCTGGCGGCGCTGCAGGGGTCGGGGTTGGAGTGGGTCGGCGCGGCGCCGGGCACCATCACGGACGACGACGCGCTGGGCTCCTACCAGGCGGTCCTTGACGCGTCCGCCCCCGGCAACGAGATCACCCGGTGCGACCTGGCGGACTTCCTCCTGGACGCGGTCGAAACCGAGGCGTTCGTGGGGCACGCGGTTGGGGTCTCGAACTGACCGGGCGGCTAGGCTGCAACCGATGATCGCCGCCTCCGCGTTCGGCTGGGCGCTCCTGGCGCACCTGCTGGGGATCGTCGGGTTCTTCGCGGCCCATGGCGTCAGCGCCGCGGTCGCCTTCCAACTCCGTCGCGAACGCGACCCGGCCAGGATCCGCGCCCTGCTCGACCTGTCGAAGCGGGCGCGGCCGACCGGCTACGTCTCGATCGTGCTGATGGCGGCGGCGGGAGCGGTGCTGGCGCTGGACCGCGGGGTGTTGGGGGCGTGGTACGTCTTCCCGCAGCGCGGCTGGCTGATCTGGTCGACGGTGCTCTTCGTCGCGCTGCTCGTGGTCGCCGTTCCGCTCGCCATCCCGTACTACAAGAAGGTGCGACTGGGGGTGGCCGAGGGCTCGGAGACCGACCCCGCGGCGCTTGACCTGCTGCTGCGGTCTCCGCGTCCCCTGATGATCGCGGGCGTGGAGCTGGGCGGGATGCTCTTCATCATCTACCTCATGGTGCTCAGGCCGTTCTGACGGGTCCGGGCGCCGGATGGCATGATGCGCCCACACCCGAGCACAGGAGCCCTGGAGCCATGCCCGTCTACCCTCACGATTCCCACCCCCGCTTCGAACTCGGCGGCAACACGATCACCGGGTACGCGTCGCCCTCGCGCGGCGCCGACGAGGCCGCGCTGTTCCGGATCGACCTGCCCGCGGGCGGGGGGTTGCCGCGCCACCACCACGACCACCTCGACGTGTTCGCCCTGGCGGAGGGGGACGGCGCGTTCTTCCTGGGCGAGGAGACGTTCCAGCTGTCCACCGGGGACTCGGTGATCGTGCCCACGGGGGAGTGGCACCATTTCGTGGCGGGTCCCGGCGGGGCCGCGATCATCGTCACGATGCTCGCCGGCACCAAGCTCATCCGCGAGGATGGCTCCGAGACCGTGCCTCCCTGGGTCTCCTAGATGCCGACCTACATCGCGAACGTCACCCTCTTCGACGGCCGAAGCATCCGCACGAAGCAGGGTGTGCTGGTCCAGGGCGAGCGGATCGCGTGGGTGGGGGCGCACGCTCGGGCGCCGCGCGCTGCGAAGGCCGCGCGCGGCGTGGACGGAACCGGCAAGACGCTCTCCCCGGGGCTCATCGACTGCCACGTGCACCTGGCGTTCGACGGGCTGGCCGACTTCGCCGGTGAGGCCGAGCGGATGACGCCGGCTCTGGCGGCGGTCAAGGCTGCGGTCAACGCCCGCAAGCACCTGGCGGCAGGCGTGACCACCGTGCGAGATCTGGGCGGGCCGGGCGGCGCCTGCATCGACGTCGGCCGCGCCATCGACGACGGCGTGATCGCCGGACCTCGCGTGCTCGCGGCCGGATGCGCCCTCACGATCACGGGCGGCCACGGTCACAACGTGGCGTTCGCCCGCGAGGTGGACGGCGCTGACGCGGTGCGCAAGGCCGTTCGCGAGGAGATCAAGCGCGGCGCCACCGCGATCAAGATCGTCGCCACCGGCGGGGTGCTCACGCCGGGGATCGGCGCGACCTTCACCGCCTTCACGTCCGAGGAACTCGTCGCCGCCGTCGACGAAGCCCACTCGTGGGGCCGGCCCGTCGCCGCCCACGCCATCGGCGCGGAGGGGATCCTCGGCGCCGTCCGTGCGGGCGTGGACTCCATCGAACACTGCAACCACGTGACGCCCCAGATCGCGCGAGAGATGAAGGAACGCGGAACCTACCGTTCGCCGACGCTCTGCGCCCTCCGCGGCATCGTCGACAACCCGAAGCACGTTCCCGCCTACGCCGTGGAGAAGGGTCGCGCGGTCGAGGCCGCCTCGCGCGAGTCATTTGCCCGCGCGGTCAAGGCCGGCATCCTCCACGTCTGCGGAACCGACGCCGGGACCCCGTTCAACCCACACGGCAGCGCGCCGAGAGAGCTGGCCTACTTGGTCGAGTGGGGCATGACCCCGCTGGCCGCCATGCGAGCCGGCACCGCGAACGGCGCGGACCTCCTGCGGCGCCCGGACGTAGGCCGGGTTGAGACGGGCAAGCTCGCCGACCTGGTCCTCTACGCGGAGAACCCGGTCGAAGACATCACCGCCGCCGCGAAGCCGCTCAAGGTCTGGAAGTCGGGCGAGCCGGCCTAACGATCGGATCCGGTTCGGCTCCCGTCACCCGCTCCAGGAGCGCGGCTGCCCGATCAAGCGCCGCCAGGTCGCTTCGCGTGAGGCCGGCCAGGCGCGTCGAGAGCGTGGTCACCCGGTGCTGGCGTCCCCGGGAGAGCGCCAGGCGGCCCATCCCGGTCGCGCGGACCTGAACCGAACGGCCATCGTCGGGGTGGGGTTCTCGCATCGCAAGGCCGTCGCGCTCCAGGGTGTCGACCAGCCTGGTCATGGTGGGGGGGCGGACGCCCTGGGTGGCCGCGAGTTCGCTGATGGTGATCGGCCCGGCGACCACGATGACGGAGAGCGCGGAGAGCCGGGCCGCGGACAGCCCCGGCTCTCCATCCCGAACACGCACGCGCCGCAGCAGCTGGATGGCGGCCGAATGGAGCCGATCGGCCAAGGCATCCGTGTCCTGCGGTGGGGAAGTGCCGCTTGACGTGTCCAAGGAAAGTATGTAGTTAGGCTATGCACAGATATTCCCACGACACGCCGGAAGGGTCAATGACGCCGGGGATCTTCTTCGAAAGCCCTCAGTGGGTGAAGGTGTACTCCTGGGCGGGGGTGTCTTCGCAGGGGTTGCCCCGGCCGAACAGGATCCGGCCGTCGGTGACATCGGCGACGGACCAGAACACGGTCTTTCCGTCGCCGGGTTCGCCTTCGGCGTGGCGGCAGATGCTGTCGGGCCGTCCGGCGTGATCGGCGAGCAGCTTGCGCATCCCGTCCGTCGTGATCGAACCGGGCGCCTGTGCCTTCAACAGCTCGCGCCCGCGCTTGTACCGGACGGCCGAGCGCTTCGCGTATGCGGGGTCACCTTCGAAGTCGACCATCCGGTCGCACACATAGTGGTTGGTGTGCACCAGGTGCCCGGACTCGTCCAGGCCGGTCAGTTCCTGGTCGGTCGCGCTGCCCTCGACGTTCACCACGCGCCCGTCCGAGTCTGCGAGCACGTTGTTGTAGCTGGACGCTCGGTCCGGGCGGAGCGCCGCGGCGACCATCTCGTCGAGCGACCCCGCGCGGAGCATCTCCAGCACCTGGTGGGAGCGGCTGATCCCGACGCGTTCGTCGTTGGGGCTGAGTTCGTTGCCGGTGAGGGACAGGCCGGCGCTGTTCCAGCCGACCGAGAGCCATGGGACGCCGCCCAGCTGGAACGTGACGGGCTCGCTGGGGATCGTCTTCTCGATGGCCGTGATGAGGGGCTCGGCGGCGGGTCGAAGGTCGTTGGTGTGGCCGACGATGAGGTGGCCGTCCGCGGTGGCGGCGGGCCCGGCGACCAAGTCGCTGCACCGACCCTGGGTCTGCTTGGCGCGTGCTTCGTACCAGATCTCCTCCATAGAAGCGGCGAAGAACTCCAAGGGGTCCACCCCCGCTCCCTCGGCGACCCCGTCGAACTGCTCGATGAGCCAGGGGAGGCGGGGCTCGGTGAAGGCCCGGTACTCGGCGGCGAGCGCCAGTTGCTCTTCACGGGTGCGCCCGCCCGGGAGTTCGGCGAAGGACTCCGCTATCTCGCCGGCGATCTGCTCGCCGCCAAGGTCTCCGAGTTGCAGGCCGACCTCTCGATGGGTCCCCGCGACGCGGTAGATCGGGATCAGGTGTCCGTCCATGCCCGGATGCTAGTCCGAACCGGGTCGGCGGGTCACCCGTTCGGGTTCTGCTGATGGTGGTGGTGATGGCTGGGCTTGGGTGACGGGCTCACGACCGGCGGCCCCGAGTTGAAGTTGACGATCATGGTCCCGCCCCCGGCGCACGGGAAGCGGACCTGGCCGTCACCGATGTCCGCTCCGCTGCCGCCGATCAGCGGACCGCCGACGCAATCGCCCGGGAACATGGTGGTAACCGCGTGGCTCACCCGCAGGACGGTGATCGCGACCACCCCCCCGACGATCAGGAAGAAGACGATCACCACGGCGGCGATACCTGCGCCCAGGCCCCCGCCTCCACTTCGGTTGATGACCGGGATGCTGCCGCTGGTGTGCGGCGCTGCCGGGTCGGTCGGCGGGATCTCGCCGGTCCCCGGCTCCAGGAAGCCGCCGGCCCCCATCTTGCCGTAGCGGTAGGCGCCGGTCTTCGGATCGGTGCCCCAGCCGAACCCGGGCTGCCCGAGACCGCTCGGGTCTCCGGAGTTGCCGCCCCCCTGCGCCAAGGTGTCCTTTCGTTAACCGGTGAGTTCGCGGATCAGACCCGCGTAGGCGTCAACGTATCGCGAGACGTCGTTTTCGGTCGCGGGGACGCTGCAGGTGGGCCCCGCCCCGACGATCGCTTCCCAGACCCCGCGGTTCGCCAGGTAGATCCGGAAGGTCAGGATGAGCTCCACGTCCTTCGAGGCGTAGGCCTCCTGAGCGTTGCGCGGCATGGAAGGCGCGAACGTCGTGCCACTCCTGGGCCAGAACCGATGCGTCGTCCAGGGGAGTCCGGCCTCCGAGATGGTCTTCTCGATCCCGTCGGCGAGCATCGCGCCGAGCCGGTGGGTGTGCGCGTAGGCCTCGGGCGTGAGCACCTGGCTCATCGTCGCCTTCGCCGCCGCCATCGAGAGCGGATTGCCGAAGAGGGTTCCACCGATGGCGACCTGCGCGTGCCCGTCGTCACGGCCGTTGGGCCGCTGGATGACCTCGGCGACCTCCGGGGTCATGCCGTAAGCGCCGAGCGGTACGCCGGCGGCGATGGACTTGCCGATGGTCACGAAGTCCGGGTGCAGATCCCACATCGAGGTCAGGCCGCCGGGTCCGACCACCTGGGTGTGCGTTTCGTCGTAAGCCAGGAGCGTGCCGGCCGCAAGGGTGATCGCGCGCAACTGGGCGTGCCAGTCGTCGGCGGGAAACAGCAGGCCCACGTTGTTCGTCATGACGGGTTCGGTGATGACGATGGCGACGTCGCCGGGGGCCAGCGCTTCGGCGAGCGCTTCGGGGTCGTTCCAGGGGACCAGCTTCGTCCGCTCGGTGACGTTCGCGGGGAGGCCGGATTCCTCTGGGACCAGCCGGCCGCCTTCGTCCGGCTGGACCAGGACCTCGTCGAAGTGTCCGTGGTACTTGCCCTCGAAGAAGAGGACCTTGTCGCGGCCGGTCGCGGCCCGGGCGATCCGGATGACTTCGGTGTTCGCGTGGGTTGCCGAGGACGTGAACTGCCACATCGGCAGGCTGTACCTGCGGGTGAGTTCCTCTGCGACCCAGATGGATTCCTCGGTCGGCAGGAGGAACTGGCCGCCGGCGACCGCGCGCGCGGCCAGCGCTTCCACCACCGGCTCGGGGCTGTAGCCGCCGAACATGCTCATGTCGGCGATGTTGAAGTCCGCGTAGTCGTGGCCGTCCACATCGCGGAAATGGCCGCCGCTGCCCTCCGCTACCCAGAGCGGCGGGTGATCGTAGGAGGTCCGGTGCCAGGACATGGGCACGCCGTTGGGCATCGAACCCTTGGCCCTGGCCCACAGCGCCATCGACTTCGGACGCGCCTGGATGAACGCCGCATCCTCGCGGGCCTTGATCTCGGCGAGCTTGCGGCGATCGATCGGTCCCTCGGCTCGTTCGTTCATGGCGCGATGATACGGGTGCGGCTGCCGGTGAGGTCAGGCCGCGGGCCGGGCGGGCTTCGTGCCCCAGACGACGCCGGTCTCGCGACCGATCGCCGTGTGGCCGACCCCGGTGAATCCCGCCGTCTTTAGCAGCGTCGTCCACGCCTCGGGGGCGACCGGATATTCGCCGGTACCCCGGACCCATCGAGCGGCGTTCTTCGTGATCCGCCAGATCCCGGGCAGGCCCTTCTTCGTCATGCGCCAGACCTTCGAGCGGAGCGCGCCACTTAGCCCAGGACGCAGCGTGAGCGGCACCATGATGTCGGAGACCACGAACCGCCCGCCGGGCCGAAGCTGCGCGAAGGTCCGCGCGACCAGCAGATCCTTGTCGCGCCCCCGCAGGTGGTGGAGCGCGTAGTTCGACACGACGATGTCGAGCGGTTCGCGGGGCTCGAAGTCGAGGAAGGAACAGCGGTCGACCTGCAGGCGAGGGTCCCCGTCGACGCGGGTGGCCAGCCGGGCGAGCATCTGGTCGGAGTTGTCGACGGCGTGGACCCGGCGGGCCTGCTCCAGCAGCGGGATCGTGAGGAAGCCGCTCCCGGCGCCCAGATCGGCCGCGACGGCTTCCGAGCCGGGTTCTGCCCGCAGGAGTACCTCGTCCAGGAGTTCGGCGAACAGGTCCGAACTGGGCAGGTGTGCGTCCCACGTGCCGGCGTGTCGGTCCCAATGCGTACGCATCCGTCGAACCTACCCGAGGAGGAGGGGCCCCAGACGCTCTGCAGCCGAACTCAAACCGTCATCAAGCCGTATCCACATCGAACCCTCACACTTCGCGCGTTCCGGGCGAGCGTTGGCGTGTCGGAGGGGGGGTCTAGGGTCGAGGCATCGCTTCCCTAGGAGGAGGAACCATGGAGCAGATCGGTATCGCACTCGTGGCGCTGACGCTCGGCCTGGCGGCGGGAGCTGCCGTCATGTTCCGGCGGGGCTCGGCCCCCGCCCAGGTCCCACGCGATACGTTCGCCCTGGTCGAAGCCAGGTTGGAGGCCCAGAGCGCGGAACTGCGCCGGCTCGCCGATTCGGCCGTCGGCCGCGAGCTGGCGGGCGAGCAGCTCCGCACGGGCCTGGACGGCGCTCGGCGAACCCTCGAGGCGATCCAGCTTCGCGATGCCGATCGCCAGCGTGTCGACGCCGACCAGCGGGAGGTCATCAAGCGCCTCTCCACCGTGCTCGCGGGCGGCGCCGCGAAGGGCCGCGCCGGCGAGAACGTCCTGCGAGATCACCTGTCCGAATTGCCGCCGGGCATGTTGGTCACCGACTTCAGGGTGGGCGGGCGCGTCGTTGAGTTCGGGCTCCTTCTTCCCGACGGACGCCGGCTTCCGATCGACTCCAAATGGACCGCCCTTGCCGAACTCGAAGCGCTGGAGATCGCCGAGGAACCGGGGGAGATCGAGGCGTGCACCCGCGCCGTGGAGAAGGCGGTCACGCTCCGGGCTCGGGAGGTCTCGCACTACCTGGATCCCGCGGTGACCGCCCCGGTGGCCATCGCGGCGATCCCCGACGCGGCGTACGGGGTGCTTCGGCGCGCCCACGCGGACGCCTACGCTAGGGGCGTCGTGGTGGTGCCCTACTCCAACGCGCTGCCGATCGTCCTGTTCCTCTACTCGCTGGTGCAGCGCTTCGGGGACGCGGCAGATGTTCAGGCGAGCCTCGCCGAGGTCGCCGGCGTCCTCACCACCATCGAGTCCGTGCTCGAGAACAAGCTCGCCCGCGCCTCCGTCATGCTTTCGAACGGCACCGACGAACTCCGGTCGAGCGTCGGCAAGGCTCGCGGATCCATCGCACGCGCCGGGGCAGGGACCCTCTCCCACGGCGCCGGTGAGGAGCCCGGGGTGTTGAGCGTGGTGAGCTAGGCGTGAGGCGGCGGGGTCGACCTTCTTCGACCGCGAAAAGGCCGATACTGCTGTGGATGCGACGCGCGGCTATAACGGCAGGTGTAGTGTTCGCCCTCCTGGTGCTTGCGCCACCACCGGCCTTCGCGGCGGCGCCCGATCGCCCGTCAGCAGGGTCCTCAGCCCCAGTTGCTTGCTCGACCTGTTGGCACCCTGCGATCAACACCAGTTGGCAGTGGCAGCTGAGTGGCACGGTGGATACGTCTGTCGACGTACAGATGTATGACATCGACGGTTTCGAGAACCATGCGGGGATCGTCTCTGATCTGCACAGCGCCGGCCGAAAGGTCGTCTGCTACCTCAGCGCCGGCTCATGGGAGAATTGGCGTCCGGACGCGGGACGGTTCCCCGAGTCGGTGAAGGGCGCCCCCAACGGCTGGCCGGGGGAGAAGTGGCTCGACATCCGCCGCCTCGGCGTGCTCGGCCCGATCATGCGAGACCGGGTGAAGATGTGCGCCAAGCGCGGCTTCGACGCCGTGGAGTTCGACAACGTCGACGGGTTCCAGAACCATACGGGCTTCCCCTTGACGGGCGCGGATCAGCTGACCTACGACATCTTCCTCGCGAACCTCGCCCACCGGAACGGCATGTCCGCGGTCCTGAAGAACGACGTCAGCCAGATCCCGAAGCTGCTCCCGTACTTCGACTTCGCCCTCAACGAACAGTGCTTCCAATACTCCGAATGCGGCAAGCTCCGGGCGTTCGTGAATGTGGGCAAGCCGGTATTCGGCGTGGAGTACAAGCTCGATGCCGCGCAGTTCTGTCCTCAGGCCAACGCCATGGACTTCAACTTCCTGCAGAAGAAGCTGAACCTGGGTCCGTGGCGGGTTGCCTGCCGGTAGCGGTTCACCCAGCCACGCTAGGTTGACACTCCTACCCATATTCTGCATAACTATGCGGTATGGATGGTTCTCCGCTCCATGTCGCGGTCCTGGGCGCCTCCGGCTACGCCGGGGGTGAGCTGGTCCGGTTCCTGTCCGCCCACCCGGGGGCGCAGATCACCTTCCTGGGTGCCCGAGATTCGGCCGGCAAGACCCTCGCCCAGGTCCACCCGCACCTGGCCTCCCTGCCGATCGCTTCCACGGTGCTGGCGGCGGTCGATGCGGACGCCGTCGCCGAGGCCGCGGACGTCGTGTTCCTCGCACTCCCGAACGGGACCACCGCGCCGTTGGTGCCCGGCCTCCTTGAGGCGGGGCTTCGTGTCGTCGACCTGGCCGGGGATTTCCGGCTGCCCGCCGATCGCTACCCCGAGTGGTACGGGTTCGAGCATCCGTCCCCCGACTGGCTGGAAAAGGCCGTCTACGGGCTGCCCGAGCTGTTCGCCGAGCGGATCTCGGGCGCGCCCCTGGTCGCGAACCCGGGGTGCTACCCGACGCCCGTGATCCTTGGTATCTCACCGCTCCTGGCGGCGGGACTGATCGAGCCCGGCTCCATCCGCGTGGACGGCAAGACCGGGCTGTCGGGAGCCGGGCGCGCCGCAACCGAGTCCTCGCTCTTCACCTCGACGGAGGAATCCATCCGGCCCTATCGGGTGCCACGTCACCAGCACACGCCCGAGATGGAGCACGGCATCGAGCTCGCCACCGGCATTGCGGTTCCGGTCATCTTCGTCCCGCACCTGGTCCCGACGGTTCGCGGCGTCCTCATCACCGCCTACGCATCGCTCACCGATGGCGTCACCACGGACCACCTGACCGACGCGCTGATGGCTTCCTACGTGTCGGAGCCGTTCGTTCGGGTCCTCCCCGCGGGTGACATGGTCGATTCCAAGCGGACCCGCGGCACCAACGTGGTCGAACTCCAGGCCCTCGCCGATCCGCGCACAGGTACCGCCGTGGTGGTCGGCGCCGTGGACAACCTGATCAAAGGCGCCGCCGGCCAGGCCATCCAGAACTTCAACATCGCGAACGGGTTCGACCAGACGACCGCGCTGCCGACGCTGGCGGTGTATCCGTGAGCGTCACCTACCCGGCGGGGTTCACCGCCTCGGGCGTGACGGCCGGCTTCAAGGCCAGCGGCCGGCCCGACCTCGGGCTCTTGCTCGGCGTGCCCGGGACCGTGGCCACCGGCCTGTTCACGACCAATCGCGTGGCGGCCTCGCCCGTCGGCCTGAGCCGCGCGCGCCTGGCTGCCGGCGCGCCCAGGGCCGTCGTCGTGAACTCCGGCCAGGCCAACGCCGCCACCGGATCGGCGGGCGACGCCGACGCCCTCACGAGCACGGCGTTCATCTCGCTGGCCATGGGACTGGACCCTGATGACCTCCTTCAGTGCTCCACCGGCGTGATCGGCGAACGGTTGCACCTGGATCTCTTCGAGGACGCCGCGGCGAAGCTCGTCGCGTCGCTGGACCCGGGCGGCGGCGACGCGTTCGCGCGCTCGATCATGACCACGGATACCGTGGACAAGCAGGCGCGAGCCGATGCGCCGGACGAAGGCTTCCACGTGGGGGGGTGCGCCAAGGGCGTCGGCATGATCGCGCCCGACCTGGCGACGATGCTCGCCTTCGTGACCACCGACGCCGTGGTGCCGGCGCGCGACCTCCACAGGATCGGGCAGGAGCAGCTCGCTTCACGGTTCAACGCGCTCACCGTGGACGGTTGCACCAGCACGAACGACACGGTATTGCTGTTCGCCTCGGGCGCCGCCGGGGGAGCGCCGGTCGCCCCGGGCTCGGTTGCCTGGGTGCATCTCAGTGAGGCCGTCGCGAAGGTGGGGGAGTCCCTGGTTCGTCAGCTGGCGGCCGACGCCGAGGGCGGGACCCATGTGCTCATCGTCGAGGTCAGCGGCGCGGACGCCGACCGGGATGCGCGCGTCATCGCGAAGGCGGTCGCCGACTCCCCGCTGGTCAAGACCGCCGTGTTCGGCGGAGATCCGAACCCGGGCCGGGTCCTGCAGGCCGTCGGCGCATCGGGGATCCCCGTGGACCCCGGCCGGCTGGATGTCTGGTTCGGCGACGCGCAGCTCGCCACCGGCGGCGTCATCGCTCCCGACTACTTCACCAGCGGCGAGGTAGCAGAGACCGCTCGTTCGCATATGCACGATCCCGACGTCCACATCCGCGTGCGCGTGGGCGATGGTCACGGGAAGAGCCGCGCGCTGGGCTGCGACCTGTCCTACGAGTACGTCCGGATCAACGGGGAGTACACGACATGAACATGGGTACCAACCTGCCACCACAGATCCGCGAACGCACGGTGTCGAAGGCCAGGACGCTGCTTGAGGCGCTGCCCTTCATGCGCGAACACCACGGCAAGGTCATCGTCGTCAAGTACGGCGGCGCCGCCATGGAGAAGGCCGGCCTGGCGAAGCCCTTCGCCGAGGACATCGCGCTGCTGCGAAGCGCGGGGATCAACCCGGTGGTCGTGCACGGCGGCGGCCCACAGGTCACGAAGATGTCGGCCCAGCTGGGGATCGAGACGCAGTTCGTGGATGGGCTGCGTGTCACCGATGCCCAGACGCTCGATGTCGCCACCATGGTCCTGGCCGGCAAGCTCAACACCGACGTGGTGATGACGCTCAACTCCCAGGACGTGCCGGCGGTTGGCCTCTCGGGTGTTGACGGCCAGCTCCTGTTGGCGCGCAAGCAGTCCGGGCCGGATCTGGGCTTCGTCGGAGAGGTCGTGCACGTGGATCCGGGCGTGGTGCACACGCTCCTGGAGCAGCGCTACGTTCCCGTGATCGCGTCCATCGCGATGGACGGGACGGGCCAGGCCTACAACGTCAACGCCGATGTGGTGGCGAGCGAACTCGCGGTGGCGCTTGGCGCGGAGAAGCTCGTCTTCATCAACGATGTGCCGGGGTTGATCGGCGCCGCCGGGGATCTCCTGAGCGAGATCTCCGCCCAGCAGTGCCTGGACCTCCTGGCGGCCGATGGCGTGGTCGAAGGCGGGATGATCCCGAAACTCGAAAGCTCCGTGCGGGCCTTGAAGGCGGGCGTGGGCCGGGTCCACCTGGTGGACGGGCGCGTCGAGCATTCCTTGGTCTTGGAACTGTTCACCCCCGAAGGGGTCGGCACGATGATCACGCCGGACGCGGGGGAGGCGTGATGGCCGCCGAGACCTTCGTCATGCCCACCTACGCGCGGTTCCCCGTCACGCTGGTGCGCGGGAGCGGGTCGCTGGTCTGGGGCCAGGACGGCACGGAGTATCTGGACTTCACCGGCGGATTAGGCGCGCTTGCCCTGGGGCACGCGCATCCGGCCTGGGTGGCCGCGGTGACGCGCGCCGCCGGAACCATCGGTCTGGTCAGCAACCTCTACGCCACCGAGCCCCAAGCCGAACTGGCCGAACGGCTCGCGGGGATCCTGCCCATCCCCGACGCGCGCGTCTTCTTCTGCAACTCCGGCGCGGAGGCGATCGAAGCCCTGCTCAAGCTGGTTCGCAAGTGGGGGCTTCCGCAGGGCAAAGGCACGATCGTCTCCCTGATCGGTTCCTTCCACGGCAGGACCATAGGTGCGCTCGCGGCCACGGGTCAGCCGGCCAAACGCGCCGCGTTCGAACCGTTGGTGGATTGGCTCCGGTTCGTTGAGCCGGAGGATCTCGGGGCGTTGGAGCTGGCATTGGCGCCCGGGGACGTGGCCGCGGTGTTGGTGGAGCCCGTCATGGGGGAGGGCGGTGTCCATCCGCTCACGCCCGAGTACCTGCGCGGCGTTCGTTCGCTGTGTGACTCGCACGGGGCGCTGTTCGCGGCGGACGAGGTTCAGTCGGGGATGGGGCGGTGCGGCGCGTGGCTGGCGACCAGCGATGCCGGCGTGGCTCCCGACGTCGTGGCGCTGGCCAAGGCTCTGGGCGGCGGGTTCCCGATCGGCGCCCTGGTGTCGCGGGCCGACATCGCATTCGAACCCGGTGATCACGCCTCGACGTTCGGCGGCGGTCCGCTCGCGGCGTCGGTCGCGCTCGCCGTGATCGACGTCATCGAACGGGAAGGGCTCCTCGCCCACGCCCTTGAGATCGGCTCGTACCTCGCACAGGCGGTGCGTGACGCGGCGCCCCCCGGCGCCGTCGTGGCCGCGCGCGGCCGAGGATGTTTGTGGGGATTCCAGTTGGCGGAAGGTGTCGACGCCGGGGCGGTTGCCTGCGCCATGCTCACCTCCGGGGTCTTGTGCTCGACAGCCGGGTCCGGCGTGATCCGGATGTCCCCGCCGCTGAACGCGACCCTCGCCGAGTGCGATCGGGCAGCCCGCGCCCTGGCCGCCGCCCTCTCGGCCCCCGCCGTTCACGAGGTGCCGGCGTGAGCCGCACCGGTGGAGCCGTGAAGCCGAAGCGCCAACAGGCGATCCTGGACCTGGTAGGCCGCGACCGCCTCTCCAGCCAGGAGGAGATCCGCACGCGCCTCACCTCCATCGGTATCGAGGCCACCCAATCGACCATCAGCCGCGACATCGAGGAACTCGGCCTCGCGCGCGTGCACGACATGGACGGTGTCCGCTACGTGGTCCCCGGTGGGGGGCAGACGCCCCAGCCGCTCGCGCTGCTTCGCAGGTTGCTGGACGAGTTCGCGCTGTCCTTCGTGCGGGCCGACTCGGGGTTGATCGTGCGAACCCCGCCCGGCGCGGCATCGGCGCTGGCCGAGGGCATCGACCGCGCCGGGCTGGACCCGATCGCCGGCACGCTCGCCGGGGACAACACGATCTTGATCTTGGGTCGCCAGGGCATCACACCCGCGCAGCTCGAAGTCGAACTCACGACGATCATGGAGGCCCGATGAAGAAGGCGGTGCTCGCCTACAGCGGCGGACTCGACACGTCCGTCACCATCCACACGCTCACCGAAGAGGGCTACGAGGTGCACGCCGTCGCCGTGGACGTCGGCCAAACCGAGGACTGGGACCAGGTGATCCGGCGCGGCAACAAGGCGGGCGCTGCGAGCGTCCGCGTCATCGACGTCGTGGATCGGTACGCGGAGCAGATCCTGTCCAAAGCCATCAAAGCGAACGGTCTCTACGAGGCCAAGTACCCGATGATCTCGGGACTCTCCCGGCCTGTCATCGTCGAGGAAGTGGTGAAGGTCGCGCGCGAGGTCGGCGCGGACGCCGTCGGACACGGCTCCACCGGCAAAGGCAACGACCAGGTTCGGTTCGAGGTGGGGTTCTTCGTGCTGGCGCCGGATCTTGAGATCCTCGCGCCCATCCGCCAGTCCCAGCTCCCGCGCGAGAAGGCGATCGCGCTCGCGGGCGAGTGGGACATCCCGATCGACTCGGTGGCAACGACGTACTCGATCGACGAGAACCTCTGGGGCCGCGCGTGCGAATGCGGCCCGCTGGAAGATCCGTGGGCGGCCGCGCCGGAGGACGCGTTCGCGCGAACGGCGGCGCCGGGCACGCGCCCCGCCGAGCCGACCGAGGTGGTGGTGACGTTCGAGCGGGGGGTCCCCGTGGCCCTGGACGGCCAGGCGTCGACGCTGGCCGGGATCATCCGAGCGGTGGACGCGCTCGGGGGTTTCTACGGGTTCGGCCGGGTGGACATGGTCGAGAATCGGCGAGTGGGGATCAAGAGCCGCGAGTTGTACGAGGTTCCAGGCGCGTTGGCGCTGATCCGCGCGCACCAGGCCTTGGAGGAGATCACCTTGGAGCGTGACGTCGCCCACCACAAGCCGCTCATCGAACAGCGGTGGACCCAGCTGGTCTACGACGGGCAGTGGTTCGGACCGCTGCGTGAGGCGCTCGACGCCTATGTTGACGCGACCCAGAGCCACGTGAGCGGTGACGTCCGCCTGCGGTTCGAGCCGGGGACCTGCACGGTGGTCGGTCGCCGGAGCCCGCACTCGCTCTACGACCTGTCGCTGGCCACCTACGGCGAGGGAGACGCGTTCGATCAGTCGGATGCCGCCGGATTCGTCCGGCTGTTCGGGCTGCCGCTCAAGGTGTGGGCCGCGAAACAGAGGCGCAAGTGACGAAGGACGAGGCACCGGACGCGCTGTGGGCAGGGCGGTTCTCGAAGCCGCCCGCGCCGGCGGCACATGCCCTGGGACGGTCCGTGCACGTCGACGTCCGGCTCGCCTCGCAGGACGTCGATGCCGGGATGGCCCACGTGCGCGCCCTCCAGGACGCCGGCCTCCTCACGGCCGGTGAGGCGGCGACGCTCGAGAAAGCGCTGTCCGAGGTGGGAAGCGCCCTCGCCGACGGATCGTTCGTTCTCGAGGATGCGGACGAGGACGTCCACATGGCCATCGAGCGCGGCGTGACGGCCAAGCTCGGCGATCTCGGCGCCAAGCTCCATGCCGGACGGAGCAGGAACGACCTCGTCGTGACGGATCTGCGGCTGTGGATGCTCGCGGCGGCCAGGCGGATCGATGGACTGCTCGTGGCGCTGATCGAGGCGTTGGTCACTCGGGCGGGAGAACACGCCGGGACCATGATGCCGGGGACCACGCACGCCCGCCTCGCGCAGCCGGTGACGCTCGGCCACCACCTGCTCGCACACGCATGGCCGTTCACCCGCGACCTTTCGCGGCTGGACGGGTGGGCCGAACGAACGTCCACGAGTCCGCTGGGCGCCGGCGCGCTGGCGACCTCAACGCTGGGCCTGGACCCCGACATGACCGGCGTCCGCCTGGGGTTCCGCCGTGCTTTCGAGAACTCCATCGACGCCGTGAGCGACCGCGATTTCGCCCAGGAGTTCCTGGCGGACGCGGCCATCTGCGCTGGTCACGTGTCGCGCCTGGCGGCCGATCTCGCGAGGTGGACGGATGAGTCGCTGGGTTGGGCCGAGCTGGACGAGGCTTACTCGACCGGGTCCAGCATGATGCCGCAGAAGCGGAACCCGGACACGGTGGAGCTTGCGCGCGGCAAGGCCGCGCGCGTGGCGGCGGGGTTCGCCTCGCTGACGTCGCTACTCCAGGGGCTGCCGCTCGGGTACCACCGCGATCTTCAGGAGGATAAGGAGCCGGTGTTCGACGCCGCCGACACCCTCGAACTGGTGCTCCCTGCGATGACCGGCGCCGTCGCGACGGTGCGGTTCCGCCCTGAGGCGATGCTGGCGGCCTGTGATGCCGAGGGTCTCTACGCGACGGACCTGGCCGAAGCCCTCGTGAAGACCGGAGTGCCCTTCCGCGAAGCGCACCGGCAAACGGGGGAGTTGCTCAAGGCACTCGCGTCGAAGGGCAGGGCACTCCGGGATCTCAGCGCGGACGAATGGACGGAGTTCGGCGTTGTGGACGGGGCGGGGTATCTGGACGCGGACCACGCGATCTCGGCTCGATCCGGCTCGGGCGGCCCGTCGCCCGAGAGCGTCTGCTCCCAGGCCGATGCGATCAGCCTGATGATCGCCGCACGCTCTCGCGTGTAGCCCATCGAAAGCGGTAGCACGCGCCCCGGCGCGGTGTGGCCGCCGTTGGCGGCTGCTGCTCGCATACAACTTGCCGCGCGACCTGGTTGAACTCAGACTCCAGTTCGTGATGCAGAAGGGGCCCGTCGTTGCGGGTGCATGCTTGGCCGAGCGACCCACGAGTTGACCGGCGCTACCGGGCGCTCTGCGCTTCGACGTAGGCGGCAAGCTTGTCGAGCGCCGCCATCCATCCGGCTGCACCTGGAGAGTCCGAGGGGATGCCGGTATGGGTCATGAGCATCCTCGTGCGACCCGCGACTTCTTCGACTTCGACGATCACCTGCGTCGTCGTGGGATGTCCCGCGGGCATGCCCATGTCCGATGGCGACAACACGTTGCCGTCCTTGTCGGACATGGATTCGGTGTAGACGAGCCGCTCATTCTCGACGATCTCGCGATACTCGCCGGTGAACCACATCTGCATGGGCCCGGCCGGGGTTTCCATCTCCATGCACACCAGACGACTGCCCCCGACGCGCACGTCCATCCTCGCCACGGGGATGGCGCAGCCGTCCGGGCCGTACCACGCCTTGAAGTGTTCAGGCTCGGTCCACATCTGCCAGATGAGACCGGCCGGCGCATCGAAGCTGCGTTCGATCACCACCGCGTCTTGGGAAGCGTTGTCGTCAGTCATCGTTTCCTCCCGTTCTCCGGTGCACTTGAAAGCTGGGTTATGTAGTCGTTCATCCGATCGAAGCGGGCCTCCCAGACAGGCCGGTACTGCTCGGCCCAGGTGGAGATCTCTTCAAGTGGTGAAGGGTCGAGGGTGCACGGTCGGTACTGGGCCCGTTGACCCCTTACGACCAATCCGGCATGTTCCAGCACCTTGATGTGCTTAGAGATGGCCGGAAGCGTCAAGTCGAACGGCTCGGCGAGGTCGTTGACATTCGCCTCCCCCTGGGCGAGCCGAGCCAGGATCGCTCGACGCGTCGAGTTGGCCAGCGCAGCGAAGGTCTCGCCGAGTCGATCGCTCTCGATCAGGAACGCCACGGAGCCATCCTTCCTTACTTCTCCAAGTAGCTAATTAACCGCTACGGCAACTACAGGCTCTCTCGTCCCCTGTCAAGCCTTGGATCAAGTCCGCGAGGTCCTGAGGTCGCCGCGTCAGGGGCTTTAACTGGACACGCGTCCTAGCGCGCGGTAGCCGGGCCTCGGCTTCGGCGTGCCGCAGTGCTCTTCATACAGTCGCGACGTGGGCGGGTCTTTGATGGAGGACGCGTTCGCGCATCACGTGTGGGCGACGTTGCGGTTGGTCGATACATGCCTCTCACTCAGCCCGCAGCAGCTGGAGACGACCGTCCCAGCTACCTACGGCTCGATCCTGGACACGCTGCGTCACCTCGTCGGGAGTGACGCCTGGGACCTGTTCGTCGCGACCCGCGACCGCGCCTCCCTCATCGACGAGGAGGACATGGAGCTCCCGGAGCGCCGGGCCGCGATGGAGAGCCATGGGCTCGCTTGGTCGCGGCTCCTGGCACAGGACCCCGATCCGGATGCCGTTCTCAACGAGGTCGACGAGGATGACGGGTACGAGAGGAACGTCGCGATGAGCACACCCCCCCCGCGCTCGGATCAGGCGACGACACTCTGGTGTTCTCCTCGTGGGCCTCCTGACATCTCAGAAGCCCCGTTCAGGTGGTGGGCTTGAAGCGCGCCCGGATGGTGCCGTGTCTTGCCTTGCGCTCTGCGACGCGTACAGTTCGCAGCACCGACGGAGGAGGGCACCATGGCATCGGACCCCGAGCAACTTCGCAAGTTCGCAGAGGACTACACCGCGTCGTGGTGCAGCATGGACCCGGAGGCGGTCGCCGCGCATTACGCGCCGGATGGGTCGCTAGCGATCAACGGTGGACCGGCGGCGGTGGGCCGCGACGCCCTAGTTGCCGTCGCCGCTAGCTTCTACGAGGCCCTCCCCGATATGCAGGTCTTCTTCCGCGATCTCGTCGCGCACGGGGATCGGATCGAGTACCACTGGACCATCACCGGGACGAACACCGGCCCGGGCGGCACCGGCAACGCAGTTCACGTGGATGGCTTCGAGTCTTGGACGATCGACCAGGCTGGGCTTATCGCCGCTTCGATGGGGAGCTACGACGCCGAGGAGTACGCGCGCCAGTTGGCCGAAGGTGTCTAGGCGACGTCAGCCTCACTTGCCTCCTAGGGTCTGATCGGTCTCGCGCCCATGGCGCCGCCACATGATGGCCGGACGGACGAGGCCGACGGGCGTACGCTGATGCCATGAGTGCTCCGATCTTCGTCACGGGAGCGAGTGGTTACATCGGAGGCTGTCTCGCGACTCGGATGCTTTCGGAGGGCACCCCGCTGCGGCTCGGTGGTCGTCGCGTGGAGGTGCTCGCCGAGCGATTCCCGATGGCTGAGGCCGTTTCGGTCGATGTACTCGATCGTTCAACGATCGGCCCGGCCCTTGCCGGTATCCGCGTGGCGTACTACCTGGTCCATTCGATGGCGGATAAGCGAGGGGACTTCGGCGAACGTGATCGCCTGGCTGCGCGCAACTTCGCAGAAGCCGCGAAGGAGCAAGGGGTCGAGTGGATCATCTACCTCGGGGGACTGGGTGACCCCGCGGACGACCTGTCCCATCACCTGGCCAGCCGCCAGGAGACGGGCCGCGCGCTCGCGTCTGCGGGCGTGCCGGTGATCGAGTTCCGTGCCGGCATCATCCTTGGTCCGGGGAGCGCGTCGTTCCGCATGCTGGCCGACCTGGTGAAGCGGTTGCCGGTGATGGTCACGCCGAAGTGGGTGGCAACGCGGGCCCAGCCCATCGGCATCGATGATGTCGTTTCCTACCTAGAGGCCGCATCACGGATGCCGGTCGACTCCCCGCATCGCATCGTTGAGATCGGCGGTGCCGATGTGATGTCCTATCGCGATCTGATGCGGCGGTTCGCAGTGCTGCGCGGGGGACGCGCGCCGATCATCCTGACCGTGCCTGTATTGACGCCTGGATTGTCTTCCCTATGGTGCGGCCTGGTCACGTCGGTACCCGCCTCGATCGCGCGGCCGCTCATCGATGGCCTCCGCAATGAGGTGATCGTCCGCGATCCATCGGCATCCACGCTGTTCCCATCGATCCATCCTTTGGGGTTCGACGAGGCGGTGGC
Source organism: Actinomycetota bacterium (assembly GCA_038244455.1). Classification (GTDB taxonomy): domain Bacteria; phylum Actinomycetota; class UBA4738; order UBA4738; family HRBIN12; genus JANXVR01. The sequence goes on from JBBRTK010000014.1 coordinate 26,689, forward strand.
GGCGGCGCTCCGCGAGGAGGAACGTGCAGCCGAGAGCTGACCGGTGACGTCTCCGGTCGTGTTGTTGTTCACGCGGGACCTGCGGGTTCATGATCACCCGGGGCTCGTGGAAGCCGTGGGCAGCGGCCGTGCGGTTGTGCCGCTGTTCGTGCTCGATCCACACCTCATCACTCGTTCGCCGAACCGCTCTCGCTTCCTCATGGAGTCGCTGGTCGACCTCGATCGATCCTTGCAGGCGCGGGGCGCCCGTCTGGTCATACGGGAAGGCGATCCGGGGTTGGAGGTGGCGCGTCTGGCGAAGGAGGTCGGGTGCAACGAGGTATGGGCGACTCGGGACGTGAGTTCCTACGCGCATCGGCGAGCCGCCTCCCTCGCCGAGCATGGAGTCGAGTCCGTGGAGTTCCCGGGGCACGCCATCGTCGAACCGGGTGATGCCGCTCCGGTAGGCCGCGATCACTACCGCGTGTTCACTCCGTATCTCCGGGCGTGGTCGGGAGCAGCTCGCCTGTCGGTTGCCCCCGCACCGGGGTGCATCCCCTTCCCGGGTGGGATCGAACTCGGGCCCCGGCCCAACGCGGCTCGCTTCACTCCTGACTCGCCCGACGTTCCGCCCGGCGGGGAGACCCAAGGCCGTGCGCGACTCGCCGCCTACGCCACGGGTGCCGTCGCTGGATACACGGACTTGCGGAACATGCCGGCGGCGGATGGCACATCTCGACTCAGCCCGTATCTCCGCTTCGGCTGTGTCTCGGCGAATGAAACAGCGCAGCGTCTCGCCTCAGGCGGCGATCTTGTTCGCCAGCTTGCGTGGAGGGATTTCTTCTTGCAACTGCTTGCGGGGGACCCTCGGCTCGCGGACCAGGATCTGCGACCACCCGTAGACGGGTGGCGTACCGATCCGGATGGGCTGGAGGCGTGGATCGCTGGGCGGACCGGATTGCCGCTCGTGGATGCCGGCATGCGCCAGCTCGCCCGCGAGGGATGGATGCACGGGCGCGTGCGGATGGCGGTCGGCTCGTTGCTTACGCGTCGTCTCGAGATCGACTGGCGCGAGGGAAAGGGGCACTTCGATCGACTCCTCATCGATGGGGATGTGGCGAGCGAGTCGGGGAACTGGCAGTGGGTCGCCGGCACGGGCACGGATCCCCGACGTGGGCGGGTGCTCAATCCCGTTCGCCAGGCGCGGCGTTTCGATCCTGACGGTGAATATGTGCGTCGCTATGTCGCCGAACTCGCCGATGTGCCTGCTCCGGCGATCTTCGCCCCGTGGCGTGACCCCTCCCTCTTGCGCACGTGTGGGTACCCTGCACCGATCGTCGAGGTGCTCGACCGCTAGCGGCAGGCGACCGTGCGTCCACGAGCCCCGCGTCGGCGGGTACATTCGCGGCCGTGAAGACCGCACAGAGAGGACACGACCATGGGATCTGAGACACAAGGGGTACCTGGCTCGGCGGCCGGTAAGGTCACCCCGGTGATCGACAAGGTCTACTCACTCGCCGAGGTACCTGACGCCCTGCGCAGCCTAGAGGCCGGTGACGTTCGAGGGAAGATCGCTGTTGCGATCGGACAGGACGACAGTTGAAGGCGTGGGTCTACGACCGCTACGGCGGACCAGAAGTACTCAACTTCGAAGACATCGAGACGCCGGTGCCCGCCGCGGACGAGGTCCTGGTTCGTGTGCACGCGAGCGGCTTGAACGCTGCCGATTGGCACATCATGCGGGCCGACCCGTTCCTCGCACGGTTGTACGCGGGCCTGCGCAGGCCGCGCAAACCGATCATCA
>JBBRTK010000015.1:0-28061 GCA_038244455.1 Actinomycetota bacterium
GCCGGATCGCCCATGCCCAGCCGCGCGGAGGAGAGTTCGGCGACCAGCCGTGTCGCGTAGCCGTGGCCGCGGTGCTCGGGGGGCGTGTACACGGGGCCGATCCGCGAGCCGACGGGCGGGACATCCACATGCCCTGAGAGGGATACGACCTCGCCGTCTTCCCACAGCCAGTACCCACCGCCCCGACCAGCCAAGCGGTGGTCGATCGCGGTGTCCCTTCCCGCATCATCGCGAGGAAGCCCAGGAGGCAGGGCCTCGTCGGCGAACGCGTCGTACCAGCGCCGGATGAGATCGCGATCGCGCACCATCGCCGGCCGGGCCGACCCCGATACGGATGGCACATCGTTGACGCCGGTAAGTTCCCAGACCCCTTCACGCAAGACGAGATCGGCTCGGCGCCCGGTTGCCCGGCTGAGATGCTTCGCGAACCCCTCCGCGACCGGGAGGTTGCCGATGACCCCGGGCAAGGGAGCACCGTCGGCGTGCACGGCTGCTGCGAGTTCCTCCAGGGCCAGCAGGTCGATCGGGTCGGCAACGATCACGTTGTGCGGGTGCGTCTGCATCGCGGCCGCGATCGGGGCACCGTCCTGGACGGCGAGCCACAGAAGGAAGTCCGGGTAGACGTCCGGCTGATCGATGAGGATCTGGAGCACGGCCAGCGCCAGACTGCTGCGGCCCGGCGAGGCCATGAGGATCGGCGCCGCGTCACGGCGGAACGCGCGGGGATCGCGATAACGCTGCACCTCCATCGCGCGATGCTACCGGAAGGTGCCGGCGGGCAAGTCCTTGACCACCGGTCCCCGCTCTGACACCCTGCCGTCGTCCGAGCGGGAGGAAACCATGGTCGCCTTGAATACGTACATGCTGGTATTCCGGATCGTGCACATCGTGAGCGGGATCTTCTGGGTCGGGTCGGCGTTCTTCGTCAGCGTGTTTCTTGAGCCAACGATCACGGCGGTCGGACCTGCGGGCGGACCCGTCATGTCCCACGTGATGGAGAAGCGGAAGGCAGGCGTCATCATCACGGGGATCGCCGCCTTCACGGTGATCGGGGGTCTCTTCCTCTACTGGCGCGACTGGCACTCGATGTACGCGAGCTTCGGCGACTGGATCGGTTCGGCGTTCGGCGGCGTCCTGACGGTGGGAGCCGTGTGCGCGATCATCGCGTTCTTCGTGGGCAGTGGCGGCATCCCGCCGACCATCAACAAGATGAACGCGCTCGGCAAGCAGATGGCCGAGTCGGGTGGACCCCCAGCGCCGGAGCAGATGGCCGCGATGAAAGGCCTCCAGCATCGGCTGAAGATCATCGGCCGGGTCGATCTCGCTTTGGTGACGATCGCGATCCTGTGCATGGCCACGGCCAGATATTGGTGAACCTCTCCGGCTAGGGGTGGCCATCCCGTATCGCGCGATAGCGGCGGATCAGCGCGTTCGTCGAGGGGTCGTGGGCGAGTTCGGGGTCGCCGGGGTGCTCGAGTTCGGGGACGATGGCCTTGGCCAGGACCTTGCCTAATTCCACGCCCCACTGATCGAACGCGTCCACGGTCCAGATGGTTGCTTGGGTGAAGACCATGTGTTCGTACAGGGCGATCAACGCCCCGAGCGTCCGTGGCGTTAGCGCGGCCGCCAAGATGGTCGAGGTCGGGCGGTTGCCCTCCATCACCTTGTGCGGGACCACGTCATCGGGCGTCCCCTCGGCCCTGACCTGCGCCTCGGTCTTCCCGAACGCCATCGCCTCTCCTTGGGCGAACACGTTCGCCATGAGGATGTCGTGGTGACGCCCCAGCGGGTTCAGCGAGTGGGCGAATCCGATGAAGTCGCAGGGGATCAAGCGGGTTCCCTGATGGATCAGCTGATAGAAGCTGTGCTGGCCATTCGTGCCGGGTTCGCCCCAGTAGATGGGCGCGGTGTCGTAGGCGACCCGCTCGCCGGTGATGGTGGTGTACTTCCCGTTCGACTCCATCGTGAGCTGCTGGAGATAGGCCGGGAACCGCTTCAGGTACTGGTCGTAGGGGAGCACCGCGACCGTCTGTGCCCCGAAGAAGTTGGCGTACCAGATACCCAGAAGCCCCATGATCACGGGGAGGCTCCGTTCGAACGGAGTGATGCGGAAGTGTTCATCCATGTCGTGGAAGCCCGTCAGCATCTCCTGGAAGTGCGCCGGCCCGACCGCCAGCATCGTGGACAGGCCTATCGCACTGTCCATGCTGTAGCGCCCGCCCACCCAATCCCAGAATCCGAACATGTTGTCCGTGTCGATCCCGAAGGCCGCGACGCCCTGGGCGTTCGTGCTGACCGCGACGAAGTGTCTGGTGACTGCCGCCGCGTCCCCGTCCATCGCGGCCAGGAGCCAGTCGCGCGCGCTGGTGGCATTGGTGAGCGTCTCGAGCGTGGTGAAGGTCTTCGAGCTGACGATGAACAGGGTCGTCGCCGGGTCGAGGTCGCGCAACGCCTCCGAGAGGTCCGTGCCGTCGACGTTGGAAACGAACCGGCACGTGAGGTGGCGCTCGGAGTAGTGCCTGAGGGCTTCGTATGCCATGACCGGTCCGAGGTCGGAACCTCCGATCCCGATGTTGACGACGCTCCGGATCGGTTGGCCCGTGTGTCCGGTCCACGCGCCGGAGCGGACCTTCGTGGCGAACGCCCCCATCCGGTCCAGCACCGCGTGTACATCGGCGACCACGTCACGGCCGTCGACTACCAACTCCTGATCCCGGGGCATCCGAAGGGCGACGTGCAGCGCAGGTCGGTCCTCGGTGACGTTGAGATGGTCCCCCCGGAACATCGCGTCTATCCGCTCCCGGAGGCCGGACTCGGCGGCCAGCCTGAGGAGCAGGGCCATCGTGTCGTCCGTGATGCGGTGCTTCGAGTAGTCGAGGAAGAGACCCGCGCCCTCGGCGGTGAACCGTTCGGCCCGGGTTGGATCCTCGGCGAACAGATCGCGAAGGTGGCGGCCCGAGATCTCAAGATGGTGCGCCGTCAGCGGCGCCCACGAGGGGCGTTCCAGCATGGATGACGGCGGGGTGGACATGGGCCGCATCCTACCCAGGGCGGTCGGCGCTAGGGCGTGCCGATGCGCGAGGGCGGCCAGATGATCACCGCTGCCTGGCCGATGACGTTGTCGATGGGCACCAGGCCGAGCGCGAGCCGAGAGTCGCACGAGTCGCCTCTGTTGTCTCCCATCACGAAGAGCTTGCCTGCGGGGATCGTCCGCTTCGCGAATGCGCCGGTGACCGTCGAGGGCGCGAGGTAGGGTTCGGACAGCCGGTGGCCGTTGACGTAGACCGCCCCGTTCCTCCCCTCGACGGTGTCGCCAGGGACCCCGATGACCCGCTTCACGAAGTCCTCGTCAGGGTTCCTGTCGCCACACGAAGGCTCGGCGTGGCTCGTGATGCCGATGCCTTGGCCCAGCCAATGGATGAATCCGCCGATGATGCTGCGGTGCGCGGGAGGAGCGTTCGGGTTGGAGAACACGATGATGTCGCCGCGACGCGGGTCGTGGAAGTAGTACGGGATCTTGTCGACGAGGATGCGATCACCCGGGCCGATCAACGTCGGTTCCATGGACGCGCTCGGGATGAAGAAGGCTTGGAAGAGGAACGCTTTCAGAACCAGCGCGATCAGGAATGCCGCGATCACCAGCACCGGAAGCCCATGGAGGAACCCGTGCTTCTGCGGCACCCCGGCTTCGTCGGACACGCGGAAGATGTTCTCAGAACACGCCCGGAAACCTTTAGTACCGTTGAGGGAGGGTCGGCCGTGGAAGCGGGCCCAACTGTCTAGCACAGGAGCCTTTCGTGGCTGGGTACGTTCGATTGGAAGTCCTCGAGGGTGTGGGTACGATCCGGATGGATCACGCCCCCCGCAATACCATCGATGTCGTCTTCGCCGCGGAGCTTCACAGGGCAGCCCTGGAAGCAGCCCATCGGGATGAAGTTCGCGCGGTCGTCATCTGGGGCGGGGACCGCGTGTTCTCCGTGGGCGGCGACGTCGAACTCATGTCTGAGCGGTCCGAGGAGACCGTTCGCCCCGTTATCTCCGCGCTGGGGGACGCGCTGGTCACGCTCGAAGCCGTGCCGAAGGTGGTGATCGCCGCCATCAACGGCCTCTGTTTGGGTGGGGGTTGCGAGATCGCGCTGGCGGCCGACTTCCGCTACGCGTCGGAGTCCGCCGTGCTCGGCCAACCCGAGATCCGGTTCGGGATCATGCCGGGGGCCGGCGCCACCCAACGGCTCCCGCGCATCATCGGACGCTCCGCCGCGAAGGACCTCATCTACTCGGGGCGCAAGGTCAAGGCGCGCGAAGCGCTGGAACTTGGCCTGGTGGATAAACTCTTCCCTTCGGCCCGTGTGTACCCCGCTGCCTGGGGGGCCGCGATGAACTACGCGAAGGGGCCGATCGCAGCGATCGGTGCCGCGAAGGCGGCGATCGACGGCGGTGTCGGGTGGTCTCCCACCGACGGGCTGGATCTGGAGCGGGACCTCGTGTGTCAGCTGTTCGGCACGGAGGATCAGAAGGAAGGCATGGACGCGTTCCTGGAGTCCAGGCCTCCCGAGTTCAAAGGCCGCTAGCGCCCCAAGCACCCGTCTGCAACGCGAAAAGGCCCGGCGCTTGCGCGCCGGGCCTTGTTCGCTACTTACAGGGTGTTACGCAGCCCGTACGTTGGCGGCCTGCGGGCCCTTCTGCCCCTGGGTCACGTCGTATTCGACGCGCTGACCCTCGTCAAGGTTGCGATACCCATCACCGGCGATCGCGCTGAAGTGCACGAACACATCGGCGCTGCCATCCTCGGGGGTGATGAATCCGAACCCCTTCTCGGAGCTGAACCATTTCACGGTTCCGGTTGCCACTGGCGATCCCTCCTTTCCTCGCCGTCAGGGCCTTGATGCTTGCCCTTCGGGCGCCCGGCGTGACGCTGCCGGGAGTGAGGGACTGCTCGAAGCGAACCGCGATAGGTGCCCTCGACCGGTAACGCTAGCAGGTCTGCGGCCTCTCGGGGCACGTTCGGGCTACCATCCTGCTCCGTGGATGACCGGGTCGCCCTCTTCGAAGCCGTCGGTGGTCAAGCCTTCTTCGACCGGCTCGTGACGCTGTTCTACGAAGGGGTCGAGGCCGACGACCATCTCCGCCCGATGTATCCGGAGGACCTTGAGCCCTCGCGCAGGCACCTGGCGCTCTTCCTAGGGCAGTATTGGGGCGGCCCTTCCGCCTACCAGGACGAACGTGGCCACCCTCGCCTGCGGATGCGCCACGCTCCCTTCGCGATCGACGGGGTCGCCAGGGACCACTGGCTCCGGCACATGCGCGGCGCCGTGGAGGCGATGGATCCCGAGCCGGGGGTCAAAGCGGCGTTGCTCGAATACCTAGAGTACGCCGCGGAGTCGATGCGCAACGTCCAAGAGGAGCCGGGCTAGCGAGTTACAGGTCGGTCGGCAGGCCCGGCTCGGCGTTCGCGGCGGGGTCGGCGGTCTCCGCGGGGATCGAGCCCATCCGTCCTGCCTGGTAGTCCTCGATCGCCTGCAGGATCTCCGCCTTCGTGTTCATGACGAACGGCCCGTACCAGGCGATCTCCTCGCGGATCGGCAGGCCGCCCAGGAGCAGCGCTTCCACACCCGGGACATTGGAATCCTGTTCGGCGTCGGCGCGCAAGCGGATAGCTTCCCCTGGACCGAACACCGCCATCTGGCCGTCCCGGATGGGCCGGCGCTCCGCGCCGACGGTACCGCGACCCGCCAGCACGTAGACCAGGCCGTTGAAGTCAGGGCGCCAGGGCACGAGGAGCTCCGCGCCGGGGGCGAGCGTGGCGTGGGAGCAGGTGATGGGAGTGCGCGTGCTCCCGGGCCCCCGGAACGGCCCCAGGTCCCCGGCGATGAGTCGAACCACGGCGCCGGCATCTTCGGACGCCAGGAGCTCAGCCGCCTCCGCCGTGATGTCCTGGTATCGAGGCGCAGACCACTTCTGGACGGCCGGAAGGTTCACCCACAGCTGCACGCCGTGGAACAGGCCTCCACCATCCAAGAGATCCTGGGTGGGCATCTCGCTGTGGACGATGCCGGCACCCGCGGTCATCCACTGGGTCGCCCCATCGGTGATGACGCCCCCTCCGCCGTTCGAATCCCGATGTCGGATCTTGCCGTCGATCATGTAGGTGACAGTTTCGAACCCCCGGTGGGGATGATCCGGCGCGCCCTTGGCTTCACCCGGCGCGTACTCGACGGCGCCCATGTGATCGAGCATCAGGAAGGGGTCGACCATGCGCAGGTCGAGCGCGGCCGTGGGCCGGCGGACTTGGAATCCCTCGCCCTCCAAGGTGGTTGGCCCATCGACCACACCCAGCACCTCTCGCTCGGTGGCTCCGGGTGGCACGCCGAGTCGGGGTAGGACGGTGAGGTCGCTCGGGGTCAAGGCGGGCACGGCTAGCCTTCCTCGTCGGTTGGTTCATGGAACTCCGCCGCCTCCGCTTGCATTCCCGCGTCCGGCGCGGCGCCCTCGGCTATGAGCGTGGCCCCCCGAACCTCCCGGACCTCCCGCCGAAGCAGGTACGGATACCCGAGGAACGCCAGCGAGGCGAAGAACCACCATTGCAGCGCGTAGCTGAAGTAGGGGCCGCCGTCGAGCGGGGGCAGTGGCACCGTCTTCGGGAAGGCTGCCTGCGGTGGTGTCTGTGCCTGGAGATGGACCCAGTACGGCAAGACGGGCCGGCCGAGCCACGCCGATAGCTGGCTCAGATCGATGAATGCGATCTGGTTCAATCCCGCCGGCGGCAGCGGTGTTCCGGCCGTCTCCGGCGGCTCCAAGACGCCGGTGAGATGCACCGTTCCGGCGGGAGGGGCCGACAGCGTTAGATCCGGCCTTCCGTTCTGGAACGGGATCCAGCCTCGATTGATCATGACGACCCGTCCGTCGGGCAGGACCAGCGGCGTGATCACCTCGTTCCCCGGCTGGTCGTTTCGGACCCGTCCGTAGACCGTGAGGTCATGGGCCGCGTCGTACGTCCCGGTGATCGTGACCCTGCGGAAGGAGGCCGAGCCGTTGTCGGCGGGTCCGCTCGGAAAGAGGCTCTGGATCGGGACCGGAGCCGTGTTCTGTCCGGCGAGCGTCGCGATGTTCTGCACCTTGCGCGCCTGATACTTGTGCCACTGCCAGAAGCCCAGCCGAACGAAGAGCGATCCGAGCCCCAGGGCAAGGACGAGGAGGAAGATCCAACGGGGTTTGCGGATCAGCGACCACATGTCGGGCGAGGATAACCGCCTAGCCGCTAGGAGCCTTTGATCTCCTGGATCGTGTTGCCACCGTCGACCACGAGGGACTGGCCGGTGAGGTAGCTCGCGCGGTCGCTCGCGAGGAACCCGACGACTTCGGCGATCTCCAGCGGAGTCCCTGAGCGCCCGAGCGGTGTGTTGATCCCCGCGACCGCCTCCTCGGGGAGCTGCGAGCCAGAGGCGATCCACCCCGGCGCCACCGAGTTCACGAGCACACCCCGGGGGCCGCCCTCGAGCGCCAGCGCACGCATGAGCCCGTCCATCCCGGCTTTCGCGGCGCTGTAGCCGGCGGTCGCCGGCGCCGTGACCACCGGGCCCGTCACGCTGCTCACCATCACCACGCGACCCCACCCGCGCTCCAGCATGTCCGGGAAGACCGCGCGGGTGACGTTGTAGGCGGTCGTGAGGTTCATAGCGATGGAGCGGTCCCACGCGTCGTCGTCCAGCTCGGCGAAGGCGGGGTCGTCCTGGTCGGGTTCGCCCACCGTGACCATCCCGGCGTTGTTGACGAGGATGTCAACCCGCCCGAACCGCCCGAGCACCTGGCCGATCAGCGTGCGCGTCTGCGCTCGATCAGTGAGATCCCCCACGAACCCGGCCGCCTGAGCGCCCGTCGCGGTGAGTTCGGCCACGCGCTCCTGGATCCGCTCGGTCGTTGAGCAGACGGCAACCGCCGCACCCTCCCGCGCGAGCACGTGCGCGCACGCGAACCCGATCCCCGTCGGGCTTCCGGCGCCGGTGATGAGCGCCACGCGGTCTCGCGTTCCTCCTGGCATGACGCAACAGGCTACTCAAGTTTCGGTGGCCCCGGCGTCGATGCTAGCCACAGGCTCTACCGAAGGGCGTCAGGGGACGCCGCGGTTGGGCCGGGCGAGGGGGTTCCACATGCAGGACTGGTTCGCGCACGCACGGCTCCGGATGTCCGGCATCCATGGACCGATCGCAGGGGAGCGGGGAGCCACCGCGGTCGAGTACGCGATCATGCTCGCGTTCATCGCGGCAGTGGTCATCGCAGCCGTGACGGCCCTGGGGCTGACCACGGCCGGCGAGTTCTCGAAGGTGGTGTTCCCCTGAAGGGGAGCGACCGCCTTCGAGCAACCGAGGGATGGCCGACATCGGCTAGGCTGCCTGGCATGACGGTCACCCGCAGGTTGCTCGCGCTGCAGGCGATCGACACATCCATCGACCGGCTGACCGCGCGTCGCAGCCTCCTGAGTTCAGGTGGGGCCGTGGCGTCCGCTCGTTCCACCGCGGATGCGGCTGAGGCCGAGTTCGGCGAACTCCGTCTGCGGATCGACGAGATGAACCGCGACGCGACTCGGTTCGAGCATGAGATCGACACGATCGGTCAGAAGCAGACGGCCGAGGAGAAGCGCCTGTACGACGGCAGCGTGGTCAACGTCAAGGAGATGGAGGCGCTCCAGCACGAGATCGCCAGCCTCAAGAAGCGGCGTTCGGACCGCGAGGATGAACTGCTCGCGCTCATGGAACAGCGGGAGGACCTGGAGTCGCAGGCAGCGGCCGCGCAGACACGGTCCGCGGCGGAGAGGGGGAAGGTCGATGAAGTCTCTTCCAGTGGCAAGGAAGAGCTCGGGACCATCGAAACGGATCTGGCCGAGTTGGAGGTCGAACGCACTCAGATCCTTCCGGATATCGCTCCCGACCTGCTCGAGCTCTACGAAGAGCTTCGGCCGCAGAAGAAGGGCGTGGGGGCGGCCGCGCTGACCGACGGCGTGTGCCAGGGATGCCACGAGCAACTCTCGTCGGTCGAACTGGACAAACTCAAGAAAACCGAGGGCGTACCACGGTGCGAGTACTGCCGCCGGATCCTCGTCCTGTGATCGTCTCCTGCGACGGCGCGTCCCGTGGCAACCCCGGGCCGGCGGGGATCGGCGTCCAGATCACGGATGAGAACGGCACGATCCTTGCAGAGATCGCCCAGGGCCTCGGCGACACCACGAACAACGTGGCGGAGTACACGGCGGCCATCGAAGGGCTGAAGCGTGCCGTCGAGCTCGGCGGCACCGACGTGCTCCTGCGCTCGGACTCGCAGCTCCTGATCAATCAGCTCACCGGTCGCTACCGGGTGAAGACCGCGCACATCGTCCCGCTGCACCGGCAGGTGCTCACCCTCGCATCCAAGTTCGCGCACATCGAGTACGAGCACGTGCCCCGAGAACGCAACACTGAGCCAGACCGGCTTGCCAACGAAGGCGTCGACAAGGTGCTCTGGGAGCGTGGGCGCTGAGGTACCGGCTATCCTCGAACACGGAGGAGCCGGCCGGGCGGCCGCGGGCGGTCTTCGGACCGTTCGAGGAAAGTCCGGACTCCACAGGGCAGGGTGCTGGCGAGAGCCAGGCGGGGGTGACCTCGCGGACAGGGCAACAGAGAGCAGACCGCCGCCGCGGCTCGCCGCGGCGGTAAGGGTGAAACGGTGGGGTAAGAGCCCACCAGCGTGGCGGGCGACCGTCGCGGCTCGGCAACCCCCACCCGGAGCAAGGTCGAGCAGGCAGTTGGGCGGCCCGTCCGATACTGCCGGGTAGACCGCATCGTCCCGGCGAACGGGACGGCGTCGCGAGGTCGGGTTCGCCCGGCTGCGAGACGAGAGAGATGGTCGCCGGCGGGGTGCGAGCCCCGTGCACAGGATCCGGCTTACAGGCCGGCTCCTCCACCTACCCGGGCGTTGCTGTTCGCCGCCGCGCGCTCGAGTTGCCGCCCTGCGTGATAGCTCGAGCGAACGAGCGGCCCGGCTTCCACATGCGCGATCCCCAGGTGTTCGCCCGCCTCCTTGTGCTCGTTGAACTCCGCCGGGGTGACCCAGCGATCCACAGGAAGGTGCTGCTGCGTGGGCCGGAGGTACTGACCCATCGTCAGGATGTCGCAGCCGGCCTCGGCCAGATCCACCATCGCGGGCGAGATCTCCTCCGGCCGCTCGCCCATCCCGAGGATGAGGTTCGACTTCACCACTTGGCCGGGCCGGAGCCGCTTGGCCAGGCGCAGGACGTCGAGCGTGCGGTCGTAGCCGAAGGCCGGGCGCACACGGGCGTGCAGGCGGCGCACGGTCTCCAGATTGTGGGCGAACACATCAGGCGCCGCCTCGATCACGGTGGCGACGTCGCGTTCGCCGCCCCTGAAGTCGCTGGGCAGGACCTCAACCTTGCACCCCGGGATGGCCTGGCGGATCGCGCGGATCGCGGCGGCCCAGATTCGGGCGCCGCCGTCGGGAAGGTCGTCGCGCGCGACGCCTGTGAGGACCACGTACCGCAGCCCCATCGCGCTGACGGCCTGGGCGATCCGTTCGGGTTCACCTTCGTCCACCGCGTCGGGTTTGGCGGTCATGACGTCGCAGAAGCCGCAGCGACGGGTGCACTTGGCACCCAGGATGAGGAAGGTCGCCTCGCGTTCCTCCCAGCACTCTCCGATGTTGGGACACATCGCCTCTTCGCACACGGTGTTCAGATCCAGGCCCCGCATGATGCTCTTCAGCTGCGTGGTATTCGGACCGCTCTGGAGCCGGACCTTGAGCCACGGGGGCTTGCGTTCGCCTCTGACGTCCACGCCCGTCGCTTCGCCGGGGCCGTTCGTGACGCCGACGATGGGCAGGTGCAGCCTTCGGCCGGCGGGGTTGTGATCGCGGATGGGCACCAGGGGAGTCTAGCTGCGGGTTCCCGTAGCCTGTGGGCTTGCCGGAACGGAGGCATCCGCGGGATCAAGATCGGGCAGCGAAACCTTGAACGAAGCACCGCCGCCCGGTCGATCTTCGACCCAGGCCCGTCCGCCGTGCAGTTCGGCGAATCGGGCCACCAGCGAAAGGCCGATCCCGGTCCCGGGGGCGTGGGGAGAGGCGGTCGGGCCTTGCCGGAAGGGCTCGAAGATGGCGTCTCGGAGCGCCTCGGGAACCCCCGGCCCATCGTCATCCACAGAGATGAGCACGCCGGGCGCCTCGGCCGTGACGCTCAGCCAGATGCGTCGGTCGGCGGCCGTGTGCCGGACCGCGTTCATCACGAGGTTCTCGACGATCCGTTCGACCTTCGCGGGGTCGATCGAGACCATGACAGGGTCGGCCTGGATGTGTACAAGGCGGCCGGCGAGGGCGTCGAGACTCTCGACGGCGCGGCGCGCCAGCTCGCCGACGTCCGTCAACCGGTATTGCGGCTCGACGATGCCGCGGTTCAGCCTGTCGATGTCCAGGAGGTCCTTCAACAGACGGTCGAGCTTGCGCGCGTTCGCCGAAAGCCGCCCCAGGAGATCGTTGCGGTCGTCTGAGGGCATCTCGCGGGTTCGCTCAAGCGTGAGTGACAGCCCCAAGATGGAGGTCAGGGGAGACCGGAGTTCGTGGGAGACGGCGGCCAGGAAGGTGTTCTTCATCTCATCCAATGCCCGGAGCCGCTCGGCGGCATCGCGCTCACGCTGCTCGGAATCCCGAAGGGCCTGCTCGGCGAGCTTGCGCTCGGTCACGTCGAAGATGACTCCTTGGAGGAACCGCGGGGCGCCGCTCTCATCCCGGATGATCGTGGTCTCGTCATGGACCCAGATGGTGCGCCCGTCGCGCGTGAGCAGCCGGTAGTCTGCCTTCCAAGGCTCCTGGTTGGTGAGTGCGCCTTGGTAGGTCGTCGCGATGGCCTCGCGATCGTCCTCGTGGGCTACCTTGAGCCACAGCTGCGGATCGCCCATCCATTCCTGCGGTGTGTAGCCGGTCATCTCGAAGACGTGCGGGCTGATGTAGATGGTTCGCATGCTTGGATCGGCAGCATCGACGTAGATCACGGCGGGAACGTGCTCGACGATCGCTCGGTATCGCTCTTCCGCCTCGTGGAGTTGGTATTCGACCACCTTGCGTTCGGTGATGTCCTGGAGGATGCCCTGGCTCTGTCGAGAGGCACCGTCTTCGCCGCGGATGATGACGGCCTCGTCTCGGATCCAGCGAACACCTCCGTTCTTGTGGAAGACCCGCAGCTCCACTGCCATGGGTTCCTCGGACATGTAGTGCTGTTCGTTGGCGAGGTTCACACGGTCTCGATCTTCGGGATGAACCATCCTTCGCCACAGGTACGGGTCGGATCTCCACTCGAGCGCGGAGTAGCCGAGGATGGCCTCGACCTGCGGGCTGATATAGGAGGTCGGCCAGACGTCCTCCCAGGAAGGGTCGTAGGTGTCCACGTAGGTGATAGCCGGAAGTTGCTCCACCAGACGGCGGAATCTCTCCTCCGCTTCGCGGAGCTGTTGTTCGGTTTCCTTACGCTCCGTGATATCGGAGCGAACCCCTTGCCAGTAGAGGGGTTTGCCGGTCGCATCGCGTATCCGCTGTGCCTCATCGTGCACCCAAACCCAACGTCCATCGCGCGTTTGCATCCGGTAGTCGATCGAGTGGGTTTCGCCGGTGGCGTTGGTCCGCGCGTCCTCTGCGCGCACGCGGTCGGCGTCTTCCGGATGCAGGGAGCGCTCCCATATGTCGCTGGTCCACTCCTCGGACGTGTAGCCGAGGATCGCTTCGATCTGGGGGCTCATGTAGATCGTTTCGTGTGGCGCCTCGGGGGACGTCATGAAGGTGGCGGCGGGGAGCTGTTCGATGAGTGTGCGGTAGCGGTTCTGCGTTTCGGCCAGGATCTCGGCGTCGCGGGCCCGCCCGATAGCCGCGCCGAGGGTAGAGGCGACCACCCGGAGCGCCTCGATCTCGGCTGGCTGCCACGCGCGAGGGTCGTCGCACGCGTTGAGTCCGATGAAGCCCCACCATTCACGATCCACGAAGATCGGGAGCGCCAGGCTCGACCGGATACCCTCGGCCTCCAGCCACTCGCGCTTGCGTGGTTCGAGTTCCTGAGCGAGCTCATGCATCACGGCCCCCTGCGGGAGGAGGGCCTCCCAGTCGCCGTACCCATCCTGGTAGGGATATAGGGTGTTGTAGGGAGCATCCAGGGTGGGGCTCATGCCCGGTGCGTTCCACTCGAAGACCTTCGTCATGGCCAAGCGGCCGTCTTCGAGTCGATCGTTGCGGAACACGAAGGCGCGGCTCGCATCGTCCGCCTGGCCAACCCTAGCGAGCACCTCGTCGATGCATTCGACCCAGGAGGGGGATCGCAGGAATCGCTCAGCCGCGAGTCCGGCTGCCTCGAGGATCCGATCACGACGCTCAAGGGCTTCCTGCGCCGTCTTGCGCTCGCTGATATCGGTGAGGACGCCTTGCCAGACCCAGGCTCCTCCCGCCGCTTCGACCTGTCTGGCCTGGTCATGAACCCAGATCGTGACGCCGTCTCGACGGATCCATCGGTATTCGATGTCGAACGGGTCTCCAGTCTGATTCGTGCGTTCCGATTCCTCCTGAACCCGGTTGCTGTCCTCCGGGTGTATCTGCCGCACCCAAAGGCCTGGGTCTTCTATGCGCTCCTGCGGAGTGAACCCGAACACCTCCTCATACCGGGGGCTGATGTAGAGCGCAGTGCTCAGCTCGTCGACGGCGTCGATGTAGACGACGGCGGGGAGCTGTTCCACGAGCGTGCGGTAGCGGCGCTCCGCGATCTCGAGATCCTGGAGTGTCAGACGGCTCTTCGTCACGTCGATCATCACGCCCTGGTACTGCGGAAGGTCGTCGGCTCCCGTCATGAAGGGGGTTGCCTCGTCTCTGATCCACCGGAGGTCGCCATCCTTGCGGTACATGCGGTAGTCCGCGCTGAAACGGGCGCCGATGCGCGTCGCGTCACGCCACGCTTCCAGGACCCGGACTCGGTCGTCGGGGTGGGCAAGGGCGGACCAGAGCTCCGGGTTCTCATCCCATTCCTCGGGCGTGTAGCCCAGGAGTTGCTCGATCTGCGGGCTGATGTAGGTCGCGGGTGCGGTGCCGCGCATACCCGCGGGATCCCATACGTACGACACCGTCGACACGCGCTCGACGATCGTGCGGTAGCGATCTTCGGCGGCGTGCAGTTGCTGCTCGATCCGCATGCGCTCTGCGTGTTCCTTCCTGGCCCCACGCCAGCGAAGAACCGCGAGCGTGCCAACGCCGGCGAGGCCGACGGCGAGCATCGCCTCTAGGTCCGCCGTCGACAGTGGAAGGGTGGCGCTCATCCAGCGCGCGATGGTGTCATAGACGCCGAGCCCCAGGCCCACGACGAAGACAGCCACGCAGATCGCCGTGACCACGAGGAGGTCACGACGATCGGTACGTCGCCCTGGCTTGCCCGACGGCCGTTCGCGATCCAGCACTAGGGTTGGATTATCGACCGGCCTCGGTACCACCTGTACTGGCCCGTTCGGGGGCTAACACTCAGGAGTGGGGCCATTTCCATGGCCGTTCTGAACTAGTCCGCGCAGCCGCGATCAGAAGCGGGAAAGCGCGAGCATCTCGCGATAGATCTGGTCGGGCTCGGGTTCCATGAATGCATGCTCAAGGGCTTCCGCGAACGGCATCGCCGGTACATCCGGTCCGCCCAGACGGACGATCGGGGCGTCCATGTCGAACATGGCCTCTTCGGCGATGGTTGCCGCGATCTCAGCCCCGGCGCCGTAGGTTCGGTTGTCCTCGTAGACGACCATGGCCTTCCCTGTCTTGCGAACCGAATCCAGGATGGTGCCGGTGTCGAGTGGGTTGATGCTCCGCACATCGATGACTTCCGTCGACACGCCCTCTTCCTCGGCCAACCGTTCAGCCGCCTCCAGGCAAAGATGGAGCGAGTACCCGTAACTCACGACGGTCAGATCCTCGCCGCGGCGCTTGACATCCGCAACGCCGATCGGGGTCAGGTAGGCGCCTTCGGGCACTTCCCCCGTCACCGCGCGATAGGTCTTCTTGTGTTCCAGGAAGAGCACGGGATCCGGGTCACGGAGAGCGCTGCGGAGCAAGCCTGCCGCGTCTTGTGGGGTGGACGGCATAAGCACCTTGAGCCCGGGAACATGGCCGTAGAACGCCTCGATGTTCTGCGAATGATAGAGCGCCCCATGGACGCCTCCGCCGCACGGCGCCCGGATGACCAGCGGGCAGGAGAAGTCGCCGTTGGAGCGATAGCGCATCCGCGCCGCCTCGCTCACGATCTGGTCGAACGCCGGATGGATGAAGTCCGCGAATTCGATCTCCGCGACGGGGAGCAGCCCGTTCAAGGCCATCCCGATCGCGACACCGATCAGCCCGGATTCTGCCAGGGGCGTGTCGATCACTCGCCGGTCGCCGAACTCCTCCAACCAGCCGACCGAGATCCTGAAGACGCCTCCTCGCGCGCCCACGTCCTCTCCCATGAAGATGATCCGTTCGTCCGCCGCCATCTCGTCGTGAAGGGCGTCGCGAACGGCGGTGACGACGTTCTTCTGCGTCATCTAGGCGTCCTCGGCGAACACGTGGTCATGCAACGTGGAGGGGTCGGGATCGGCTGCGTCCCAGGCGCTCATGATGGCTCGATCGATCTCCGCCTTGACCGCTGCGCGCAGCGCGTGATCCGCCTCGTCGTCCAGCAGTCCTTGGGAGCGCAGGTATCCGGCGAACTCCATGATGGGGTCGTGATGACGAGCTTCCTCGACTTCCGCGGCGGCTCGGTAGGTCTTGTCGTCGTCGTCGGAGGTGTGAGGGAGAAGGCGGTAGGTCTTGCATTCGATCAGGGTCGGGCCTTCCCCGCGCCGCGCGCGCTCGTGTGCTTCGTGCATGACGGCGTAGCACGCCAGGACGTCGTTCCCGTCCACGACCACGCCGGGGAAGCCGTACCCCTCGGCACGGACGGCAACGTTCTCGACGGCCATCTGCTTGGATTGCGGAACGCTGATGGCATAGCGGTTGTTCTCGCAGATGAAGACCACGGGGAGCTTGTGCACACCGGCGAAGTTGAGTCCTTCGTGCCAGTCGCCCTCGCTGGTGGCGCCCTCTCCGAACCAACAGGTGGTGACGGTGTCCTCACCTCGAAGCTTAGCCGCGTAGGCGATGCCGGCGGCGTGAGGGACCTGGGTCGCGATCGGTGAGGATCCGCTGATGATGCCGAGGCGCTTGGACCCCCAATGGGCCGGCATCTGGCGGCCGCCGCTGGAGGGGTCGTCGGCCTTGGCGAAGATCCCGAGGAACACCTCGCGCGGAGTCATGCCGGCGGTCAGCACGACGGCGAGGTCGCGGTAGTAGGGGAGCCAGATGTCGATCCCCTTGCGCATCGGCCAGGAGGTCCCGACCTGGCACGCCTCGTGGCCCGCCCCGGGGATCACGAACGGGGCACGACCCATCCGGTTCTGCCGGAGCGCGGCTTCATCCAGGAGCCGTGCCGTCAGCATGGTCCGATACATCGCCGCGAGGTCGTCGGTCGAGAGTCCGAGGGAACCGTGCTGGGTTGCGGCTTCCCGCGTGGACAACGATGCCTCCTGTTCGTCTGGCCGGATTCTACCCCCGGGCTCGGGCGGTTCTTAGACCGGCAGGCCGCCGGTCACGGAACATCGCATGGTCGCCGGACGTTGTCACCTGCGGGCAAGGCACATCACACTGGTACATACGTGAGAGAAGGACGGTCAACTGCATGAGCGCCACCCAACAACATGTTGTCGAAGTCACCGACTCCGACTTCGAGCAAGTCGTGATCGAGGGATCCAAGTCCAGACCCGTGATCGTCGATCTGTGGGCCGAATGGTGTGGCCCGTGCAAGACCCTCGGGCCCATCCTTGAGAAGGTGGCCGGGGAGAGAGATGGCGCCTTCCTGTTGGCGAAGTTGGATGTGGATTCGAATCCGGGGATCGCGTCCGCCCTTGGAGCCCAGAGCATCCCTACGGTCGTCGCGTTCCGCGACGGTGAGCCAGTGACAGGGTTCGTGGGCGCCTATCCCGAAACAGAGGTCAATCGTTTCGTCGATTCCATCCTTCCTTCGGAGGCCGAGGTCATCGCTGAGGGCGCGAAGGCGCAGGAAGAGGCGGGGGATCTGGAGCAGGCCGAGCAGCGATATCGTGACGGGCTCGCGGCCGATCCCGACAACAAGGACGCGGCCATCGGGCTCGCGCGGATCCTGGCCGAACGAGGCGAGGACGAAGCCGCCCGCGAGCTCGTACGCCCACATCTGCCGGACGGCGGCGCCGAGCGCGTGGAAGCGGTGATCCGCGTTCGGAGCTGGAGGACCCAGTCCCACGGAAGCACGCTGAACGAGGCGAAAGCCCTTGCCGGACACGGGCGATGGCGCGACGGCCTTGACGGCATGCTGGAGGCGCTCGAGCACGATCGAGACGCGGCCCGGGCAGCCATGCTCGACGTGTTCGCGGTCTTGGGTGACGAGGATCCCTTGGTTCAGGACTACCGACGCAAACTGACGAACGCTCTGTTCTGACCCCCTCTCCGGACCCGCCCAGCCGTCAGATCGAGGGGGTTGCAGTAGCCTCGGCCGCCCCCGCCCATGACTGAGCCGGCGCGTGGGAGAAGGTCCAGCCGAACACGTCGGCCGCGTGGCGCTGGATGAGGGGACGCATCTCCGCGACGCTCACCTGCCGACCCGCCAGGCGGGTGAGCGACGTTACGCCGTGATCGGGCAAGCCGCACGCCACGATCCCGTCGAACCACGCGAGGTCGGTATCGCAGTTGAGCGCGAGCCCGTGCAGGCTTACCCGAGCCCGCATGAGGCGCACGCCGATGGCACAGACCTTGTCGCGCCCGGCGAACACCCCGGTCTGTACGTCCGCTCTCCGCTCCAGCGCAACGCCGATGTCTGCCGCGGCCCGGATCACGACCTCTTCCATCCGGCGGAGGTGCGACCCGGCGTCCGGTTTCGGCCCGAGATCCATGATCGGATAGCCGACCAACTGACCGGGACCGTGGAAGGTGAACGAACCGCCTCTGTCGATGTAGCGGATGCCGGCCCCCCGCGCTTCAGCCTCTGCCGGGGTCCACACCAGGTGTTCGGGTTTGGCTCGCCTGCCCGCCGTGAACACCGGAGGGTGTTCGACCAGCAGCAGGGTGTCGGGGATCTCACCGCAGAGTCGGCGTTCCGCCAGATCATGCATCCAGCGGTTCGCGGCGTCGTAGGGGACGGGTTCGTCCGGGATGAGGATCCAGGCGGGCGCGTTCACGCGGTCAGAGCCCAAGATCCTCCGCGAAGTCCCAGGTCTCCAGGTTCTGCTTCACGCGGCTGAGGAATCGGGTAGCGGTCTCTCCGTCGACCACGCGGTGGTCCCACGACATGGAGATGTAGACCATGTGGCGAACCGCGATGGCGTCCTCCTCGACCACGACGGGGCGCTTCTGGATCCCGTCGATCGACAGGATCCCCGAGTTCGGCTGGTTGATGATAGGGACGCTGAGGAGCGAACCGTAGGGCCCCGGATTCGTGATGGTGAAGGTGGCGCCGGTGACCTCGTCGGGCTTGAGTTCGTGCGAACGGGCGCGGGCGGCGAGATCGGCGAGCGCGCGCGCGATACCCACGGAGTTCATCCCGTCCGCCCCCCGGATCACGGGCACGATCAGCCCTTGGTCGTAGCTGACGGCGATCCCCATGTTCACGTACCGCCGGACCAAGATGTCGTCGCCTCGGAACTCGGCATTGACCATAGGGAACGCGAGCAACGCGTCCACCGTGGCCCGGGTGAGGAACGGCAGATAGGTGAGCTTCACGCCGTGTTGGGCTTGGAATGCGTCCTTCACGCGCGTCCGCAGCCGAACGAGGTTCTCGACGTTGACCTCAACCATCGTCCACGCGCGGGCTGCGGTCTGATTCGACGCCACCATGTGTTGCGCGATCGCGCGCCGGATATGCGTCACCGGAACCAGCTCTTCCCCGGCCCCCGCGACGGCCCGCGTCATCGGGACGGCCCGCGTCATCGGGACGGGCGGGGCGACGGTGACGATCCGCGGGACAGACGATAGAGCGGGACCACCGCCGACGGCGGCCAGCACGTCATGCTTCGTGATCCTGCCCCCCGTGCCGGTTCCGGTGAGGCCACGCAGATCGATCCCGTTCTCGGCGGCCAGCCGCCTCACCAAGGGGGAGAGGATCTGCGACCGCGGTCCACCCTCCTGCGGGATGGGGATGGCCGCCGGCGCTACCGCAGCCGCCGGAACCGGAGCCGGCGGGGGGGCGGGCACGTCGCCGGAGGCCCCTTCGGTTCCCGAAGACACCTCCCCGACCTCGAGGATCTCGGCGATATCGGTCTTCACGGCAACGGTGGCCCCCTCGGCGACCAGGATCTTCGAGACGACCCCGGACACGGGCGAAGGAACCTCGGTGTCCACCTTGTCGGTGGAGATCTCGAAGAGCGGCTCGTCCCGCTCGATGTGGTCGCCCTCTTGCTTGAGCCACTTCAGGATCGTGCCCTCGATGATGGTTTCGCCGAGCTGCGGCATCTGGATCATCGTCACGTCACGAGCCTCCTCACCAGGCCGCCAGCTTATCGGCGGCGGCTTCGATGTCTGCGACCTGCGGCAGGAACGCGTCCTCGAGCGTGGGGGAGAACGGCACCGGCAAGTTCGGCGGAGCCAGGCGGATCACGGGCGCGTCCAGATGCTCGAAGGCCCGTTCGGCGATGATCGCTGCGACCTCGGACCCGATCCCCAGGAACTTGTAGGACTCGTAGAGCACCAAGGCCCTGGATGTCTTCTCGATGGACCGGAGCACGGTCTCCTCGTCCAGAGGGTAGACCGTCCGAAGGTCGACCACCTCGGCGGACACTCCCTTGGCCTCAAGCGATCCGGCTGCCTCGAGCGCTTTGTGGACCATCGCGCCGTAGGTGACGATGGTCAGGTCTGTGCCCTCGCGCTTCACGGCCGCTTTGCCGATCGGAACCGTCACATCCGGGTCCGTGGACACCTGCTCCTTGATCCGGCGGTAGAGCCATTTGTGTTCCAGGAACATCGTGGGGTTGTCGTCTCGGATCGCCGACTTCAGCAATCCCTTGGCGTCGGACGGGAACGCCGGACACATGATCTTCAGCCCGCCCGCGTAGGCGAACCACGGTTCCGGGTTTATCGAGTGGAAGCTCGATGCACGAACCCCGCCGCCGCTTGGCCCGCGGAGTACGACGGGCAGCGGCACTCCTGCCCGGTAGTGGTAGCGAGACAACACCGTGGTGATCTCGTCGAATCCACTGGTCATGAAGTCGGCGTACTGGAACTCGGCGACGGGCCTGAGCCCTTCCATAGCCGAGCCCACCGCCATCCCGACGATCGTTTCCTCGGCGATGGGTGTGTCCATCACCCGGTCGGGTCCGAACTTCTCGATGAAACCCTCCGTGACCTTGAACGCCCCGCCGTACCCGCCGATATCCTCGCCGAGCATGTAGACGCGTTCGTCCCGCTCCATCTCCTCCCACAGCGCTTCGGCGATGGCGATGAGGTACGTGGCCTGGCCGTCCTCGCCTCGCTTGCCGCGCGGTTCCGCGCCGTGTCCGGCGGCGGCGACCTCCAGCTTCTGATCGGCCGTCACGGAGACTCGGTTCCGCCGCCGCGTCCGGGCTCGCGCGTCCAGTAGCCATCTTCGGTCCAGTTGCCCAGGAACGCGTCGCCCGGCTCAGGGAACGGTGACGCCAGCGCGTAGGAGTAGGCCGTCTCGAAGTCCGAGGCGATCCGTTCGGCCATAGCGTCGATGTCGTCCTTCGTGACGACTCCCCAGGAGAGCAGCTCCTCCCGGAAGTTCTTCACGGGGTCGTGCAGCGTCATGTACTCCTCAAGGAGTTCGGGCGCCATGTACTTGGCCGGGTCGTGGCCCGCATGACCGCGCCAGCGAAGGCTCACCGATTCGATGAGGCTCGGTCCACCGCCGCTCCTGGCGCGCTCGGCTGCCGCCTGCACCGCTTCGAACACTTCGAGGACCTCTCCGCCGTCAACACGAACGCCGGGCATCTCATAAGCCGCGGCCTTCTCTGCGATGGTCGCGGTGTGGAACTCGACCGGGTTCGGCGCCGAGTAGGCGAACTGGTTATTGTTCACGACCCACACCACCGGCAGCTGGAACACCGCCGACATGTTGAGCGCTTCGTGCCACCGTCCGTTCGATGTGGAGCCGTCACCGCAGATGGCCAGGGCGATCCGGTCATCACCCGCCCGCTTGTAGGCGAGCGCTGCGCCGCAGGCCACCGGGTAGGCGATCGGGAGGTGTGACATCACGGCGAAGGTGCGGTTCCCGTACCAGTCGCCGATGTGGCTGTTGCCGTCGCGTCCGCGCAGATAGCCGTCGATCCGGCCCCAGTACTGCGCCATCACGCGGTTGAGGTCCAAGCCCTTGGTCAACTGCGCGGAGAGATCGCGGTGGGTGGGGAACAGGGAGTCGTCGGCTCGGAGCGCCGACGCGGCGCCCACATGGGTCCCTTCCTGCCCGCGGCCCGAATAAAAGGCGCCGGGCAGCCGGCCCTGGCGGTACAGCGCTTCCATCCGTTCGTCGAAGTAGCGGCAGAGCATGAGCATGCCGAGCATGTCCTTGAGCCGCTCATCCGGCAGGGGCCGGCCTTGCTGAGTTATGGCGGGGTCGATGTCGGTGGCCACGGCGGCTCCTTCAGGCGGAATGGAGTGGTTTCCCGGCCAGGGCGAGCATGGCTTCGCCGAGGCCCTCGGACAGGGACGGGTGCGGGTGGATCATCGCGGCGACCTCGGCGGGCGAGGCTTCCCACGAGGTGATGAGCATCCCTTCGGCGATGAGGTCGGTGACGTGCGGGCCGATCATGTGCACACCTAGGACAGGCCCCCCATCCTTGCCGGCGACCACCTTCACGAAGCCGGTCTCGCCGACGATGTTGGCCTTGCCGATGGAGCGGAAGTCGAGTTTCTCGGTGACGATCTCGTGGCCGCGCTCGAGTGCCTGGGCCTCCGTGAGACCCACGCTTGCCATCTCGGGGGTGCAGTAGGTCACCTTCGGGATGTTCGCGTAGTCGATGCTGGGCACGTCGATCCCACAGATCCGTTCGGCGACGGCCATCCCTTCGGTGAACGCGACATGGGCAAGCTGCAGCGGGGTCGCCGCGACATCCCCCACGGCCCACACGTGGGGCGCTGTGGTTCGAAGTTGGTCGTCTACGTTCACGAACCCTCGCTCATGGATCGACACGCCCGCCGCCTCAAGATCCAGGCCTTCGGTGACAGGCCCGCGTCCGATGGCCACGAGGCAGATATCGGCCGTCACGGTCTTCTCCGCGCCGCCGCTTCCATAGATGACCTCGACCGCCTCGGCCGTCTCCTTGATGCTCTTCACAGAAGCGCCTGCAGCAGAGGCGATCCCGCGCTTACGGAATGCCTTGGCGATCTCCTTGGAGACCTCCTCGTCCTCGAGCGGGGCCAGCCGCGGGAGGGCTTCCACGACCGAGACCTCGGCACCGAACGACCGGTAGAGCGAGGCGAACTCCAGCCCCACCGCCCCGGCACCGATGACCACGGCGGAGGACGGGATCCGGTCGAACCACAGCGCCTGGTCGGAGGTGATCACTCGGCCGGTGACCTCGGCGCCCGGCAGCAGACGCGGCCGCGAGCCGGTGGCGATGACGACGTCGACGGCTGCGTGGGTCACGCCGCCGACCTCGACCGCCGGGCCTGGGAGAAGTCTCGCGGCGCCGGCGAGCACGTCGATCCCGCGGTGAGAGACCAAGCCCGTGAGGCCCCCGACCAGCTTGTCCACGATCTTCTGCTCGAAGGCCTTCACGGCGGACCAGTCGGGTTCTCCGGAGGCTTTGATGCCCCATTCGTCGGATCGGTTGACGGTGTCCATGACAAGGGCCGATTGCAGGAGGGCTTTCGCTGGGATGCATCCCCGGAGGAGGCAGGTGCCCCCGAGGCGGTCGTCGCGTTCGACCAGCGCCACGCGTTTGCCGAGTTGCGCGGCTCGCAGGGCGGCGGAGTACCCGCCTGCCCCCGCGCCGATCACCACTACGTCATAGCCATCGCTCATTCCGGAAGATAAGTCTACCCACGTTCTCCATAACGTCTGCTCACGTCGACCCGCGCCTTTGCGTAGGCTCCCGGCATGGACGAACATCACGATCGCGTGGAACTCCGGCACACCCCGCTCGAGGCCGAGCACGAACGGCTGGGCGCGAAACTCGGGCCCTTCGCGGGTTGGAACATGCCCATCGAATATGAGGGGGCGCTAGCCGAGCACAAGGCGGTTCGCGAGCGGGTGGGCCTCTTCGATCTAACCCATCTGGGCAAGGTCGAGGTCAGGGGTCCGGGTGCGATCGGCCTCCTCCAACACATGGTGACCAACGATCTCCGCAAGGCCGCAGAGGGCGAAGCCCTGTACAACCTGGTGCTCAATGACGGGGGCGGGGTCATCGAGGACCTCATCGTCTATCGGATCGGGCCCGAACGTTTCTTCGTGGTTCCCAATGCGTCGAACGCGCCGCGGGTCCTGCGGATGCTCGAGGAGGAGACCGCCACGGACAGGGTCCACCTGATCTACCACCAGGATTGGTGCTTCCTGGCGGTGCAAGGTCCGGAGTCAGTCCACGTCGTGACCACCTTGTTCCCCGATGCGGGCGCACTCGGCTTCATGCAATGCCTCGAAACCGAATATCGCCGGCGGCCGATGATCGTGACGCGATCGGGGTACACGGGCGAGGTCGGGTTCGAATTGTTCACGTACGAGGATGTAGCGCTCCCGCTCTGGAACCAACTCACCTCCGCCATGGAGCCCTACGGCGGCATGGCCTGCGGGTTGGCGGCCCGCGATGTCCTTCGGCTGGAGATGGGATACCCGCTCTATGGCCAGGATCTCTTCGAGTCGGGGACCGCCCTGGAGGCGGGCCTTGGATGGGCGGTGTCGTTCGACAAGGGAGAGTTCCGGGGCCGCGAGGCGCTGCTGGAGCAGAAGGCTGCCGGACTCCCGAGCCGCCTGCGAGGACTGAGGATGGAGGAACGTCGTCATATCCCTCGCGCCCACTATCCCGTGTTCTCGGCGGATCGCGTGATCGGCGAGGTCACGAGCGGCACGTTCTCTCCGATGCTGCAAAGCGGGATAGGACTGGCGTACATCCGGCCGCCTGCCGCCGCTGCTCTGGGCGATGTGGTCGAGGTCGATATCCGAGGGCGGCGGGGCCGGGCAACGGTGGTCGACCCACCGTTCGTCGATCGAAGTCCCCGCTAGGAAGGGACCGGGATCTTGCCGGTGGCCGCAGCCACCAGCTGGGGAACCGTGGTTCCGCCGAACGCCGTATGGCGCACCAGGTGATCGAGCTGCGAGCCCACGCCAGCCGATGCGCGCAGGACCGCAACCACCACGTAGAGGCCCGACCCGGGGATCCCCACACCGCCCGCCGGCCCGAACCCGGGCGCTGCGACGAACGATGCCCACCGAGTGGGCGCGCCCGAGCCGTCGCAGCGCCCGTTCGCGCTCGCGACGTAGTCCCCGGGTGAGGGCCCGCGACTCCCGTCGACGCCTGGCCGGTGGTTGGCGAAGATCCGATCGTGGAGGGACCGGCAGGTTCTGCCGCCGGTGAGCCGATCCAGGATCGGGCCGGTTGCGGCGAGGTAGTAATAGTCGGACGGTACGCCGACCTTCGTGGCGTCGATCCACGTGGCAGCCATCCCCTCCACGGACCCGTCCATCCGATCCCACGCATGCGGGCGCGGGGACGCGAAGAATCCTCCGCGGATCCCGTCGACCGAGGGAGCAGGCACCGTTCGCCAGTTCCGAGGGACCAGGGCGGAGACCGGTCCGCTCACGACCTCCGTATATGGAGAGGGCTCACCATGGGCAGGCGGACTGACGACCGGCGCAGGAGCGCGAACCGGCGTGCAAGCGACACCGATGAACGTGAAGATGACCGCCACGGTGGAGATGCGCATCCACGTGAGGATAGCCCCGACTGGGACCGCCCGCGAGCCGACCTCAGGCGGCGTCGACGGGTGGGCTCGCCAGATGTGTTCCGGCGTGGTTCGGGATGCAGAACGAGACCCGCGTACCGCCGCCAGGGATGGGGTCGGACCACAGGATCCCCCCGTGTTCCACCACCAGCTGCCTCGCCAGATGGAGCCCGACCCCCACGCCCGCCTTCTCCTTGCGAAGGGTGGCCTCGCCGGTGGAGAACGGCTGATCGAACGATCGGGTCGCCACATCGCGGTCCATCCCGTCGCCGCGGTCCACCACCTGAACCATCGCGCCCTCATCGAGGTTGCGCGCGTGGAGTTCCACCGGACGGTCGGGTGGTGAGTACCGGCAGGCATTGTCCAGCAACTCCCTCACCACACCTCCGATCCGGGCGCCATCGGCCACGGCTTCGAGCGTCGGCGGGATGTGCGACTCGATCGTGATCGCGGGGTACTGACGTGCGACATCGTCCACCGCATGTCTGGCGAGAGGGGCCAGGTCTGTTCGCTGCAGGTTCAGCGCGAACGTGCCCCGTTCGAGTTCGGCGATGGTGATGATCTCATCAACCATGGTCATCAACTTGTCCAGGGAGGCTTGGAGTTGGAGCAGGAACTCATCACGTTCCTCGGTGGGAACGGTGGGGTTGCGTAGCACGTAGGCGATGCCTTTGGCCACCGTGACCGGCGTGCGGAGTTCGTGGGAGATGTTGGCCAGGAAGTCGGCTTTGGCCGCCGTGCCCTGTTCCATCTTCTCCCGTATCTCGGCGACCTCGTCCTCGAGCTGCCTGCTCCGGCGGATGAGCTCCCCGAGTCCGCCACCAACCGTGGTGGCGACCGTGCTGGACAGGGCGCGGCCGCCGTCGATCACCGTACGGATGGCCTGGATCGCCTCGTCGGGCCCGTCCGCCTTCGCGACCAACCCAGCCACCCCAGTTGCCAGGATCTCCGCGATCTTGTCCAGATCCTGCAGGTTGGTCCAGCCCACCACGCGTGAGAGATGCGACGAGGCTCTCAGCCGTTTGACCAGTTCGGCGCCACCCAGCCCCTCCAGCGTGAATTCGGTGACCACCACGGCCGGTTGGGTGCGCGCAGCCAGTTCGACCAGCCTGAAGGGGTCGGTCGTGACTTCGACCGCCAGGTCCGGCGCCTTGCGAAGCAGTTCGTACTGCAGTTGGGCCAGACCCTCGGCCGAATCGCAGAGGAGGATGGATGTAGACATGTCTGCCAGGGATATCGGCGTCAGAGGGTGGAGGTTGAGTCCGGGGCCCGCGAAGTCGGCTAGTGGACTATGCCCGTACGGATGGCGATGGCCACGGCCTGCGCTCGATCGTTGGCTCCGAGCTTCTCGAAGATCCGCTCCAAGTGGGTCTTCACCGTGTGAGGTGAGATGCCGAGTGCGCTGGCGACCAGTTTCGTCGTGGAGCCGTCCGCGACCTTCTGGAGGATCTCTCGCTCCCTCTTGGACAGCGGCGTGGTGCTTGGCCCGCCGCCTCCGCCGCTCCCTCCCGCTCCGCCTTCGGCCATCCGGACCTCTTCGATGAACGTCTTCGTGAGCTGTGGATGGATCACCGCGTTGCCTTCGACCGCGTTCTTCGCCGCGTCCACGAGGGCATCGGCGGAGGCGTCTTTCAGCAGGTAGCCGCTGACGCCGGCTTTGATGGCATCGCTGATAGCGCCGCGCGATTCGTCAACCGTGATGAGGATGACCTTCGTCTCGGGCGAAGCTTGCCGGATGCGGCGGGTGGCCTCGATCCCGTCCATCCCCGGCATGCGAACGTCCATGAAGACGACATCCGGGGAGAGTTCGCGGGCCTGATCGACAGCTTCCTGCCCACTGGCTGCTTCGCCCACCACAACCACGACATCGTCGGAAAGCTCCAGGGCCGTGCGCAATCCTTCCCGGGTCACCGGGTGGTCATCCACGATCAGCGCTCGGATTGGGGAGGGCATCGGGTCCTTTTGCGTCCGGGGAAGTAGGCTGAACCAAGTAAGGATAGGACGAACTTCGTAGGAAGGCCGGTATGAGCGAGCAAGAATCCGCGATCGAGACCGAAGACGACACAAGCAGCGCCGCGGCGGATCAGGACGCGCCGGAGGGCTCGGGAGCCCTTCACGACGAGGTGATCGAGGCCCTGAAGAAGGTGTACGACCCCGAGTTGGGGATCAACGTGGTCGACCTGGGCCTGGTGTACAGCGTAGATCTCACCGAGTCCGGCGATGTGGACATCACCTACAGCCTGACCACCATGGGATGCCCCATCGGTCCGATGATCGAAGACCAGATGCGGATGTTCGTGCAGGCCGTGGACGGTGTCGGGGAGGTCCGCCCCGAGATGGTCCTTCGTCCCGCCTGGAGCCCCGAGATGATGTCCGACGAGGCGAAGGCCGCGCTCGGCGTCTTCTGACCGGCTCGTTGCAACGGCGAACCTTGACGTTGCAAGTGCAAATCCGATACAACACCTCTCAACACATCCGGATCTTCGAGGGAGTTGGGGATGGTCCGCACGCGGTGCCGAGGTCTGGTGGGGGCGATGATTCCCTCGCGCCTGTGCTGTAGGCGGTCGGTGCGCCCCGCCGGGGCGCCCACGTTCGCGTCGTCCTGAAGTTGTCTCGATCCGTCCACGGGGGCCGCGCGAGCGGTCCCTTCCCTGTTTCCGGGGCGATCAAGCCCCACCACCCCAAGGAGCCACCCGATGAGTGAGTACGCGAACCCCGAGGTCCTGGTAAGCACCGACTGGCTGGCGGAGCATGCCGGCGATCCGAACGTGCGCGTGAT
This sequence comes from Actinomycetota bacterium, assembly GCA_038244455.1. GTDB lineage: Bacteria > Actinomycetota > UBA4738 > UBA4738 > HRBIN12 > JANXVR01. The sequence goes on from JBBRTK010000015.1 coordinate 27,758, forward strand.
CGAAGTCGACGAGGACACGACCGCCTATGACAAGGGCCACGTCGCCGGCGCCGTCAAGTGGAACTGGAGCACCGACCTCCACACGTCGGTCGGACGGGACTTCCAGGACCAGGCGGGCTTCAGCCGCCTCCTGTCCGAGGCAGGCGTCGGTCCGGACACCACCGTCGTGCTGTACGGCGGCAACAACAACTGGTTCGCGGCATACGCGTACTGGCTGCTCAAGCTTCGTGGGTACGACAACGTGAAGCTCGTGAACGGCGGGCGCAAGAAGTGGGAGCTGGAGAGCCGGGAGCTCACCCAAGAC
>JBBRTK010000016.1:0-26995 GCA_038244455.1 Actinomycetota bacterium
ACGCTCCGCGACGGCGCCCAGGGAACAGGCTTCAGCTACTCCATCGACGACCGGCTCCGCATCCTGCACAAGATCGACCAGCTGGGCGTCCCCTTCATCGAAGGCGGCTGGCCCGGCGCGAATCCCCGCGACACCGAGTTCTTCAAGCTGGCGACGAAGGAAACGCTGCAGCACTCCACGCTCACCTCGTTCGGGATGACGCGCAAGGCGGGGGAGAAGCCCGAAGAGAGCCCCGTGCTGCGCGAACTGCTGGACACCGGGACCGAGGTCATCTGCATCGTCGGCAAGGCCAGCGCGCTCCACGTCACCGAGGCGCTCCGAACCGATCTGGCGGAAGGACTCGCCATGATCCAGGACTCCATCGCGTTCCTTCGCCGCGAGGGGCGCAGGGTGTTCTTCGACGCCGAGCACTTCTTCGATGGGTACCTCTACGACCAGACCTTCGCGATGCAGGCGCTGGACGCCGCGGAACAGGGCGGCGCCGAGCGGCTGGTTCTCTGCGACACGAACGGCGGCATGCTGCCGCGCGACATCGCGCGCATCCTGGACGCGGTGGTAGCGGGCGTGGACGCCAAGCTGGGGATCCACGTCCACAACGATGCCGGCTGCGCGGTCGCCAACTCCCTCATCGCCGTGGAGCACGGCGCCTTCCAGGTTCAGGGCGTCGTCAACGGCTACGGCGAACGAACCGGTAATGCCGACCTCATCCCCATCGCGGCGAACCTGGTCTTGAAGATGGGGATGACCGACGCGCTGCCGGAAGGTTCCGTCGAGCGCCTCACCGAGGTCGCGCACTACGTGGCGGAGGTCGCGAACGTGGCGCCCGACTCGCGCCAGCCCTACGCCGGCCGCTACGCGTTCACGCACAAGGCGGGCTTGCACGCGAGCGGCCTCGCACGGCTGGAAACAGCCTACGAACACGTGAGTCCGGATCTGGTGGGCAACCACAGGGGGATCTCGGTCAGCGATCTTGGTGGCGCGGCGACCCTGACGATGAAGGCACGGGAATTCGGCCTGGCGCTGGAACCCGACGTCATCCCCGCGCTCCTGCAGGACATCAAGGAACGCGAGGCGCGCGGCTACACCTTCGAGGTCGCCGACGCGTCGCTGGAACTCCTGATGCGGCGCGCGATGGGCTGGAAGCAGGACTACTTCACCGTGGAGAGCTATAAGGCGCTGGTCCAGGAGCGGTGGGACGAAGGCGCCGTCGCCGAGGCAACCGTGAAGGTCATCACGAACGACGAACGCCACATCGAGACCGCGGAGGGCCATGGCCCCGTCGGTGCCCTGGACAACGCGCTCCGCAAGGCCCTCACCAACGAGTACCCGGAGCTTGCCCACATGTCGCTGGAGGACTACCGGGTCAGGGTTCTGGACGAGAACGTCGGGACCGGCGCCGTGGTTCGCGTGTTGATCGACACCTCCAACGGCGAACGCGAGTGGACCACCGTAGGCGTCAGCGAGAACATCCTCGAAGCCTCATGGGAGGCGCTCGTCGAGTCCTACGCGTTCGGCCTGCTCCACCCGCGCGCTCACGCCGAAGCCTGAGCGCTCCATAGAGCTCACCCCCCCCCGTTCGCGACGACCTACAGCTTCGAGGCCAGGGTGCGAACGATCCGGTCTTCGATACGGATGGCCACCTGCTTCGAGACGCCGCTCGAGAGGATCGAGAAGGACGCCGTTCGGCCGCTCTGAAGCCGCAGGTAGCCCGACAGGGCCGATATCCCTTGGGCGAGGGTGCCGGTCTTGGCGCGGACAGCGATGCCGGACAGACGGCCGCGCATCGTGCCCTGGCCCGGCGCGGGCAACGACGCTCGCAAGAACTCACCCCACGGCAGACGGAGCGCGGACGCCAAGAGGCGGCTCAGGCCGAGCGTCGAGATCCGGTCGCGATATGACAGTCCGGACGCGTCCATCACGTTCGCCTGGATCCCATGATCGTGGAGCCATGCCGAGATGACCGCCGCTCCGGCCGCGATCGACCCCTCTCCGCCGAAGCGTGCCCCCAGGACCTTCGAAAGCGTTTCGGCATCCAGGTTGTCGGAGGTGATGTTCTGTCGTCGGATGATGGCCGCCAGCGCCGCCGACCGAACCGATGCAACGGGTTTGAGGGTGTCGGTGGGGAGCGCGGCCCGGGGGCTTCCCTCCACCTGCACGCCCCGGCCGCGCAGGTCCGCCGTCAGCGCGCGCGCGGCGTGCAGTTCGGGCGTCATGACGTACCGGGTCGGGCCGGCGTTGCGGTCGAACGACAGCGCCGTCGGGAGCCCGATGTTCTGGAGCGCCATCGGGTGCCAGCCGGGTGCATGTCGGTCACGGAGGAATCCGCCGGTGTCGCCGATGACCGCTCCCGTGATCCGACGGATGCCGGCCGCGCGAACCTCGGCTGCCAGATCGCGGGCCGCCGCGTCGTCGAACTCGGGGTCGCCGTGCCCGACGACCCACAGATCACCGTGCACGACGCCCTTGTGGAGCGACCCCCGGACAACGGCCGCATCGGTGGGGATCCGGTAGCCGGGCCCGAGTTCGCTCAGGGCGGTCATGGACAGGAGGAGCTTCTGGTTGGAGGCGGGCGTGCTGCGGGCGGTGGCCAGGTGCGCGTAGACGAGCGTGGCTCCGACGCGGACCGCCACGGAGACCTGACGCGAGCCGATGAGCCTGTCGATCGCGTGACCCCACGGCGTGGGCGCGGGGGCCGGGTCACCGTGGGCCGATGACGGGACGGGCGAGAGGGTGGCGCCGGTTGGGCTGGGGGGCACGGCCGGGCTGGGAGCCGCCACGGCTGGGGCCGGCGATGGGGGCGTGGGGGTATCCGCCGAGACGCACGCAACGAGCACTACGGCCGCGATCGGCCCGGCTACCGCGCGGAAGTATCTGCGAACGACGTCCATGATCGGTTCGCATCATGGCCCGGTTCGACCCCGGGAGGAAGTTACGAGTTCGAGACGGCGTCGATCTCGGACTGCATCTGGCGGCGCTCAGTCAGGAGCGACTCCAGGTCTGTGCCCGGCAGCGGCTTGGCGAACAGGAAACCTTGGCCCAGATCGCAGTGGAGCTCCAGGAGCCGCTGGAGCTGGTCGGCGCGTTCGATGCCTTCCGCCACGGGCTTAAGCCCCAGGATCGCGGCGAGTTCGATCACCGCGGCGGTCAGGGCCGAGGATTCGCCGCCTTCGCTCACGCCGTCGATGAACGACTTGTCGACCTTCAGGATGTCCACGGGGAATCGGCGCACGTAGTTCAGCGATGAGTAGCCGGTGCCGAAGTCATCGATGGCCAGTTGCACGCCGAGTGACTTCAGTTCGGTCAGGCGTTCGATGGAGAGCTCCATATCCTGCATCATCACGGACTCGGTGATCTCCAAGATGAGGGAATGGGGATCCAAGCCGGTCTCCTGCAGAATGTCGCGAACCTCATCGACGATCTCGGGGCGGACCAGCTGACGCGCGGAGAGGTTGACCGCCATGTGGAACGGCGGGTCCATGGGGTAAGTGTCCTGGAGCGCCTTCGCGTAGATGGTTGCTGTTCGCAGCACCCAGCGGCCGATGGCCACGATGAGACCTGTCTCTTCGGCCAGCGGGATGAAGTCGAGCGGCGGCACCATGCCGCGGGTCGGGTGGATCCAGCGGATGAGCGCTTCCACACCGGACACGCGCCCCGACTCCAGCTCGATGACCGGCTGGTAGAAGAGGACGAACTCATCGTGCTCCAAGGCGCGCTGCAGGTCCGCCTTCATCTCAAGGCGCTTGAGCGCGGTGTCGTGCATCTCCGGCTCGAAGACCTGGTAGCGACCCTTGCCGCGCTCCTTCGCCATGTACATGGCCACGTCGGCGTTGCGGAGGATCTCTTCGGATCGGATCGTCTCCTCGCCTTCGGCAACGGCGATCCCAAGGCTGGCGCGAACGAAGACCTCCTTGCCCTCAAGGGTGAAGGGCGCTTCGAGCATCTGCATGACGCGTTCGGCCACGTCGGCGGCCTGCACTCCCTCGCCGTCCTCATCCAGGTCAATCAGGATGGCGAACTCGTCCCCGCCCAGGCGCGCAGCGGTATCGGCCGCGCGCAGCGTGGTCTTGAGCCGTTCACCCACCTCGGCAAGGAGCTGGTCTCCCGCGGCGTGGCCGAGCGAGTCGTTGATGGTCTTGAAGTCGTCGATGTCCATGAACAGGACGGCGATTGGCTTGTGGTCCCGCTCTTGGCGTTCCACCGCGTGTTCCACCCGGTCCGTGAACAGTGCCCGGTTTGCCAGGTTGGTCACCGAGTCGTGGAAGGCCTGATGCGAGAGCTGTTCCTCGAACGCCTTTCGCTCGGAGATGTCACGGGTGTTCAGGACGATCCCGCGCACGTTCTCATCGTGCATGAGGCTTGTTCGAAGTGTCTCCGCATGGAACGGTTCGCCGTTCTTCCCCAGGATCTTGAACTCCATGATGCCGGTGAGGCCTTCAACCTCACCCTCACCGTTGGCCATGATGAAGGCCATAACCTTGGTCTTGTCCTCCGCACCCAAAAGGTCGGAGAACCGCATGCCCTCCAGTTCGGCCGGCTCGTAGCCGAACACACGCGCGGCGGAAGGGCTCGCGTAGCGCACCAAAGTATCGGGTTCGAGGACGGTGACCACATCGGTTGAGTTCTTCACCAGAGAGGCGAACCTCGCCTCGCTCTGCTTCGTCAACAGGTCTTCGGTCAGTGTGGCGCTCTCAAGCGCGAGTGCGACCTGCGAGGAAAGAGCCCGCAGGCTGTCTGTGATGGATGCGGGCATCTCTTCCGTCGAGGCGACGACCATGAGGCCGTGGAGCTCATCCCGAAGGAACAAGGGAGCGACGAAGATGGATCCCTCCTCGCTGGGCTGCAAACGGAGCGGGTCGCGCAGGCTGCTCTCATGCATCTTCACGGTGTAGGCCTCACGACCCATCAGTCGCTGGAGTTTCCAATCCTGGATGTCATTGAGAGAGAAGTCGACGCCGGTGGCGTCGCTCGCGCCACCTGAGGAGGCGACGACCACCAATACCTCGCCCTCACCCGGTCGTTCGCACATGCGGATCGACGATCCGCTACCAGCCAATGACAGAGCTGCTTGCGTTGCCGCCTCGTGTATGGCAGATCGACTGGTTGCGGTAACGAGGGAGGCGCCCGCGAGGCGCAGTGCCTGCTCGCGATCGACCGATTGCTGCTGACGGTGAACGAGCCCCGCCATCCGAATGACCGCCAGAACGAAGAGTGTGATCGTTGCACCCAGGATGACCGAAAGGTTCGAGACATCGTGGCCCATCCAGAGCTGGATCACTTGTGTCAACGGAGCAAGGAGAGAGGCGAACGCCAGTAGTGTCAGGCGCCCGGCGCCGATCCGTATCTCTGAGTCCCCTGGACTCTCCGAGATGCGCTGCATGGACGGGTGCAACGCGGCGGCACCGAACAAGACGTAGAACGAGCCCCATCCGAGTTCGAGCGTCCCGCTGCCCGGCAAATAGCCGCTGTGGAGAAGGAGCCACCCATAGATGGCGTCCGTGACGAATAGGGCGGCGATGCCGATCATCATCAGGTAGAGGGCGGGAGTCTTCCGTACCCCGCCGATGGCCAGCCGAACGGCGAAGGTGATCAGGAGCAGGTCCATGAACGGGTAGGCCATCGATGCCGATTTCTCCAGCACCCCCAATGTGCCGTCGGTTGCGTATGGGGCGATCAGGAACACCCACGAGAGCGTTCCGATACCGATGGTGATCATCGCGGCGTCGATGAGACTCCCGCGGTCGCCGGCAGAACGGCGCTGGCGGATCAACAGCAAGAGTCCTGCCACGATGCACGGATACACGGAGAGATACGCGATGTCACCGATCGACGGGTAGGGGGCCTCTGTATGGAAGAACGTCGCGTAGTTGTACGTGATCACGTCGCCGGCGAGGAACAACGTCTGACCGAGGGCGAACAGATACCACGGCATCGGGTTCTTGAGAGCATGAAGCCTGACGGCCACGATGATCGCGATAGGAGAGGACAGGCTGATAAGGTTGAACAGGATCGCGTGGTGGCCGGACGAGAAGTACACGGCCATCGTGATGGCCGTGCCGCATAGATAGAGGAACCACGCCTTGTTTCTCATCTGTTTGGCTATCGGAAAGCCGGTCGGCCGACATTAGTGCCTAGCGGGAAATAGTTGGCTCCGCTTACCCCTGGCAGAGCGGCTAGGGGGCAGAGGTTCCGGGTCAAGTACCTGAAATCAGGTCCCGCTCAAGGCTGGCTCAAGGCTGGCTCAACGGCGAGCAGGGACTGCAGGGGACTCTTTGAAAGCCAGAGCGGCACCCAGCGCCGTCGGCTCAGACGGAGCTGGGTCACGTCTCTCAGGTTCGACGCCTACGAGACCTTCTACCGCGCGCACTCCGGGGATGAATAGGAACGAGAGCGTGATCGCCGCACCGAGCACGCCGGCGATCACCAGGGTGGTCTGGACGCCGATCACATGCGACACCGGGCCGACGAGTGCGTATGACACCGGCATGAGGCCGATGGAGATGGCCCAGTCCAAACTGGAAACCCGGCCAAGCAAGGCTGACGGGACGAGCACTTGCTTCGTGGTCAGCCACACGACTAGGCCCGCGGTCTCCATGGCGTTGAACACGAAGCATGCCAGCGCCAGCTCCCAGCGTGCCGTCGCGATCCCGTAGACCGCCACCATGAGCGTCGACAGCGTCCAGACGACATACATGAAGGTCATGCTCCTGCGTGGGATCCCTCGCTGCGCCATGATGGCGGCTGCAGCGATCGCCCCCAGGCCCCCGGCGCTGAAGATCAATCCGAGCGATGCCGCCGATGCATGCAGTTCGTTCTTCACGACGTACGGGAGCAGGACCTCGGCCGGTCCGAGGAACACCAGGTACGCGAGCGTGGCCGCGGCCAGGGTGCCCCACAGCCACGTGCGGCTTCGAACGAAGCGGAAGCCCTCCCCGATCTCCGCCCAGATGGACGGGGTCTGGTCCGAGCGTTCTTCCGCCGGGGCTTCGATGGCCCCCATGTAGAGGAGGCATCCGACCGAGAAGACGAAGGTCGCGGCGTCGACCATGAAGGCGCCGCCGATGCCAACGGCTGCGATCACAGCCCCTCCCAACGCGGGGCCGATCAAGCGGGAGGCCGCCGGCCGGACGAACTGGTCCAAGGAATTTGCTTGGGTCAGCATGGACTCCGGTACGAGATCGGGAACGACCGACTCGAACGCGGGAGCGAAGAAGGCGGACCCGGCTCCGTACACCGCGCCGAGGACGATCAGGTGCCACAAGCGCAAGGCGTCAGCAGACGCCAGTGCCGCCAGCGCTCCGACCGCTATCCCTCGTGCCACGTCTGAGCCGATCATCACCTTGCGCCGCTCGATCCGGTCGGATACCGCGCCCCCGATCAGCAAGAGAACGAGCTGGGGAATGGCGATCGCCATCATGGTGATGCCAAGCGCGGTTGGGGCGTTGGAGATATTGAAGACCGCGATCGCGACGGCGACCAGCATCATGCCATCGCCGACCAGAGAGACCGTCATCCCGGTCCACAAGAGACGGAACCGCCGCTCGCGAAGGGGAGCGATGAGCTGGAATCGCGCATCACTCATGCGTCACCAGAAGGGGGAGCCGGTTTCGCCGAGGCTTCCGCGGTAACCGAGGCTCTGGCCTCGGAAAGTTCCCAGACCAGCCGGCTCCGCATCTCTTGCGTGGCGTAGTTGAGACGGATGCTGGGGCGGTCCTTGATCCCCGCGTCGAGGTCGTCGAGCGCGACCATGAGCGCGCCGACGCGTCGGGCCGCGGTGACTCGCTGGAGCTGGGCGATGGCCGCGCCGTACTCGGTCACGGCCTTGCCGACCTCACCCTTGGCCAAGAGAGCAAGACCGAGGTCGAACCTCACTGCCACCAGCGAGCCGCTCTCGGCGAGAACGCCGAGGAAGACCTCGACGGCACGGTCGAATTGACTGAGTTTGTACAGGCACCATCCCTGGAGCTCACGAGCGGTCGGATCGTCTCCCCCCGATCGGTCCACCTGCTCCACAACCTCTATGAACAGCCGGTTGGCGGCGTCGATGTCGCCGAGGGCGAAGAGCACGTTGCCGAGACCTTCGCGGGCCTCAAGGATCTCGGGATCCAATCTGAGCGCTTCCTCGTACGCGGAAGCCGCCGATCCGAGATGGTCCGCTCCGAGGTTCTCGAAGGACCACCCACGGGCGGTTTCCACGCGTGCATCCGGTGGGAGCGCTGCCCTTGCGGTCTCGAGGAGCTGCAACGCACTCTGGTGATCACCGAGTTCGGCCAGCTCTTCAACGCGATCGAGCAGATGGTCCAGGTCAGGTTCGTCCGGCTGGCTCGCGCTCATGTCGCGATTCCCCTATACCGAGACCCCCGTCGAGTCCGCCGCCTTGCTCGTCTGGAACCTTCACCTGCGACGCGTATCGTGGGCACCGGCCGATCAGATGATGCCGCCCGCTCAGCGGCTGTCAGCTGGTCGGCGACGAGGTCGAGTCCTCGCGCTGCGCTCGACAGGAATTCGGTGCCATGCCTCAATCTCATGACCAGCCCCGTCCCTTTCTCCGCTAGACGGACGCACGCATCTGCTCGAGCTGGAAGCGTCCCTTGAGGGTCCCTAGGACCGCGATGAGCTCGTCGACCTCTTCGTCCGAGTGCGCGGCGGTGGGCTGGATGCGGAAGCCCACCTCGTTCTTCGGCACCAACGGGTAGGCGGCCATCGTCACGTAGATCCCGTGGTCGAACAGGTACCGACCTACCTCATCGATCTGGTTGTGATCGGCCAGGGGGATCTCGATGATCGGGTAGCCGGACTCGTTCGGGGTATGGATCTCGAGCGCGTGGATAGCCCGGAGGATGCGATCGGTGTGCCGCCACAGGGTCGCGCGGTAGTCGTCGCCCCGCTTCTTGTTGACCTCGAGGCCGGCGATCGTGGTCGCGAGCGACGCCACAGGCGAGGGCCCCGAGTACAGGTAGGGGGGCGCCAACACCTTGAGCGCTTCCTTCATGCCGGTGGGCAACGCGATGAAGGCCAGGAGGGAGGAGTAAGCCTTCGACAGGCCGGCAACCAGGACGGCGTTGTCATATGAGACGCCTTGATGGCGAAGGATGCTGTTGCCCTTCATCCCGTAACTCGAGGTTTCGTCCTGCGAGCGTTCACCGATGACGCCGAAGCCGTGCGCGTCGTCCACATACAACAGGATGTCGTGGTCCCGCGCGATCCTGGAGAACTCCCCCATTTCGGGACCGTTGCCGGTCATCGAGTTCACGCCGTCCATCGCGATTATCCGGGGGAGCGCCGGGTCACTCGCACGGACGAGCTCCTCGAGATGCTCGAAGTCGTTGTGTCGGAATCGGACGATGGACGCGCCGTGACCCGCGGCCACCATCGCCCCGTCGTAGATCGTCTTGTGCGCGCGGCCGTCCAGGAAGATCGTCCCGTCGCCCACGAGGACGGGGATCACCGACATGTGGATGTGGGTGATGGTCGGCAGCAAGAGAACGTCCTCGCTGCCCAAGAGTTCGGTCATCTGTTCTTCGATCTCGGGGTAGAGCCTGGGGCTGCCCAGCAGGCGAGACCACGACGGGTGCGTTCCCCACTTGGCCAGGTACTCGGGAACGGCCGCGATGATCTCCTCATCCAGGTCGAAGCCAAGGTAGTTGCACGACGCCCAGTCGACCAGCCACTGGTCGCCGATCCGGATCCGGCGGCCCTGCTGTTCGTCGATGACGGCATCCATCATCGGATGGGTGTTCGTGAGGCGCGTGAGATCTTGCGTGGTCGACACCCAGCGATCGAGCCAGCCGTCGACCTGCCGGCGGCGAGGCTTTCCATTGACTGAGTGGGCCGAGCCCTCGTCGTCAGCTCGACGATGCTTCGGTTGGGCGGGCCGGTGGCCGTTGGTTGAGGAGAGCGGGGTTTCCTTCATGGTTCCCTCCCATCGTCACTGAACTAGCCCACCTTTACCCACTCCGTGTGGTGCGGCCGACGGATGTGATGGGACGACCGGACCTAGGTCTATCGCCAGCCTGCGTTGCCTACTTCACCAGCACCCAGAAATCCGCGTGCTTGTCCGCTCGATCGGCGCTGATACGCCAGCATCCGGGCGCCGGGAAGTTCACGATGGCCTGCCAGATGTCGCCGGGTCGGCCCCAAGTGGCGCCGAAATCGGGGTAGACGTGATCCAGGCGGATCTCCTGGCCGCTAGGTCCGCCCAGGAAGATCCGCATCCCGTGCTCCCCGTTGACAGCGAGTCGCACACGCAGGTCGGTCGCGGAGGGGAATGGGGGGCGGCCCGGGAACAAAGCCCAGAAGGCCGTGTCCTTCCCGTTCTGGCCGGTGACCTCGGTATTCGTCCCCGTCGTTGTTGTGGGTGAAGCAGGACTGCAATCGCTCGGTCCCACGTTGGGTGGGAGTTGGGAAAGCGTGGAGGCGCTGGCCATGGGATCGGTTCCACTGGATACCCCCGGCCCACCTGTGCATCCGGCCAGAACCAGCGCCGGCACCAGCAGGGCAGCACCTATGGGGGAGCGAACGCGGTTGCGCATACTGTTCCTTCGGTCTACGGGGGAAGTAGGTTTACCCTGTCCAGCCTTGCAAACACAAGCGAGACGCCGTCAACGGAGCGAGAAGGCCTCCATCGGGGCCTCGCACGAAGCACCTTCGCTCACCCACATCGCCCCTTCCGTCAGGTCCGCGGCCATGGTGGCGACGGTCACGGAGTCGTCCCACTGATCGAGTGTCCCGTTTCGATGCCTGCAGACCGAACCGGGCCTTCCCTCGTGGTCACGAAGAACCTCCAGGAGCCCTTGCATCCCGCGGTCGGTCCGGGCTTCGAGTCCGCCCGCCGCCCGTTCCTGGCGATGCCTGGACGTCGATCCGGGCTCGAGCAGCGCCATGTCCTTGAACGGGGCCCCCGTGCGAAGGAAGTGGTTCGTGTGCACCAGGTCCGGCCCCTCGAACCTCGTGACCATCTCCGGACCGCCGGGCGCGGCCTCCAGGCCGGCCGACCGCCCGTCCGCCGACGCGATGAGGTAGTTGCCGGAGGATGCTCGCACGGGCGTCATGACGGCATCCACCGCCTCCTCGAAACTCGAACTCGTGAGGATCCTGCGCAGGATGGCGTGGAACGGCACGCCCGGTTCCCCGCGGTCACGGCTCGACTCCAACGCGTTCGTCACCACGCCGATGCCTGCGGTGTTGGCCCCGCACTTGGCCAGCAGCCCGGCCTCGACGACCGTGACGAACCCCGGACCTTGCGTCGGCGTTGCGTCGAGCACCACGCAGGTCTCGGCCGCGCGCGGCGTCCAGTCCCAGTTCTGGGCGATGAGGACATGTCCCGGCGGATCCTCGGAGATCGCCGACAGTACGGTGCACTCGGTGAGGCTCCCTGCGCCGGGCGCCCGGCGGACCGACAGGAGCTCGGTTCGAAGGTTGATGGCGAGGATGTCCTCGGCGTCCACGCCGGCGCCCTCGGCGATGCCTTCCATCTCCGGCAGGAGCCGTTCGTCATAGGCATCCAGGGGCTCGGCGAACGGCCCGGCCAGGTCGCGGATCTCGGGCCAGGTCAAGGCCGTGTGGTAGCCGATGAGCTGCTCGTAGAGCGCGATGGTGCCGTGGATGCGGTCGCGAGCCTGCTCGCCGTAGGCTCGCCCTCGTTCCCTGGGGCCGCCGTTCACGCAGATCAGGGGCCAACTCACGCAGGGCAGGGTAGTAGACTCGCCGCGTTTCGCCCCCAGTACGCCTTGAGGAGGCCCCCCGCATGCGCCAGATCGACCGCACCCGGATCCACCAACTCATGGAACGCGAACGCCAGACCTTCCGCGACAGGAGCCCGAAGTCGGGCGCCCTCGCGCAGAAGGCCCAGGAGTCGCTCCTCTACGGCGTCCCGATGAACTGGATGGTTCGCTGGCCGGGGGACTACCCGGTCTTCGTGGATCGGGCGTTGGGCGCGCAGTTCTGGGACGTGGACGGGAACCAGTACGTCGATCTCTGCCTGGGGGACACGGGGGGGATGGCCGGGCACGGGCCGAAGGTCGCGGTGGATGCGATCGCTGATCGGGCCGCCAAGGGCATCACGCTGATGCTCCCCACCGAGGACGCCATCTGGGTCGGGGCCGAGATGCAGCGCCGGTTCGGCATGCACCTGTGGCAGTTCTGCTTGACCGCAACCGACGCGAACCGGTTCACCATCCGCTGGCTCCGGCAGATCACCGGCCGGAGCAAGATCGCCGTCCACAACTGGAACTACCACGGGTCGGTGGATGAGACGTACGGCAACCTGGACGACGACGGCAACATCGTGCTGCGGGAGGGCACCATCGGCCAGTCCGTGCCGATCGAGGAAACCACCCGCGTGGTCGAGATCAACGATCTGGAGGGCTTGGAACGTGCGCTGGCACACGGCGACGTCGCCGCCTGTCTGTTCGAGCCGGCACTGACCAATATCGGCATCGTGCTCCCTGAGCCCGGCTACCACGAAGGCGTCAGGGAACTGTGCACGAAGTACGGCACGCTGCTCATCATCGACGAGACCCACACCATCAGCGCCGGGCCCGGCGGGATGACGAAGGCCTACGGCCTGCAGCCCGACGTGGTGACCATCGGTAAGACGCTGGGCGCGGGCATCCCGAGCGCCGCGTTCGGGATGACCCAAGAGGTAGCGGATCGCATCACGGCGCACACCGACTGGCGACACTCGGACGTCGGGGGGGTGGGCGGCACGCTTGCCGGCAACGCGCTGTCGTTGGCGGCCATGCGGGCCACGCTCGGCGAGGTGCTGACGGACGAAGCGTTCGAGCACATGATCGCGCTGGGTGAGCGGTTCGAGACGGGCGTGCAAGGGGTCATCGACAGCCGGGAACTGCCGTGGCACGTGACCAGGCTGGGCTGCCGGGTGGAGTACCTGTTCCGGCCCGACGTGGCCAAGAACGGGGCGCAGGCGGCGGCGGGTCAGGACGAGGAGCTCGATTCCTTGATCCACCTCTACATGCTCAACCGTGGCCTGCTGATCACGCCGTTCCACAACATGGCCCTGATGTCGCCGGCGACCACGGCCGAGGACGTCGATCGCCACTCCGAGGTGTTCGGACAAGCCGCAGACGAGCTGATCGCGGGCTAGCCGTTGGCGGCCCTGAAGGCCGCCATGAACCGAGCGAGCGTCTCGGCACCCTCCAGCGGCATGGCGTTGTAAACGCTCGCCCGGATCCCACCGACGCTCCGATGTCCTTTGAGTTCGATCATGCCTTCCCCGGCAGCTTGCGCCACGAAGCGCTTCTCCAGCTCCGGCGTCGGGAGCGTCCACGTCACGTTCATGAGCGAACGGGACCCGGGGTCGGCGTGACCCCGGTAGAAGCCTTCTGAGGCGTCGATCGCCTCGTAGAGCGCGGACGCCTTCGCCCGGTTGTGATCGAGCTGCTTGTCCAGGCCACCCACGTCGTCACGGAGCCAGCGCGTGACGAGCATCAGCACCAGGATGGAGAGCACGGGCGGGGTGTTGTACAGCGATCCGTGCTCGGTGAACGTCCGGTAGTCGAGCATGATCGGCAGTCCGGCCGGGATCCGTTCCAAGAGGTCCTCCCGGATGATGGCGATGGTGACCCCGGCAGGGCCGGCGTTCTTCTGGGCCCCGGCGTAGATCAGGCCGTAGCTGCCGACATCTACCGGCCGCGACAGGAAGTCCGACGACATGTCGCAGAACAGATCGACCCCTTCGGATACCACCGGCGTGCCGGGGAATTCGACCCCCTGGATGGTCTCGTTCGCGGTGATATGGACGAACGCGGCGTTGGCCGCTAGAGCCTCCGTGAGTTCGGGGTCGGAAGGGACCCGACGGAACCCGTTCGACGTATCGGTCCACGCAACACGAACCTCGCCTTCCTTCTCGGCTTCCTTGACGGCTTTGGAACCCCACGATCCGGTGACGACGTAATCCGCAGCCTTGCCCGTCCCGCGTAGGAAGTTCATCGCGACCATCGAGAACTGCAGCGTCGCACCGCCCTGGCAGAACACCACCCGGTAGTTCGGGGGGATGGCAAGCAGCAGGCGCAGATTGGCTTCGGCTTCTCCGATGACATCCGAGAACCACGCGGAACGATGGGATACCTCCAGGGCGCTCATCCCGAGACCTTCGATGCCCAGGACCTGGCGCTGAGCCTCTTCCAGCACAGGTTGCGGAAGGACCGCGGGACCCGCGGAGAAGTTGAAGACGCGATCGGTCATGTGGTCCAGGCTACCGGGCGGCTGCGGGTGCGGGAGCGTTGCAGGTCACGCGCCGGGTTTGAGGAACATGAGCAGGAGGATCACGAGCAGTCCGGCCGTCCCGATCCCCGCCACGATGAAAGGGACGGGGCCGGCGAGCGTGCGGGCGAGCTCAGGGTCGTCCATCGTGTAGCTGCCATCGGCCCAACGTGTGCAGCCGTGTCGCAGGCTCTTCATCCATGGGGTCGCGGTCACCGACATGAGGCCAACCGTGATCAGCAGCACGATGATGGCCCCCCAGATCCACGTGGCGCCGAAGTCCGAGCCGTGGATCCCGGCGGCGGTCCCCGATACCACGATGACGCCGAGCGAGAGGTAGCTGAGGCCGGTCTTGGCCTTGGAGCGCTCCGTGAGTGCCTCGATGGCGGCGCGGTCCGTCCCCGAGGCGCGGATCCGGAACATGGCCATGGCTTGTTCGCCGTGCACCGCAACGAACCCGACGGTACCCGCGATGTGCAGCCAGAACCAGAGTGCCGACATCGGTCAGCCTCGGTCCAAAGGGCGGGAGAGGCAGGTGGGGCCGCCATCGCCCTTCTTGCAGAGTTCCTCGCCGGAGAAGACACGCACATCGACGCCCGCCGCCTCCATGCGCCTGCGTGTCTCGTGGTTCCCTTCGATCGCGAGCGCCACCCTAGGTCCAAGCGCCAGCACGTTCGGCCCCAGCGTGTCGAACTCCTCCTCGGGAACCTCCACGAACGACATCCCGGCGTCTTGGAGCAGCAGCACCATCCGCACCGGCATCATCGGGAGGAACACGACGGCCAGATCCCGATCGAGCGGCGAGATGAACGACATGAGGTGCAAGCACTCCGCAGGGCCGCTCAGATGCTGCAGGTCGAACGCGTGGACGGTGGCGCCCGTCGGCTCGAGGTATGCGCGGATCTGGTCGATCCCGGCGTCGTTCGTCCGGTAACCGCGGCCGATCAGCAAGGTCGAGGGGTCCAGCCAGAACATGTCGCCACCCTCGGCGGTGGCGGGCCCTTCTAGCTCTCCGACGACTCCGACCCCTGCGTCGGCTAGGTCCCGTACGTGTGCCGAGGGTTCGCCGCGCCGGCCCCGCTTCCCCGGCCGAAGCACGATCGCCCCGGCGTCGGTCATCAGCGTCGGGTCGTAGGCGTAGATGGCATCGGGGTTCCCGGCCACGGGGGTTCGCCCGAGCACGACCTCCGCGCCGGCATCGGCCAGCGCTGCACGGAAGGCGGCGTGTTCGTCGATGGTCTTCGCCGGGTCGGGCGCGGAGCGCCAGTTGTAGGCCGCCCACTCGGCGAGGTCTTCCACGCGAGGCTCTCGAACGTAGACGCGACGAAGGGTGTTGAAGCCATCTTGGATCGGCATGCGGGCAGGGTACCCGAGCAGCCGCGCCGCCGCCGCGCCGCCGCCGCGCCGCGGCGCGAATGGGGCCACATTGCCACCTATCCATACACTGACGGGCATGGGGACACAGCGATTGGTGTGGTCCGGAGAAGCCCTGCAGTTCCAGGGCCAGACCGCGTACGGGTCCCCGCTGATGATCGGTGGAGACCCCGACGGCCTGGGCGCGAAGCCCTCGGATCTGCTCCCGCTCTCGCTAGCAGCCTGCACGGCGTTCGACACCGTGGTCATCTTGAAGAAGCAGCGCCAGGATCTGCGTGGCCTGGAGATCGTGATCACCACCGAACAAGATCCCGAACCCCCATGGGCGTTCAGGTCGATCCACCTGCGGTTCGTTCTTTCGGGGACCGTCGATGCGGTCAAGGCCGAGAAGGCGGTGGCGCTGGCGGAGTCGAAGTACTGCTCGGTCGCCGCCACCCTTCGCCCGGTCGTGGATCTCACGTTCTCGGTCGAGGTGATCGGATGAACGGCGACCAGCTCCGCGCCTTGGTCGCGAGTGATGCCCTGCTGTGCGACGGCGGCATGGGGACCGCGCTCATCGCCGGCGGGGCGCCGGTCGATGCGTGCCTCGAGGCTCTCAACGTCGATGACCCGGCCGAGGTGGCGCGCGTCCACCGTTCGTTCGTCCAGGCGGGGGCCGGGCTCATCCTCACAAACACCTTCGGTGCGAACAGGTTCCGGCTGGGCGTGCACGGGATGGCCCATCGCGTGGACGAACTCAACCGCGCCGGCGCATCGATCGCGCGCGGCGCCGGAGCGAGCCTGGTCGGTGGCTCGATGGGACCGCTGGGCGTCCGGCTGGCACCCTACGGGCGGGTGCGGCCCGAGGAGGCCTTCGAGGCATGCTGTGAGCAGGCTGCGGCGCTGGTCGCGGGCGGTGTGGACCTGCTGATCATCGAGACGCAGTCGGACCTGCGTGAGGTCGAGCAGGCCGTGGCGGGCGCGCGCCAGGGCGCGCCGGACCTGGCGGTCGTGGCGAGCATGACGTTCACAAGGGACGACCGGACGTTGCTCGGATCCACCCCCGAGCAGGTGGCGGCGGGGCTCGCCGAACTCGGCGTCGACGCCGTCGGGGTGAACTGCGGAGAGGGGCCTGCGCAGGCGCTGCGGATCGTTCGTGCGATGGGCAGGTACGCCGCCGGCATCCCGCTCATGGTTCGCCCCAACGCAGGCGGTCCCGCCGAGGTGGGTGGCCGGTTCGTCTATCCGGCGACCCCGGGCTACTTCGCCGAACACGCACGAGCGTTCCGGGGCGAAGGCGTGCAGATCGTCGGCGGCTGCTGCGGGTCGGGTCCGGCCCACATCGCCGCGATGGCGCAGGCGATGGCCGATCTGGGGCCGCGCGTCCGCGTCGAGGTGGCCGACCGGCCGCCCGAGATCGAGGAGCCGCCGGCCACCACCGCCCCGCCGACCGGCTTGGAGGGGAAGCTCTCGCGCGGGGACTTCGTCATCACGGTGGAGATGGAGCCGCCGCGTTCGTTCAGTGCGGCGAAGCTCGTAGCCGCCGCGATCACCCTGGGCCAGGCGGGAGCGGATGTGATCGACGTCGCCGACTCTCCGATGGCCAAGATGCGGATGAGCGCCTGGGCGGCGTGCAGGCTGATCGAAGAGCAGGCCGCCATGGAAACGGTCCTGCACTTCCCCACGCGCGGGCGGAACCTCCTGCGCCTCCAGGGCGATCTCCTGGGCGCGCACGCGCTGGGGATACGCAACCTCTTCGTCTGTGTGGGCGATCCGGTGACCATCGGGGACTATCCCCACGGGTCGAACAACGTCGACGTCACGGCCACGGGCCTGCTGGCGCTGATCACCCAAGGGTTCAACCAGGGCGTGGACCGCGCCGGCTCGCCCATCGGCGAACCAACGTCGTTCTTCGCCGGCGCCGCGGTCGCCCCCGCCGCCCCCGACCTCGATCACGAGGTTCGGTTGCTCAAGAAGAAGGTGGATGGTGGGGCCCGCTTCCTGCTCTCACAGCCGCTCTTCTCGCTGGAGCCGCTGACGGCGCTGCGGGATGCCTATGAAGCCTTCACGGGTCAGCCGCTGGATGTGCCGTTCGTCGCCGGCGTGCTGCCCCTGATCACGGCTCGCCACGGAGCATTCCTCCATAACGAGGTCCCCGGGATCGTCATCCCCGACGCTGCCCTCGAACGGATGCGGGGCGCCGGCGAGGATGCGTGGCGGGAAGGGGTCGCCATGGCAGGGGAACTGATCGGAGAACTGCGCGCTTCGGGCGTGGCCGGGATCTACGTGATGCCCCAGTTCGGGCGCTACGACCTGGCCTCCGAGGTAGTGGAGCTGGCCCGGCGTAGCTGACACGGCGGCGCACGAGGAGGGCGCCGGTTAGCCGCCGCACACTGTCGAGAGCATGCCCGACGTGCCAGAATGACCGCTCGTGGACCCGCACACCGACACGTCCGCGCCCTCCGCCGGTCTCGCGCCGACGACGGCCGAGCCGAACCCGAAGCTCCAGACGCTCATCGAGGGCATCCAGCATGGCGTGCCGGCAGGCCGTCGTGACGCGCTCGCAGCCTTCGCGAAGGCCTACACCCGCCGGCTCGCGCCCGAGGAGCTGGCCACCATCCCCGACGATCAGCTTCTGGCCAAGGTGCGCTCGACGTTCGAGTTCACCGAAAGCAGGGGCACGGCCCCGAACGCGGTCCGGGTCTTCGACCCCGCGATCGGGACGGACGGGTATGAGGCGCCGGGGGCGGTCCTGGAGACCGTCACCGACGACTCCGCGTTCCTGGTCGATTCCGTCACCGAGGAGCTGACGGCGCGAGGTCTGGCGCCCCGGCAGATCCTTCATCCGGTGGTCGGCACCGTCCGAGACGCGCAAGGGCGGATCGAGCGTATCCTGCCCGCCCGGGACGCCGATCATCGCGAGTCCGTCATGCACTTCGAGCTGGACCGCCGGCTCCCCGATGACGAGAGCGAGGATCTGGAGCACCAGATCGGCCAGATCCTCAGAGACGTGCATCTGGTCGTCCGCGACTTCGAACCGATGCAGGCTCGCGTAGGCGAGATGATCGAGGGGGCGAGCCAAGCTTCCGTCCGGTATACGCCGGAGGAGGTCGGCGAGACCGTCGATTTCCTACGCTGGCTGCTCCAGCTGAACTTCGTGCTCCTGGGCTATCGCGAATACGAGCTGGTCGAAACAGAGCTGGGGCGCGCGATCTCCGCGGTTCCCGGTACCGGGCTCGGCATCCTGTTCGACGTCGAACGTTCCTCGCTCAGCGCCCCCACGCCGTTGGACCAGCTCCCGCCCGAGATCCGCCGGCGCATCGAGGACGGCGACCTCCTGGTGTTCAGCAAGACCAACGCCTACTCCACCGTCCATCGGCGCGCGCGGATGGACTACATCGGCGTCCGCAAGGTGGATGCGCAGGGGCGGGTGATCGGGGAGTCCCGTCTCATCGGTCTCTTCACGTCGAAGGCGTACATGGAGCCGGCAACAAAGACCCCACTCCTGCACCACAAGCTCCGCCAGATCATCACCGCCGAAGACCTGATCCCGGGGTCGCACGACTACAAGCAAACGGTCGAGCTGTTCGAGTCCTTCCCCAAAGACGAACTGTTCCAAGCCTCGGCCGAGGAGCTCCGCCAGCTGGTCGTCGGGCTCCTGCAGCTGGAGAAGCACGGCGGCATCCGCGTCCTGGTTCGCCGCGATATCGACAGCAGGAGCGTGAGCGTCGTGGTCGCGCTGCCCCGCGATCGGTTCAACGCCGAGTTGCGCAAGAAGTTGCAGTCGCTGTTCATGGCTCGGTTCAACGGCTCCACGGTTGACTATCACCTCTCGCTGGGAGAGACGGAGTCCGCGCGCATCTTCTTCACCGTGCACGTTGGCCCCGAGCAGCACATCCCCGAGGTGCCCTACGAGGAGCTGGAAGAGGCCGTCGAACGCCTGGCCCGCACGTGGGATGACGATCTCCTCGACGCGCTGCAGGCGCGGGTGGGCCCCGAGCGCGGCCGGATGCTGGCCGAGAAGTACGGCCCGCGCTTCCCCGACTACTACAAGTCCTCGGTGGAGTGGGGCCTGGTGGGCGATGACGTCCTCAAGCTGGAAGAACTGGAATCTAGCGTCGAAGGCTTCGTCGTGGGGATCGGCAACGAGACCATGGGCGAACGCCTCACGCGCGTGAAGCTCTACAAGACCGGCGGGAAGGTCGATCTCTCGGCGTTCATGCCGATCCTGGAGGCGCTGGGACTGCGCGCGGTAGAGGAAGTCCCGACCGGACTCGTAGGTGAGGGCAAGGTCTACATCCACGACTTCGGTGTATTGGACGGGCGCGGCGCGGTGTTGAACCTGGAGACGGAGGCCCCGCGCGTGAGCGAGGCCATCGCCGCCGTGTGGCGAGGTCACGCCGAATCCGACTCGTTGAACCGGTTGGTGGCGTTCGCGGGATTGGACTGGCGGCAGGTGCAGATCCTGCGCGCCTACCGGAAGTACGGGCAGCGCGTGAACGCGCAGTTCACCGAGGAGTACCGTAACGACGCGCTCGCGGAGAACCCCCACATCGCCGCGCACCTGGTGCGGTTGTTCGAAGCGCGGTTCGATCCGGTTCTCAAGGCTGCGGCCGACGAGATCGAGGCGCTGAAGCAACAGGTGCACACCGACTTCCGGTCGGTGGTGTCGCTGGACCAGGACCGGATCTTGCGCGGGTTCCTCGGTTCGATCATGGCGACCGTGAGGACCAACGTGTACCTGCCGGATCGGAGCTACCTCAGCTTCAAGATCCGGTCGGCGGACGTGCCGGAGATGCCGAAACCGTATCCGCTGTTCGAGATCTTCGTGTATTCGCCCGAGATGGAGGCGGTCCATCTGCGCGGCGGATTGGTCGCGCGCGGCGGGATCCGCTGGTCCGATCGCAAGGAGGACTACCGGACCGAGGTGCTGGGGCTCATGAAGGCCCAGAAGGTCAAGAACGCGATCATCGTTCCGGATGGGTCCAAGGGCGGGTTCGTCCTGCGGCGCAGCCCCACGTCTCCGGAGGCATTGCGCCAGGAGGTCTCGAAGCAGTACGTCACGTTCATGCGCGGTCTGTTGGATATCACCGACAACCTGGTGAACGGCCTGGTGGTGCATCCGGAGGGCGTCACGATCCTCGACGGAGAGGACCCGTATCTGGTGGTCGCGGCCGACAAGGGCACGGCCTCGTTCTCCGACACGGCGAACGCCGTGGCCAGGGACTACGGGTTCTGGCTGGACGATGCGTTCGCCTCGGGCGGGTCCCAGGGGTATGACCACAAGGCCCTTGCCATCACCGCGCGCGGCGCGTGGGAGTCGGTGAAACGTCACTTCCGCGAGGTGGGCGTGGACGTCAGCGTCGACACGTTCACCGTGGTTGGGATCGGCGATATGTCGGGTGACGTCTTCGGCAATGGGCTGCTCTACACCAACACGTGCAAGCTGGTGTGCGCGTTCGATCATCGCAGCGTGTTCATCGATCCGGATCCGGACCCGATCGTCAGCTACGGAGAACGCAAGCGGCTCTACGACCTACCCGGTTCGTCGTGGAACGACTACGACCGTTCGATCATGAGCCTTGGCGGCGACGTGGTCGATCGGAAGGCGAAGAGTGTGACGCTCTCGCCGCAGGCGCGGACGGCGCTGGGGATCCCCGAGGATGCCGCGGCGGAGATGACGCCGAGCGACGTCATCAAGGCCGCGCTGAAAGCGCCGGTCGATCTGCTCTGGAACGGCGGCATCGGCACCTACGTGAAGTCAGCCCGTGAGACCCACGGAGAAGCCGGCGACCGAACGAACGACCCCGTCCGGGTCAACGGCGGCGAGGTACGCGCGCGCGTCGTGGGTGAAGGCGGCAACCTCGGGTGTACCCAGCGGGGGCGGATCGAGTACGCGGTGGCCGGCGGGCGGATCAACACCGACTTCATCGACAACTCCGCCGGAGTGGACACGTCCGACCACGAGGTCAACCTCAAGATCCTCCTGGGACTCGCGGTCGCCCGCGGTGAACTCACCATGGACCAGCGCAACGAACTGCTGCAGGCGGCCGCGCAGGACGTGGTGTCCCACGTGCTCTACGACAACTACCTCCAGGCGCAGATCCTGAGCCAGGAGATGGAGGTCAGTACCCAGCGCATCGAGGCATACGAGGACCTGATGCAGCAACTCGAAGCCGACGGCGATCTCGAGCGTGACGTCGAGTACCTGCCCACCTCCGAGGAGATGGCGGAACGCCGCGTGGCGGGCCAGGGGATGGTTCGTCCCGAGATGGCGGTGCTGCTCGCCTACGCCAAGAGGAGCGTGTTCCAAGCTCTCCTTGAAAGTGACCTCCTGGAATCGGAGTACCTGGAACGCGATCTGCATCGCTACTTCCCGGCGCAGGTGGTGGAGCGGTTCGGCGACCTGATGTTGGAGCACCCGCTGCGCCGAGAACTGATCGCGACCATCGCGGCCAACGACGTCGTCAACTCCCAAGGCGTGACGTTCGTGAGCCGGATGATGACCGAGACCGGCGCACACGCGGCCGACGTGGTGAAGGCCTTCAGGATCGCCCGCGACGTGACGGGCGCCGTGGCGCGCTGGGCGGACGTGGAGGCACTCGACGGCAAGATCGACCCGGGCGTTCAGAACGAACTCATGACCGGGGTGGACTGGCTGGTCGAAACGACGTCGCGTTGGTACCTGGTGCAGGCGGCGGGACGCCGGCTGGGCGAAGCCATCGGCGAGGCGCGCGATTCGTTCGCGGAGCTCTCGGGCGTGATCTCGCAGATCGGCCCGGACAGCTGGCGCGAGGAGCACGAGCACGACACGCGCCGCCTCATGATGGAAGGTGTTCCCGAGGAGGTCGCCCGGCGTCACGCCTTCCAGGGTGAGCTTGTCCACGGCCCCGACATCATCGCGGTCTCCCACGCCACGGGTCGGTCGCCGCTGGAGGTCGCGCGCGGGTTCTTCCTGCTGGGCGAGAGCCTGGGGATCGATTGGCTCGAACACCAGCTCGAGGCGCTCATGGTGGGCACCCGGTGGCAGCGATGGGCTCGTCAATCCTGCGAGGACGAGCTGTTCGCCATCCGGCGTCAGCTGGCCGAGAAGGTGCTGGAGGAGGCCGGGGGCGCTTCCATCGACGAGGCGGCCGCTGCGTTCCTCGAGGCACGAGCCGATCCGATCGGGCGGCTCCAGCGCTTCATCCGCAGCCTGGCCACCGAGGGCGTGAGCGATCTGTCGCAGGTCATCGTGGCGCTTCGCCAGATCCGATCCTTGGTCGGCTGAACCGCCGGCCGGCCGGTCCCGGCCGCCTGCTTCAACCAAGGAACCCGTTGACGACACCCGCAACGATCCTCGGCTCCTGCAATGGGAGTCCGTGGCCCGCGTCTTCGAACGTGATCGCCACGGAGTTCGTGATGCGACCGGCGATCAGCTGCTCGTTCACGGGGGGGATGTCGATGTCCTGAGCACCCTTGAGGATCAAGGTCGGGCGGTGGATCTGCGGTAAGCCGTCCCACGCACCCGGCCCTGCTTGCCAGGCATGCTCCGCGTCCAGCTGCCGAAGAGCGGTTTCCTGGGGAACGGCTTCACAGCAGCCGGATTGCGAGAGGTAGCGGTTCAGCCACGCTTGACCGGCCGCGAGCTGGTCCGATGGGAACAAG
Source organism: Actinomycetota bacterium (assembly GCA_038244455.1). Taxonomy (GTDB): domain Bacteria; phylum Actinomycetota; class UBA4738; order UBA4738; family HRBIN12; genus JANXVR01. Next base: position 23,221 of record JBBRTK010000016.1, read on the forward strand.
AGGGAAAAGATCTCGTCGATGCTCGCCTGCCCGAGCGTGACGCGTTCGTCCTGGGCGAGGATGTCCGGAGAAGCGAGAACGGCGTTAGGTCCGCCCGGATCCGCTGCGATCAGCACCAGGCGTCGAACGCGCCCTGGATGCAACTCGACCAACCGCTGCGCGACGTAGCTGCCCAGCGACCATCCGAGCACGTCCGCGCTACGCAGGTGCAGGGCCGTCATCAGCCCAGCCGTGTCCTGTGCGAGCAGGTCGATGGTCATGGGGACGTTGGGGTTGTCGGTCGATGCACCGACGCCTCGGTAGTCGAATACGATCACCCGTCGCTCCGCGGCCAATCCGGCGATCATGAGCGGATCCCACACGTCCATGGCGGCTCCGGACCCCTGCAGGAGGATGAGCGGGCGGCCATCGCCGAAGCTCCGGTAGGCGAGCGAGATGTTCCCCACCCGTGCATGCTTAGTGATGACGTTCGCCGCGGCGGCGGCGCTCTGGACGGGCATGATCACCATTGTTGCCAGCAGGAGCACCAAGGATCGGAGAACCCATCGACGCAACACGGACAGGAACGGCATGGCTTCCCCCTCGCTCGACGACGCAGCCAGCGTGCTGCTTCGCGCGCCCGGCCGCATCCGGGATGACCCGGCGCTCTCCCGAGGGTTTTCCCTCTTGCGGGGCGGACCCGAAGGATGCCACGGTGCCTCGATGAAGATGCGAGTGATGGCGGCGCTCGCCATCACGAGCCTGGCGCTCGTGGCGGTCGACATCGTCGCGGCCACCACCAGCCGGCACGCCGACTATCACGCGAGCACGCTGGCCATGGCGCTAGCGACGGGTCTGGTCTACGTGGTCGCCGGCCTCATCGCGGCGGCCAGGCGTCCGGGAAGCCGGGTCGGACCGCTGATGTGCCTTGCCGGCATCGTGCTCATGGCGTCACTCCTCGGTCAGTCGAACCACGGGGTCCCCTTCACGATCGGGCTCGTCAGCTTCTGGATCCCGTCGGCCGTGATCGCGCACATCATCCTCACGTTCCCGACGGGCCACATCGGATCGTGGACCGAACGGTTGCTGATCGGAGCCTCGTATCTGAACGCGCTCGTGATCGTGCCAAGCATCTGGCTCTTCCTGGACCCGCAGAACCTCTACTGCCCGGGCTGCCCGCGGAACCTGCTACTGCTCCACAGCGACGTGGCCCTTGCCGACCGGATCAGCTCGTTCAACACGTGGTTCGCGGCCGGTGTCGCGCTCGTGATGGTGGGGGTCCTGGCTTACCGCTCCTGGAACGCCACCGCAGCGGGTCGCCGGGTTCTTGGGCCTCCACTGTGGGTCGGCGTCGCGTTGACGACCGAGTTCATCGTCATCTCCTTCCACGGCGCGTGGCTCTCGCCTCGTTCGTCGTTCTTCTGGGTCGATCAGACGCTAACCGTTGCGTATCCGCTCGCCTTCCTCTTGGGTCTCCTGCGCACCCGTATCTCCAGGTCGCGGTGGGCGATCTGGTGATCGAACTCGGCCAGGGGTCGATGCTGATCGGCGGCTTGCGCGATGTTCTCGCGAAGCGGCTCGGCGACCCGTCGCTGAAGCTCGTCTACGCGGTGGAGGAGGCCGGTGGCTGGGTCGATCAGGCGGGCCATCTGGTCGAGCTTCCCGCCGAGGGAAGCCGCCAGACGGCAACCACCTTGGAACTCGATGGCGAGCCGATCGCAGCGCTGATCCACGACCGATCGCTGCGGAGCGACCCTGAACTGGTCGAGGCCGTGGCGTCGGCAGCCCGCCTCGCCGTAGCGAACGAACGGTTGCAGGCGCGCGTGCGGGCGCAACTCGAGCTGGTCCGCGGCTCGAGGGATCGAGTGGTTGAAGCAGCGGACGAGGAACGACGCAGGCTCGAGCGCGATCTCCACGACGGCGCACAGCAACGCCTGATCTGGCTCGCGCTCCTCCTCGGCATGGCCGAAGAGGAGGTCGTCACCGGCAACGGAGCAGAGGGGCGGCGGCTGCTGGACGAGGCCAGATCCGAAGCCGAGAGCGCGCTCACGGAACTGCGAGAGCTGGCCAGGGGCATCCATCCCGCCATCCTGACCAACGCCGGGCTGGGCCCGGCAGTGCGCTCCCTGGTCAACCGTTCGCAGATCCCCGTTCACATGGACCCCATCACGGATCGCCGGTTCCCACCGAACGTGGAAGCCACTGTGTACTTCGCGGTCGCTGAGGCTCTCGCCAACGTTGCCAAGCACGCGCAAGGTTCCAGCGCTACGGTCTCGATCGTGGCGCGCGACTCCCGCCTGACCATCGACGTGTCCGACGATGGTGTGGGAAGCGCCGACCCGAGCGGCTGGGGGCTGCGCGGACTCGCCGACAGGGTGGCCGCCGTAGGAGGGTCCGTCACGATCGACAGTCCTCCCAGGGGCGGTACGCGCGTGCACATGGAGCTGCCTTGCGAGTAGCCCTCGCCGACGATGCGGTCCTGTTCCGCGAAGGGATCGCTCGCGTCCTTGGCGAACGTGGATTCGAGGTGGTGGCCCAAGTGGGGAACGCCGACGACCTGCTCAACGTCGTCGAGACCCTGACGCCTGACGTCATTGTGGTCGATATCCGGATGCCGCCCACCAACACGCATGAAGGCCTGCTCGCAGCTCTTCAGATCCGCGTCACTCACCCCGAGATCGGAGTGCTCGTCCTGTCCCAGTACATCGAGACGCACTATGCGATGCAGCTCCTAGGTGATCGACCGGAGGGCGCCGGGTACCTGCTGAAGGACCGGGTCTCACATCTCTCCGACTTCACGGAGGCCGTGACCCGCGTGGCATCGGGAGGCTCCGTCATCGACCCCCGATACCGGCCCAGATGTAGACGCCGTCGTCGGTGTAAGCATGGAGACGCTCGATGCAGCGACCCTGCTTGCGAGCGTTGCGGATATAGATGGCACGCGTCGAGGTCCCGTCGCCGTCATACCAGCGGAAGCGGCGGTGGAACCCGCCCTGGCAGGTGACCTCCACACGAGCCGTTGAGGGCTCCTTGTACCACCCGCTCTTAACGTCCACCTCGAAGTAAACCCAGTGGTAGCCACGCGTCCATCCGGAGACTGAAACGTGGTAGAGACCGGTGCGGTGGACGAAGATGCCGCCGCCGTTCCTGGCGGTGACTGATGTGCTTTGCTGTGCGCTCGCTACTCCAGCACTCGTGACCATCACGAGGCTAACGAGGACCGCTACTAGTACTTTCTTCATGACTCTCCCTCTCATCCGAGTTGTGCTCCCGACGGTGCGAACAACTTGAACGCACACTTCGGCCCGAATCGAAGCATGATCGACTTTCCCGACTCTTTCTCGACTTCGACGGTACGGTCGACCTTCTCCTTCTCGCAAACCTCACAATCCATCTCTACTCACCTCCTTCAACTTTTCGAGCTGCTCGTCGGTCACTTCGAACAAACCCATGTTGGGCGTCGGAGCAAGCAACCACGTCTCCGACGGAAACTCGTTCGCTATGCCCGGCGAAGCTCCGGCTGCTCCCTGCAAGCTGATGATCAACTCGTCGATCATCTTCTCTTTCGATCCGCTCTTCTTGACCTTGCGCGACTCCGCAAGGGCGTCCAGAGCGCTCTCGTCGGCTTGTTACTCTCGGGTCTGCCCCCACTTCGGTTGACTCGCGTGGTTGGAACATCCTCAGGCCGCATGAGCCACTTCGAAGATGGTCTCAAACTCGATCGGGGTGAGCTTGCCGAGGCCGCGTTGGCGGCGCCGGCGGTGGTAGGTGCGCTCGATCCATTCAACGATTGCCA
>JBBRTK010000017.1:0-26583 GCA_038244455.1 Actinomycetota bacterium
ACGACCACGCGGGTGCGGCGCACCCGCTGGATGACCTCGAGACCTTCCTGGGCGGTGCCCGCCTCGGCGAGGACCTCCATGTCGGGGCGGTCATCGATCAGGAGCCCGAGCCCCGCCCGCACGACCGGTAGGGGGTCGACCAAGATCACGCCCAGCCGCCGTCTTGGCGCCGGGACGTTCTCTGGGCTACTGGGGCGGTTGCTCATGGCGTCCACACTGTAGGGGAGGCGGGCCGTCGGAGCTACCTCCGTCTGAGGTGCATATCGGCAGGTAGGAACAGGTAGCTGAGCCTTCTGCGGAAGAAGTCAGTCCAGGTCGATCAGGCCGAGCGTTACCGCACGTGAGACGGCCTGCACGCGCGTACGAACCGCGAGCTTGCGATAGAGCTTCGCCACGTGCGTCTCGACCGTCCGCGGGGAGATGCCCAGGCGGGTTCCGATCTGGTGCATCGTCAGCCCCTGGCTCAAGTTGTCGAGGATCTCGCGCTCACGCTGGGTGAGCAGGGCATCGATCTCGGAGCTCTCCCGAGCCTTCCTGGCCGATCGGCCGAGCTCCATCACCGCACCCTGTTCGAGATCGGGGTCGATCAGCCGCTCGCCGGCGGCGGTCCTGCGGACGGCGTCGGCCAGGCCGTGCACGGCGGTGCTCTTCGTCAGGTAGCTCTGGACCCCGAGCTTCAGCGCGTCCAACACCGCGGCTCCCCCAGTTCGATCCGAGAGGGCAAGCACCGCACCGGGGTAGTGCGCCTCCCGCAGTCGCAGCATGGTGTCTCGTCCTCCTCCATGCAGCAGGTCCAGATCCAAGATCACGACGTGGGGAGAGAGCGCGGTGACGGCGTTCAACGCCTCTCCCGCATCGGTCGCCTCGGCGACCAGCTCGAGATCCTCGGACCCTTCACACGCCAGGCGCACGACGCCGCGGATCACCGGGTGCGCGTCCACCACCACGACACGGATCTTCGGCGTATCCATCTGTCGAAGGCTACCCGGCCCCGCGACGCGAGAGACTGCACCCATGTCCGAACATCCCGCGAACCATCTGGCCGGCCAGACCAGCCCGTACCTGCTCCAGCACGCGCACAACCCGGTTGACTGGTACCCGTGGGGCGAGGCCGCGTTCGCGAAGGCACGCGACGAGGAGAAGCCGATCTTCCTGTCCATCGGCTACGCGGCTTGCCACTGGTGTCACGTGATGGAGCGGGAGTCCTTCGAGGACGAGGAGACCGCGGCGCTCCTGAATGATCGATTCGTCAGCATCAAGGTGGATCGGGAGGAACGTCCGGACGTGGACTCCATCTACATGGACGCCGTTCAGGCGATCAACGGGCGTGGGGGCTGGCCGCTCTCGGCTTTCCTCACCCCGGCAGGCCGGCCGTTCTACGCGGGGACCTACTACCCGCCCGAGCCGCGTCACGGGATGCCCTCGTTCCGCCAGGTACTCACCGGGCTCTCGGACGCGTGGCGAGAACGACGCGACGAGATCCATACGCAGGCGCTTCGTGTCACGGAGGCCATCGCGCATGCGGGCAAGGCGGAGGGATCTCCGGAGCCGCTCTCGGTGAAGATCCCCGCGGCCGCGCTCTCCCGGCTGCGCGAACAGTTCGATCGTCGGTGGGGCGGGTTCGGCGATGCACCGAAGGTCCCGCAGCCGATGACGCTGGAGTTCCTGCTGCGCCGGGCGCTTCGGGGGGAACCCGACGCCCTGGAGATGGTGGTCATCACGCTGGACCGGATGGCCGACGGCGGGATGCACGACCAGGTGGGCGGCGGCTTCTCCCGCTACTCCACGGACGGGGCGTGGCACGTGCCCCACTTCGAGAAGATGCTCTACGACAACGCCCTGCTCGCCCAGCTCTACGTTCGCGCGTGGCAGGTCACGAAGAACGCGAGCTATCGGCGCGTGGCCATCGACACGCTCGACTACCTGGTTCGGGAGATGCAGCACCCCGCCGGCGGGTTCTGGTCCAGCCAGGACGCCGACTCAGAAGGTGTCGAGGGGAAGTTCTTCGTTTGGCCCTGGGACGACCTGGTTGCGCTGGCGGGCGAAGCGGTTGCGACCGCGTTCGGTGCGACCCGCGAAGGCAACTGGGAAGGAACCAACGTCCTGTGGCATCCCCTCCCGTTCGCCGGTATCGCCGCGGAGTTCGGTCTGACCGCGGAGTCACTGGGCGCGGAGGTCGACGCGGCCCGGGCGACGCTGTTCCAAGCCCGAGAACGCCGCGTGCGTCCGGGAACCGACGACAAGGTGGTGACGGCCTGGAACGCCATGGCCATCGAAGCGTTCGCGGAGGCCGGGCGGGCATTCAACATGCCCGTGTACGTCGAGGTTGCCGAACGCTGCGCGAACTTCCTGCTCGCCGAACTCAAGGACGCCGACGGCCGGCTCCTGCGGTCCTGGCGGGACGGGACCGCAGGAGGGCCGGGGTTCTCCGACGATCACGCGGTGCTCAGCTCGGCGTTGCTTGCCCTTTACACCACGACGTTCGACGTGCGCTGGTTCCAGGAGGCCCGGTCGCTGGCCGACGTCCTGCTCGATCGCTTCGCCGATGCGGACCGAGGCGGGTTCTTCCAGACCGGGGACGACGCGGCCGAAGACCTGGTGGTTCGTCCGAAGGAGCTCTACGACAACGCCGTACCCAGCGGGAACTCCGTGGCCGCCGAGGTGCTCTTGCGCCTCTCGCTCCTGACGGGGGCACCGGGCTATGCCGACGCCGCGGAACGCGCCCTTCGCCTGGTGAGCGACGGGGCGACGCGCGCGCCGGGCGGGTTCGGCCATGCGCTCTGCGCGCTCGACCTCTACCTCGGGCCCTCTAAGGAGGTCGCAGTGATCGGCGACCCGGCGGCCGCGGACACCCGCGACCTCCTGGCGGAACTCGCTGGAGCGTTCCGCCCGAACGCGGTCGTCGCGCTAACCGCGCCCGATGATGCTGCCTCGCGCGAGGCGGTCGAACTGCTGCGAGACCGCCCGCAGGTGGACGGGCATGCAACCGCCTACGTATGCGAACGCTTCGCCTGCAAGCTCCCGGTGACCACACCTTCGGCTCTGGCCGAGCAGCTGGCGGAGTAACCTTGCCGCATGGTGATCCTGCGGTCCGGCGATCCGGCCCCTGAGTTCGCACTCCCCGACCAGTTGGGATCGACCGTTCGGCTCGAGGACTTCCGGGAGCGCACGCTCCTCGTCTACTTCTACCCCAAGGCGGATACGCCGGGGTGCACCACACAATCCTGCGCCGTTCGTGACGCGCGAGAGGACTTCTCCGGTCTGAACCTAGCCGTCGTGGGGATCAGCGTCTCCGGTGTGCAGGACCAAGATGCGTTCGACAAGAAGTTCGGGCTGGGCTTCCCGCTCCTGTCCGATCCCGACCACGCGGTGGCCGAGGCCTGGGGAACATGGGGCGAGAAGTCGCTCTACGGGAAGAAGTACAAAGGGGTCATCCGGTCCTCGTTCCTCGTTGACGAAGCGGGCCGGATCCTGGATGCCTGGTACAAGGTCTCGCCGAAGGACACGGTTCCCAAGGCGCTGAAGGCGCTCGCGGCACGAACCGTCGAGTGAGTCATGCGCGCGACCCTGCTTGCCCTCATGTTGGCCATAACGATCGCCGTGTCCGCGGGTCCGGCCTCGGCACGAACCATCCACTGGTCGGGCCAGACCTGGCAGGTGAAGGACAGCGCCGGTCCGGTCGGCCCCGGTCCCAACCGCTTCAGCGATGATCATCCCAACGTGTGGGTTGACGCCCGTGGCTGGTTGCACATCGCCGTGACCCGCCACGCCGGCACGTGGCGGTGTGCCGAGATCTGGTCGACCCGTTCGTTCGGGTACGGCTCCTATCGGTTCCGGGTCCAGGGAGACGCGCAGGCGCTCGACCCCAACGTGGTGCTCGGCCTGTTCACGTGGGACGACGCGCCGGTGGACCACCACCGCGAACTGGACATCGAGTGGTCCCGCTGGAGCGTGCCGACCGACCCGAACACCGCCGGCTTCACGGTTCAGCCGTGGCAGCACGGCCGGCTCAACGAACATCGGTACGTGCAGCCGTCGAGCGCGCCCGTCTCAGACCAGGTGATCACCTGGCGACCGGTGAGCGCGGCGTTCGCGGCCACCGCGGTGCCGCGCAGCGGGCTCTCCCGCTGGACCTACCGTGGACCCGACGTCCCTGCACCGGGCAACGCCCACGTCCATCTGAACCTCTGGCTGTTCCACGGAGCGGCTCCCACGAACGGCCGGCCCGCTGAGCTCGTCGTCCGTGGTTTCAGGTTCCAGCCGTAGCTCCCCGTCACCTTCCCGTCCGCCGCGATAGGCTCGGACCTTCCCAACACCTGAAAGGCCGATGCCACATGCCCACCGCCACCTTCGTCACCAACCGCGGTTCCTTCACGGTCGAACTCATGCCCGACCACGCGCCTAAGACCGTCAAGAACTTCACGGACCTTGCCACGGGGGGCCGCGAGTGGACCGACCCTCGCGACGGCCAGAAGAAGACCGAACCGCTCTACGCGGGGACGATCTTCCACCGCGTGATCAAGGGATTCATGATCCAGGGCGGCGACCCCGCGGGGACCGGCATGGGCGGGCCCGGCTACCAGTTCGAAGACGAGGTGCCGTTCGACGGACCCCGGTTCGACAAGGCGGGCCTCCTGGCCATGGCGAACGCCGGCCCCGGGACCAACGGCTCGCAGTTCTTCGTGACGGTGGGCGCGACGCCGCACCTCACCGGCAAGCACACGATCTTCGGCGAGGTCACCCAGGGCTACGACGTGGTGGAGGCCATCGCGGTGACGGCCACCGGCGCCCAGGACCGCCCGGTCGACGATGTGATCATCGAGCGGATCGACATCACGCCGTAGGGCGGTCGATCCGGTAGACCAGGTGGAGCCAGCCTAGGCTCCCGTAATGGGTTTCCTTCCACACGGTCATCCCGATGTTCTTCGCGACGCCGGCGGACGGTTCATTCTCGGGGCGGATCAGTGAGATCAGGTGATCCACTTCCAGCTCCGCGAACGCCCAGTCCCGGCAGGCAGCGGCCGCCTCGCTCGCGATCCCTTGCCGTGCGCGCGCCGGAGTGATGGACCAGCCCACCTCCAGCTCGTCGATGCCGTCCACCACCTGGTGGATCAAGCCGACGTTTCCCAGGAACGCGCCCGTCGCGCGGTCCTGGACGGCCAGGAGCGCGTAGCCGTAGCGGTCCTCGTGTTCGATCCACTTCTGGATCCAGGCCCGGGTCTCTTCCATCGAGAACGGATGCGGGTAGTAGCGCATGTGGTCGGGATCGGCCTGGATGGCGTTGAGCGCCTCCAGGTCGGAGAGATCCCGAGCGAAGGGTCGCAGTCGAAGGCGGGCGGTCTCTAACACGGGTGCGTCCACGCGCGGCATCTTCGCAGGTGACCAGGAGGTACGGGGCTCCTGGTGGACGACTGGCGCTCGGGCAACCGCCCGTGCCATACTTCCGCCTTACCTTGAATCGCCATTCAACTTCCCGGCCGCCGGGACGAACGTGAAAGGGAGGGCCACCCATGGGCGACCTCGTGACCTCGATCCCCACGCTGAACCCCGGAGAACGGCTCCTCTGCGGCCCCGGGCCGTCCAACGTGAACCCCCAGGTGCTGCAGGCCATGCAGCTGAACATGAACGGGCACCTTGACCCCGACTTCTGGGACATCCTGGTGAACCTCACCGCCGGCCTGAAGGCCCTCTGGCGGAATCCCGACGGGCTTTCCTTGTGCTTCAGCGCCAGCGGCACCTCCGGGATGGAGGCGGGGATCACCAACCTGGTGGCGCCCGAAGACAAGGTGATCGCGATCCACGCCGGGTTCTTCGGGGCCCGTCTGGCCGACCTGGCCCGGCGCCACGAGGCGGACCTGGTGGAGGTGACCGCGCCGCTCGGGCAGATCGCCCCCCTGGAAGCCGTCGAAGCGGCGCTCCGCGCGAACCCCGACACGAAGCTGGTGGCCGTGGTGCACGCGGAAACGTCGACCGGTGTTCGCTACCCCGTGCCGGAACTCTCCGCGCTGGTCAAGGAGATCACGCCGGAGGCCCTGCTCATGGTCGACGCCGTGACCTCGCTCGGCGGCGAGCGGGTCGAGGCCGCCGGTTGGGGCATCGACTACGGCTACTCGTGTTCGCAGAAGTCGCTGGGGTGCCCGCCTGGACTCTCCCCGTTCACCGTCTCGGCTCGCGCCTTGGAGGTGCAGAAGGCCAACAAGCATCGCGGACCTTACACCTACGACATCGCCGAACTGGCCCGCTATTGGGTGGACCGGCCCATCACCTACCACCACACGATGCCGATCCTCCAGTACTACGCGCTCTACGAAGGGATCCGCCTGGGGTTGGAGGAGGGGCTCGAGAACCGCTGGGCTCGCCACCAGGACGCCGGGCAGTATTTCCAGATGCTGATGCGCGCTCGCGGCTACACCTTCCTCTCCGACCCCGACCACCAGCTGTGGGAGCTTTCTGCCGTCAACGTGCCCGACGGCGTCGACGGCAAAGAGGTGCAGGGCAAGATCCTGCGGCAGTTCAACATCGAGGTCGGCGGGGGTCTTGGTCCCACGGCCCCCCCGATCTGGCGCGTGGGCCTCATGGGCGTGAACGCGAACCGTGAGGCGGCCGACCGGGTGCTGGCAGCGTTCGACGCGGTGTTGCCGCGGTAGCACGAACGGTTCGGCTGTCGCCTTGGGACAGCCGGTACAACGCCTTGTACGGTTCGGCGTAGCCGGGAGACCCCCGGCTCGCCGCTCCGTCGCTGGCGCGAGGCCCCTTCCCCTGCGAGCGTAAGGACCGACATGACCGATAAGACCCGCCCACATCGCAGCGAACTCGCCGTTCCCGGCACGAACGTTCGCGCCATGGAGAAGGCCCCGACGCTGGGCGCCGACCTGGTGTTCCTGGACATCGAGGACGCCGTCGCTCCCGACGACAAGGAGCAGGCGCGCGCGAACGTCATCCAGGCGCTCCTCGGGCACGACTGGTCCAAGACCGCGGTGAGCGTTCGCGTGAACGGCCTGGACACCCACTGGTGCTACCGCGACGTTGTCGACGTGGTCGAAGCGGCCGGTCAGGTCTTGGACACGGTGCTGGTGCCCAAAGTCGGTTCGCCGTCCGATGTGGAGTTCGTCGCGACGCTGTTGGACCAGATCGAACAGCGGAACGGGTGGGAAGCGGGCCGGATCGGCATCCACATCCTGATCGAGACCGCGAAGGGGATGGCGAACGTCGAGGCCATCTCGCGCGCTCGGCCCGACCGGCTCGAGGCGATGGTGTTCGGTGTGGCCGACTACGCAGCGAGCGTCCAGGCACGAACCACGAACATCGGCGGCGCGAATCCCGAGTACTCCGTCCTCACCGACGCGAACGCCTCCGGCACCCGCGAGATCCACTGGGGAGACCAGTGGCACTTCGGGATCAGCCGGATGGTCGCCGCGTGCCGGGCTGAGGGGCTTCGTCCGATAGACGGGCCGTTCGGCGACTTCAACGACGCCGACGGGTACCGCAGCGCCGCCCGGCGCGCCGCCGCGCTCGGCTGCGAGGGCAAGTGGGCCATCCACCCTAGCCAGGTGGAACTCGCGAACGAGGTCTTCACGCCCGGGGACGCCGAGGTTGGGCGCGCGCGCCGGATCCTGCAGGCCATGGAGCAAGGCGCCAAGGAAGGCAAGGGTGCGGTCAGTTTGGACGGACGCCTCATCGACGCCGCGAGCATCCGGATGGCCCAGAACCTGATCACGAAGATCGAACAGATCGCCGCACGCTAGGCACCGGGCACCGCGCACCACTGGACGCGATCCCGCTGCCGGGACGCGGAGTTGGCGGACCCGCAGCCGGGCCGCGGAAGGAAGGTCATATGAATATCCACGAGTACCAGGCCAAAGAGCTGCTGAAGAGCTACGGCGTGCCCGTTCCCGCCGGTGAGGTCGTCTACAGCGTGCGCGGCGCCGCGCGGGTGGCCGAGGAGCTTGGCGGAAACCGCTGGGTCGTGAAGGCACAGATCCACGCCGGGGGTCGCGGCAAAGCCGGCGGCGTCAAGATCGCGAACACCCCGGCCAAGGTTTCCGAGGCGGCCGACCTGATGATCGGCACGACCCTGGTCACTGCGCAGACAGGGCCGGAGGGCCAGCTGGTGCAGCGGGTTCTGGTCGAACGCGCCAGCCGCATCGATCGCGAGTTCTACCTCTCGCTCATCATCGACCGGGTGAGCCAGAAGGTCGTCATCATCGCGAGCGCCGAAGGCGGCGTCGACATCGAAGAAGTCGCAGCGGCGAGCCCGGAGAAGGTGCACAAGGAGTACGTGGACCCCGGTGTTGGACTGTTGGACTTCCAGTGCCGAAAGATCGCCACGACGATCGGGTTGGCGAACCGCGCCGCGCCGTTCACCCGGCTGCTGAAGCGGATCTACCGGCTCTTCCGTGACAAGGACTGCCAGCTCCTGGAGATCAACCCGTTCATCGTCACCGAGGACGGGGATCTGATGGCGATCGACTGCAAGATGAGCTTCGACGACAACTCACTCTTCCGCCAGGGCGACATCGCCGAACTCCGTGACTTCGATGAGGAAGACCCCAAAGAGGTCGAGGCCACCGGCCACGGGCTGAACTACATCGCGCTGGACGGCAGCGTCGGCTGCATCGTCAACGGCGCGGGCCTGGCCATGGCCACGATGGACGCGATCGTGCATCACAACGGCCGTCCCGCGAACTTCCTGGACGTCGGCGGCGGCGCCAGCCCCGAGAAGATCGCGAACGCGTTCCGGATCGTGCTCAAGGATCCGCACGTGAAGGTCATCCTCGTGAACATCTTCGCGGGGATCAACCGATGCGACTGGATCGCCACCGGCGTCGTGCAGGCCACCCGCGATCAGGAGATCCACGTACCGGTGATCGTCCGGCTCGCCGGCACCAACGTCGAAGCCGGCCGCAAGATCCTGGATGAAAGCGGGCTCGCGCTCATCCAGGCCGAGGATCTGGACGATGCCGCCGCGAAAGCCGTTGCGTCGCTGGAAGGAGCGAGCGCATGAGTGTCTTCGTCGACAAGGATTCGAAGGTCATCATCCAGGGGTTCACGGGTCAGCACGCGACGTTCCATGCCGAGGAGGCCATGGGTTTCGGAACGAAGATCGTGGGCGGCGTGACGCCGGGCAAGGGCGGGAGCACCCACCTTGGACTCCCCGTGTTCAACAGCGTGGCCGAAGCCGTTGAGGCCACCGGGGCGAACGTATCCGGCATCTTCACCCCGCCGGCGGTCGCGACCGACTCGCTGCTCGAGGCGGTCGAAGCGGGGATCGACATCGCGGTGATCATCGCGGACGGCGTTCCCGTGCAGGACATGGTGCGAACCAAGCGCTACCTGGCCGGCCGGAGCACCACGATCATCGGCCCCAACTCCCCGGGCATCATCACGCCCGGTGAGTGCAAGGTCGGGATCATGCCCAGCCACATCTATTCCAAGGGCCGGATCGGCGTGGTCTCACGGTCGGGAACGCTGAACTACGAAGCCGTGAGCCAGATGACGAAGCTGGGGCTCGGCCAGTCGACCTGCGTCGGCATCGGCGGCGACCCCGTCAACGGCACCGACTTCAAGACCGTGCTCGAAGCGTTCGAGAACGACGACGAGACCGACGTGGTGGTCATGATCGGCGAGATCGGCGGCCAGCAGGAGGTCGAGGCCGCTTCGTGGGCATCGCAGTACATGACGAAGCCGATGGTGGCGTTCATCGCTGGCGTGTCGGCGCCACGCGGGCGCCGCATGGGCCACGCGGGCGCGGTGATCGCGGGCGATTCGGATACCGCTACGGCGAAACTGGACGCGATCGAGAGGTTCGGGCACTACACGGTGCGGAACCCCGCCGACATCGGGGACACCGTCTTCCGAGCAGTGAAGGAGACCGGGGACCGTTCGCATTCACGGGCAGGTGCCTAACCGGGCCGGCGCAGCCATCCCACCTGCCGGCGTTCACCCTCAAGCGTTCCGGCCCGTGCCTGAAGGAGGTCCGTTCGGGTGCAGATGCCGATGAGCACGCCTGCCTCGTCGACCACAGGGACGTGCTCGATGTCCTCCTCCAACATCACAGCCACGACATCGAGGAGCGGTGAGGCCGGGCCCACCGTCACGACATCGGTGCTGGAGATCTCGACCACAGGAGTTCCCTCACCGGCCTGCGTCCGGAGAAGATCGCCGCGGGTCACGATGCCGACGATCCGTCGGTCGCGATCCAGCAAGGGGTAGGCGCCATGGCCGGTCTCGGCGAACGTCGCCCTGGCATCGGCGATCGTCGCGGACGCACGCAAGCCGCGCACCCCGGTCGTCATCACGTCCTGAACCGACGTGGTGCGCATCGGGTCAAGGTGATATTCAGACCGGACGCGCAGTCCGCGTCGCGCGAGCTTCATGGTGAGAAGGCTCTCCTCCATGAGCGCGTCGTACACGAGAACCGCGGCCACGGTTCCGAGCATGAGCGGAAGGATGATGGTGTACTCCCGTGTCAGTTCGAACAGGAAGACGATCGAGGCGAAAGGGGCCCGCGTGGCGGCTGCGAACGTCGCCGCCATCGCCACCAAGGCCATGACGCTTGCCGGGATGCCGAGCCCCGGCACGACCCGGACAGCAGCCCAGGCGGCCAGGGTCCCCGCCGCTCCTCCGATAAGCAGGATCGGCGCCAAGGTGCCCCCGGACGTCCCGGAGCCGAGGGCGATCCACCACGCGAAGAGCTTCGCGACAGCCAGACTGGCCACCACCCCGATCGTAAGTTTACCCAGGAGCACATCATTGATCTGGTCGTAGCCCACGCCCAAAGCCCGGGGCTGCAACAGACCGATGCACCCGAACCCGACGGCACCGATCATCGGGTACCAGAAGGGCGTGATCGGCAGCCTCTCGAACGCGTCCTCGACGATCCCCAGTCCCTTCGTCAGCGTTGCAGCCAACAGGCCGCACAGCGCGCCCAGCAGGGCGAACACCGGAAGGCGAGTGAGCCCCACGGCTGCTGTCGCGGGCGCGTGCAGGAGCGGGGCGGGACCGAAGATCGCTGCGTGGACACCTGCTGCCACGGTGGAAGCGACCACCAGCGGTACGAAGACCCGCACCGAGAACTCGAACATGAGGAGTTCGATCGCCAAGATGACCGCAGCGAGCGGGGTTCCGAAGGTCGCCGCCATCCCCGCGGCTGCGCCGCTGGCGAGCAGGATCTTGCGCTCTGCCGGCGAAACGTGCAGCACCTGGCCGAGCAGTGATCCGATGGCGCCGCCCGTCACGATGATCGGACCCTCCGCGCCGAACGGGCCACCCGTGCCGATGGCCGCCACCGCCGAGAGAGGTTTCGCTAGAGCGACGCGCGGAGGGATCCGGCTCTGCTTGGTCAGCACCGCATCCATCGCCTCGGGGATGCCGTGGCCCTTGATCATCGGACACCACACCGCGAGGCATGACACCACTAGGCCACCAGCCACAGCGACGATGACGATCCTCGGGGAGGCTCGGAGGTGGGAGAAGGACGGAAGCGTCCAAGCAACGTGGCCGAAGAACGCGAGATTCGTGAGGAGTCCGATCAGGCGGAGCAGGACGAACGCAGCTGCGCCTCCCAAGAGTCCGAGCACCACGCCCACACCGGAGAGCAAGAGCAATCGTCCACGCGACACCTCCATGCCGAAACTATATCGTGTTACGATATATTTATCCATGCATCGACGCCAACCGACCGATGCCGATTACCAGCGGCTCTTGGAGCTGCGGGTCGGGTTCCGCAGGTTCCAGCACTGGAGTGAGGAACAAGCACACGGCGCGGGCCTCACGCCAGCGCAGCACCAGCTGCTGCTGGCGATCCGTGGTCACGCGGGCCCTCGTCCACCATCCATCCGCGATATCGCGGAGGCGCTGCTCCTCCGCCAGCACAGCGCAACGGAGCTCGTCGACCGCGCTGCCGAAGCAGGGCTGGTCGTTCGCGGCAGTGACCCTTCGGACGGACGGATCGTGCGGCTCACGCTCACCACGCTTGGCAAACATCGCCTGGCGTCGCTATCCCTGCTCCACATGGAGGAACTCGCGCGACTGGGAAAGCGACTCGGGCCCTTGATCCAAACCTTGTCCTCGATGGCGCAGCCAGGCCCGGTGGCTTAGGCTTTCGGCTTCAACGCCAGGCAGAGAGTTGAGGACCACACGGGAGGAGACGGGATGAACACGACCGACATGCGTGCAGCCGGCAACGACGTGCAGGCCATGAAAGCAGCGTTCGAACGGGACGGGTACGTGCATATCCCTGGAGCCCTCCCGCCGGCGCAGGTGGCGTCCCTCACCGCCAAGGTGAACAAGGTCTGGGACGAGGAGCGCACCGACCGCCCCGTCTCCGGCGCGAAGGCGCTGCACCTGCTCGCCTTCTGTGGACGCGAGCCCGAGTTCCTGGAGATGCTCGATCCGCCGAACACGCTGCCGCTCGTGGTCGACCTGATCGGCACGAACATCTTCATGTTCCACTGCCACCTGGACGTCCACCCGCCCGAGCCCGACGTGGTGCAGCCGTGGATGTGGCATCAGGACGGCGGCGTCATCAACCGCGACCTCGAGGGTGAACCGCGTCCCCGCATGGCCGTGAAACTCGCGTACTTCCTCACCGATGTCAGCGAACCCGGCCGAGGCAACTTCATGGTGCTTCCCGGTTCGCACATGGTGAATCAGATCGACCGGCCCGCGGACGACGACAACGACATCCCCGGCGCCGTGCCCGTCCTGGCCAAACCAGGCGACGCCGTGATGTTCGACCGGCGGTTGTGGCACGCGCGGAGCCCGAACCGCTCCGATCTGACGCGCAAGGCCATCTTCTTCGCCTACACGTTCCGGTGGGTCCGCACGCGTGACGATCTGGAGGTCAAGCCCGAGCTTCGGGATTCACTCACGCCGGTCAGGCGCCAGCTGCTGGGCGAAGCAGAGCACGCCATCGACTACTGGATGCCGGACCTTGTCGAACCCCCGCTAGGGGCGCAGTTCAAGCGAGTGGACCTGACCGCGCCACCGGCGCAGATGATGTGAACACCAGCCCGTAGACCTCAGGCGTCCTTGGCTGGCTTGCCTCCACGGCGGCCGGCGCGGACCCGTTCCTGCGCACCCAGCAGAACCTTTCGGATCCGCACGTTGTGCGGCGTCGCCTCCACGCATTCGTCCTCGCGGATGAACTCGAGCGCCTGCTCCAGACTCATATGGAGCTTGGGGATGAGCCGGACCAGTTCCTCGGAGTTGGCTTTGCGCATGTTCGTGAGTTGCTTCTCCTTGGTGGGGTTCACGTCCATGTCGTCGGCGCGGGCGTTCTCCCCGACGATCATGCCCTCGTAGACATCCTCCCCAGGTCCGACGAACATCGCGCCTCGCTCCTGGAGGTTGAGCAGGGCGAAGTTGGTGGTGAGGCCGGTGCGATCGGCGACCAGCGACCCGGACGGACGGGTGCGGAGTTCCCCGTGCCAAGGCTCGTAGCCGTCGAAGACGTGGTGGAGCTGGCCCGTCCCGCGGGTTTCGGTCATGAACTCGGTGCGGAAGCCGATCAGGCCCCGCGCGGGCACCTGATACTCCATGCGGATCCACCCCGTGCCGTGGTTGACCATCTGCACCAGGCGGCCTTTGCGGAGAGCCAGGAGCTGGCTGATGACGCCCAGGTAGTCCTCGGGCGCGTCGATCGCCACTCGTTCCATGGGCTCCAACAGCTTGCCGCTCTCCGTCTTCGTGACCACCTGCGGCTTCCCGACGGTGAGCTCGAACCCTTCGCGGCGCATCATCTCGACCAGGATGGCCAGCTGAAGCTCGCCGCGGCCCTGGACCTCCCACATATCGGGCCGGTCGATGGTCAGGACGCGGATGCTGACGTTGCCCACCAGCTCCTGATCCAGACGCGCCTTCACAAGGCGGGCCGTGACCTTGTCGCCGTCCGTGCCGGACAACGGCGAGGTGTTGATGCCGATCGTCATGGAGAGCGAGGGCTCGTCGACGCTGACGACCGGGAGCGGGCGAGGGTCGTCCGCGTCGGCGAGGGTCTCACCGATCGTGATCTCCGGGATGCCGGCGACGGCGATGATCTCGCCCGGGCCCGCCTCCTCGGCGTCCACGCGATCGAGCGCGTCGGTGATGTACAACTCCGTGATCTTGACCTTTTCGATCCCGCCGCCCACGCGGCACCACGCCACGGTCTGCCCCTTGCGGATGTGCCCGTGCCGAACGCGGCAGAGCGCGAGCCTGCCCACATACGGCGAGGCGTCCAGGTTGGTCACCAGCGCCTGGAGGGGATGATTATCTTCGTAGGAAGGCGCCGGGATGCGTTCGACCAGGGTCTTGAACAAGGGCTCCAGATCGTCTGCCAGTTCGTCGGGCCTCAGGCCGGCTTTGCCGGCGCGGGCGTTGGCGTAAAGGATCGGGAAGTCGATCTGGTGTTCGTCGGCGTCCAGGTCCAGGAAGAGTTCCTCCACCTCGTGGACCACTTCCTGGATACGGGCGTCGGGGCGGTCAACCTTGTTGACCACCAGGATGACGGGCAGGCGCGCTTCGAGCGCCTTCCGGAGCACGAACCGCGTCTGCGGCAGCGGTCCCTCGCTGGCATCCACCAGGAGCAGGACCCCGTCGACCATGGTCAGGGCGCGCTCCACCTCGCCGCCGAAGTCCGCGTGGCCGGGCGTGTCCACGATGTTGATCTTCACGCCGCTGTGCAGGACGGCCGTGTTCTTGGCCAGTATGGTGATGCCCTTCTCGCGTTCCAGGTCCATCGAGTCCATGACCCGTTCGTTCACGTCCTGATTCTCGCGGAAGGCGCCGGACTGCCAGAGCATGGCGTCCACCAGCGTGGTCTTCCCGTGGTCGACGTGCGCCACGATGGCCACGTTGCGGATGTCATCTCGTGTAGGCATAGACGTACAGGGCTCCTGAGCTGGAAGAACGCCGCACGGCCGCGCGACGGCACAAGTCTACCGGCACCCCGGATGTGCTGGCCCGGGACCCGGGCAACCCCTACGCTGCCCGCATGAGTGACGAAGAGCACGCTCCGCCCGGTTCATCCCAGCCGCCCCCACCGCCCCCGCCACCACCTCCCCCCGTTGTGAACGACTGGCCGGTCCAACAAGCGCCCGCGGCCCGGGGGCTGTCGCAGCCGGGCAGGAACGCCGGACGTCCGGCGCTCCCGATGGGATGGCTCGCGGTCATCGGCGGCGGCCTGGTCGCCCTCGGCGTCTTCCTGCCGTGGGTCCAGGTTCCGGGCTACGGGAGCGAATCCGGGTGGGCTGCCGGAGAGTGGTGGTTCCTGATCCTCGCCGGATTCGCCGTCACGCGCGGGCTCTCCATGGCGATGCCGGACCGCTTTAACATCCAGATGGGCACGCCCATCATCGGCGGCGCGCTGATCCTGATCTTCGGTTTCTCCAAGATGAACTCCGTCCATCAGCAGCTCTCCGCCGCGGGGGTCAGCGGGGGCGTCGGTATCGGGCTCTATCTGGTGTTGGTGGGAGGAGCCGTGGTCACGATCTCGGGGTTGCTCCCGATCCTGGCCGCACGGCAACATCGCTAGTCTTCCCAGTCGTCGGGTCAGCGGAGCGTTTGCGCGCCGGCCCTCGTAGGTGTAGGTAGACGAACAACAGTCCGACGATCGAGAGGGGAACGCACACATGGATCACCCGAACCAGCGCCCGCACCTGTCCAGGAGAGACTTCATCCGAAGGGCGGCGGCCGCAGGGATCGCACTCCCCTCCATCTCGGCCATCCTGGCCGCCTGCGGCAAGGGCGCGCAGACAGGCGTGGCAACGGACTCCGGCGGACCCAGCACCAACCCGAGCCAGTTCGGAACCGGTGGGGTAACGGGGGCCGCCTATCCCCTGGCCAGGCCCGACTCCCCCGTCACGTGGAAGGTGACCTCCGACAACCCGGTGATCGCCAGCAACCTTCAGCCGGAGACGGGAGCCACCCTTCAGGTCATGGCGTGGCCCTACTACGTCGACCCTGGCCTGCTCGCCGCGTTCGAACAGCAGTACAACTGCAAGATCCAGAAGACCGTCTTCAGCGACATGGACAAGGGTCTGGAGAAGCTGAACTCCGGCCAGGGAGAGTTCGATGTCATGCTCGGCATGAACGTATGGGGGCTCGGGCGCCAGATCGCGGCGGGGCACATCCGCCCGCTCAACCTCGACTACATCCCGAACTTCGCCGCGAACGTGTGGCAGCAGTTCCAAGACCCCTTCTACGACAAGGGGGCGCAGTTCTCCCTCCCCTACTCGGTCTGGTCGACGGGGATCTTCTGGCGGAACGACATGCTGAACATCGATCCCGCTTCCATGTCGAACCCCTACGACGTGTTCTGGACCAACCCGCCAAAGGGCAAGACGCACCTGCTGGGCGACGCGCAGGACGTCCTCGCCCTTGCCATGTTCCACGATGGGCTTACCGATGTGAACGTGACCGACGCGGCCACGATCACGAAGGCCAAGGATGAGATCGCCGCCGTCGCCACGGCAGCCGGAGGAGTGAAGTACGACCACGTCGACTACACCGACGTGCCCGCGGGCGACGCCTACCTGCACCAATCGTGGTCGGGGAACGTGAGCGATGCCGTGGTGTTCCTCTCGGACAAGAGCAAGGCAGACGTCCTGTCGTACTACTGGCCCGGCTCCGATGGCCACCCGGCCAACGTCGACAACGACCTCATCCTCCTGCTCAGCGGAGGGAAGAACCCGGTCCTGGCCCACCTGTTCGCCAACTTCATGCTCGACCAGAAGAACACGCTGGCCAACTTCACGAACATGACCGGCTTCCAGATGCCGAACCTGGCGATGACGCAGGACACGATGGTGAGCAGCGGGATCGTCCCCGACCACCTCAAGACGGTCATCGTGACCGAGGACGACTTCACGAAGGGTTCCCGAGAGCTGGAGCTGCCGACCGCGGCCGACGCGCTCTGGCAGCAGGCGTTCCAAGAACTGCAGGCGGGTGTCTAGCGGCGCGACGATCCTGACCCCGAAGGTGCGGCGGCCCAAACGGGCCGCCGCCTCGGACCGCGGAGCCTGGTCCCCACGCTGGTTCTGGCCCTCGTTCGCGGCGCCGGGGATCATCTACCTGCTGGTGTTCTTCGTGTTCCCGTTCTACGTGGTGCTCGCGATCACGTTCGGCGGGGTGGGTGCGATCCAGCAGGAGCCCGTCCCGTTCTGGAACCCCTTCACCTGGCGAACGAACGTCCTGAACTTCACCTTCTCGAACATCACCCACGGGGATGGCCTGTATCAGGCGGCGTTCGTGCACACGTTCGAGTTCGTCGGGCTGGCGACGCTAGGGTGCCTGGTGATCGGCTATCCGTTCGCCTATTTCCTGGCCCGGCGAGCTGGACGGTTCAAGGGGATCTTCCTGGTCCTGTTCTTCGCGCCGTTCTGGGTCTCGTACATGCTGCGGATGCTCGCGTGGATCTCGCTCCTCCAAGACAACGGCTGGGTGAACAAGCTCCTGGTGAACACCGGCATCTTCGGCAAACCCTTCAGCTGGCTAGCCGGCCACCCGGTGACGCTCGTCATCGGATTGATCTACGGCTACGTCCCTTACATGATCCTGCCGCTGTTCTCGACGCTTGATCGGATCCACCCCTCGATGCTCGAAGCCGGCCGCGACCTGGGAGCTGGTCCGGCCCGGACGTTCTTCCGAGTGACCCTTCCGCAATCCCGCCAGGCGATCCTAGCGGGATTCGTCATCTGCGGGCTTCCGATGTTCGGGGACTACTTCACGCAGACGCTCCTTGCGGACGACTCCAGCACGCGCATGCTCGGCAACGCGGTGGTGGACTCGCTGTCATTCAACCTCTTCGTCGCTCGAGGTGCCGCGCTCATCCTCGTCATGCTGGTGATGCTGCTCGTTCCGATCCTCTACTACCTGCGGAGCACCAATCGCGCGGCGACCGAGGGACTCGGATGAGCGCGCGGGCGGGCATCGGAGCGGCCCCCGTTCGCCGTCAAAGCGTATGGGAGTGGCTCTCCAACCCGTGGGCCGAGACGCGGTTCCTCTGGGTCATCGGCATCGCGTACATCGTGTGGACCATGATCCCTTTGATCGACGCGGTCATCTTCTCGTTCAACAAGGGGCGCTCGACCACCATCTGGCAGGGCTTCTCCCTCCGCTGGTACACGGGCGATCCTCTCGGGTCGGTTCTGCACTCCCCTGAACTGCAACACGCGGTCGTGCAGAGTCTCAAGCTCGCCTCCCTCACGGCGATCATCTCCGTCCCCATCGGTGTGGCGTTCGCGCTGTCCCTGCATCGGTGGCGTGGCAGAACGCCCGGCACAGCCAACTTCCTGATGATGTTCTCGTTCGTAACGCCCGAGCTCATCCTGGCGGTATCGCTCTACCTCCTCTACACGCACACGTTCAAGGCCGTCGGAACGGGGACGGTCGCGCAGCTGTCGGGGCTGGTGGTGCTGGCACTGGCCTACCCGGTGGTCATCGTCCGCGCGCGGCTCCTCTCGTTGGGCGATGCATACGAGGAAGCGAGCCTTGACCTCGGCGCTTCGCCGACAAGGACCCTCTGGCGGATCACCCTTCCGTTGCTCGGGCCGTCGATCTTCGCCAGCGCCGCCATCATCTTCGCGTTCTCGCTGGACGACTTCGTCATCGTGAATCAGCTGGCCACCGGCTCGACCGATCAGACGGTCGCGATGTACATCTACGTGTCCGCGCGCGTGGGCGCGACCCCTGCGGCGAACGCGATCGGCACGCTCATGCTCGCGACATCCACGATCCTCATCGCGATCGCGTTCGTCGTCTACCGCCGCGCCGCGAAGAGGATCGGTGACCGCCCCTAACGCCGGTGAAGGTCAGCTCGCGGCGACGATCCGCCGCAGCGCCGGCTCCAGCTCCGGATCGCGGAAGGTGTAGCCGGTCGAGGTCAGCACCGTGGGTTCGACCCGCGCCCCGCCCAGGAGTACCTGGTCGGCCCGCTCCTTCCCGGCGATCACGGCGAGCGCGAACGCCGGGGCGCGCCAGGGTGTAGGGCGGTGAAGCGCGCGACCAAGCGTCTTGGTCAGTTCGGCGTTGCGAACCAGCCCGGGTGCGCAGACGTTGACCGGCCCGATGATCTGCGGATGCGTGAGCGAGTGGATGATGCCGCCCACCTCGTCTTCCAGTGAGATCCAGGGAAACCACTGCGACCCAGTGCCGAACTTCGCGCCAAGTCCCAGGCGGAACGGGATGAGCATGTACGGCAGGACGCCGCCGAGCTTTGACAGCACGTTGGCCGAGCGCAGGATCACCACGCGGATCCCGGCTTCCTCCGCGGGAGCGGCGGCACCTTCCCACGCCAGGCACACCTGCGTGGGGAACCCGGCGCCGGGTCCGGACGCCTCGGTGATGACCTCGTCGCCGCGGCTGCCGTAGTAGCCCACGGCGGAGGCGCTCGCGAGCACCGAAGGCGGCCGCTGAAGCCCGGCCAGGGTTCGGGCCAGGAGGCCGCCGCCCGCCACACGGGAGGTGATGATCGCCTCCTTGTAGGAGGCGCTCCACCGGTGATCGCCGATGGGAACCCCGGCCAGGTGAACGACGGCGCCGATGCCCTCTAAGCCCGCCGCGTCGATGGTCCCGGCCGCTGGATCCCAGCGGATGTCGCTCGAGCCGGCCGAACCGCCCGGTCTGACCAACCGGATCGCGTTGTGTCCCCCGCGCTCGAGTTCGGAGATGAGCGCGGTGCCGATCAGGCCGGAGGATCCCGAGATGGCAACATCCACGGGGTCACGTCCTCGCTTCGGCCCACTGCGCCAACAGGGCTCGTTCACGTTCAGCGGTGAGTCCGGCTCCGAGCGGGACGCCTCCCCGGTCCCGGTCCCACGCATAGGTGTCACCGACGGTCGCGGTGAGGGAGCGGCACTGGAGTCCAGCCGCGACCGCCCGGGAAGGGTCGTATCGGTGCGATCCGACGAACTGCGGATGCCACATCGGCAGCGCGGTCCACCGATCCTCGCCGAGCGCGTCCACCAGGAAGTCCGCGTCGACCCACACGGTCTGGGTCTCCGATCCGGACGCCGCGATGGCAGCATCCAGGACGGTGCCGGTGGTCGACTCACCCTCCGGGCGCACCACTCCGTAGGTGCCGGCGTCACGAACCGCAGCGCGGGCCAGCGTGAACGCGGCCAGGTCGCGCGCGTCGATGAACTGCATCGGCTCCTCAGGGATGCCCGGGGCGAGCATGGTCCCCCCCGCGGCCGCCCGGCGGATCCAGTAGGTGAATCGATCGCTGGAATCGTGAGGTCCGACCACGTAGCCCGGCCGGATGATGCAGCATCCCGGGAACACCTCGCGCGCAGCGAGTTCGCACGCGACCTTCAACGGGCCGTATGTCTCCTCGGTGACCTCGGTGACGTCGGGAGCCGGGACGGACAGGAGCGGCGAGTCCTCGTTGCCGCCCGCGGGCAGGTCCTCGTCGTGCACCGAGAGCGAGGAGATGAGCGTGTAGTGGCCCGGAGGTTCGAGCGCCGCCGCCAGCGCGCGGACCTGCCCCGGCACGTACGCGCACACGTCGACGACCTGGTCCCAGGTTCGGCCGGACAGGACCGAGAGGTCCCCGTCGCGGTCACCGTGGAGATGGTGCACGACCGGGAGGTCGTCGGGTTCGCTCTTACCCCTGTGGAAGACCGTCACGTCGTGCCCGAGCGCCACTGCTTCCTCTACCAGCGCCCTGCCGACGAACTGCGTACCGCCGATCACCAAGAGGTCCATGGCGCAGAGCCTAGTGGACGAACGCTCGAAGACAGGTCACGCGGGTTCCATCGCTGCGTCGTAGGCGCCGGATCGAGCGAGGCTGTTCATCTTGGCGCGGTGCGCGAGCGCAGCCTGCGCCGCGGGAACCTTCGCGGGATCGCCCCGCCAGGCCTGCAGCGACGGCGCCTGAAGGGCGCGCCCGTAGCTGAACGAGAGCTGCCAGGGGAATCCGCCGCGCTGGTTCATCCGATTGAGGCGGCTGGTGGCAAGTTCGTCGCTCATGCCGCCGGACAGGAACACCACGCCGGGGACGTCATCGGGAACCGTGGCGACCAAGCATCGGATCGTTGCCTCCGCGATCTCGTCGTCGGTTGCTTGGACCGGGGTTGCCGACCCGGGGACGACCATGTTGACCTTGAGGAGCGAACCGGCCATTTCCACGCGGGCCGTGGCGAGTTCGAGGAACAGCACCTGGAGGGTTGCGGCCGTGGCGGCCTCGCACGCGGCGAGATCGTGGGAACCGTCCATGAGGATCTCCGGTTCCACGATCGGGACGATCCCGGCCTCCTGGCACAGGGCGGCGTAGCGGGCCATCGCATGCGCGTTCGCCCGCATCGCACCCGAGGTCGGCAGGCCGTCGCCGATCATGATGGTGGCACGCCATTTCGCGAAGCGGGCGCCCAGGTCTGCGTACTCGCGGAGTCGTTCGCGGAGGCCGTCGAGCCCCTCGGTCACGGTCTCGCCGGCGAACCCGGCCAGCGGCTTGGCGCCCGTGTCCACCTTGATCCCTGGGATGATCTCCGCCTCTTCAAGGATCCGCACGAAGGCAGAGCCGTCGGCCGCCGATTGACGGATGGTCTCGTCGAACAGGATCACGCCGCTGATGTACTCGGCGAGCCCAGGCGTCGTGAACAGCAGCTCCCGGTACTGACGGCGCGTCTCTTCCGTGGACTCCACCTGGATGGAGTCGAAGCGCTTCTTGATGGTGCCGGTGGATTCGTCCGCGGCGAGGATGCCTTTGCCGGGGGCCACAAGATCTTTGGCGGTCTGTCGCAGCTGCGTCATGGGAACTCCTTCTGTCGCCCGAACACTACCCGTGCAGATCGACGAACGCCTGCAGATCGCCCAGATGTGCGTTCACGTGCGTGAAGGGCCCGCCGGGGCCGCCGAGGATCGAACCGATCCGAAGGCCCAGGGGGCGACTGCCGCGCGGCGTGGGCGGGGTGTTCCAACGGCGGGTGGGCATGGGCCGTATCCGGCCCAGGAGCCGGTCGTGAACGTCGGCGGCCCGCTCCTTGACCTGCGTTGAGGACCCCTTCGACATCCTGATCAACCCATCCCGGTTCACGACCGTGAGGCTCTGGGCGCGGAGGGTGATGTCGACCGGCGCGGAGTCGCCATGTTCCCATGCCTCGATAGCCTCCAGGGCGTTGCTCTCCCAGAACGCCATGTGCGCGACGAGCTCCTTGGGCGACCATTCCCCGCCGCCGATCCCGGCCTTGGTGAACGCCCGCTGCGGCAACCGTTCCACTAGCGCGCGCACAGACCTGTCGGCGTCGCGGAGGATCTTCAGGGCTTCAGCCTTGGTGTGAAGGTGCTCGTCGGGCATGGCCCGCAGCCTACCCATGTCGGGCGACATCGACTTCGTCCGACGTCCGCCGGCGCAACGGGCCACGCGGGCTCCATGCGTTACCGTTGATGTTGTGACTTGCGCCCACATCCACAAGCGCCGGACCCGAAGCCGCGTCGCGGCGCTGACCACCGCTTTCCTGCTGACCACCCTCAGCGGGGCGGCGTCCGCCTCGACGAGCCACCACGGCGGCTACCGGCCGCCCGCACCACAGATCACGGCGGCGGACCACGGGCTCATGGCCGCCTCCACCGTCACGTTCAACGACCTGGCTGGTTTCGGCTGGGCGCGAACCGCGGTTCACTACGTGGCGGGCGCGCACGACTACATGGCCAACTACCCGGCCAACCCGGATGGATCCTACGACTTCCACCCCGCCGCCATAGAGAACAAGATCCGGTTCGCTCGGGCGGTCGTTCTGGCGTTCGCGCCTGATGTGGCGATCGATCCGTCGATCACCTTCAGCGATGTCGACGCCAGTTCACCCGCCTATCGGTTCGCGAACGTCGCCGTCCAGCAGGGCTGGATCACCACCTCGGGGAACGCGTTCGGTCCGACGGATCGCGTCACACCCATAGTGGTCCATCGGGCGCTGGTCCTTGCACTCGGGCTGCAGACGTCCGCGACGGCGCTGGACAACCTCCATACCAGCGACGGCCACGTGTTCACCACCCCCGCCAACTTCGGAACCACGCTGCTCGGGATGCGCCTGGGTCTGCGCTACAACTCCTGGAGCGACGAGAGTAAGGACGTCGGCCCCACGACGCCCCTCAACCGCGCGCAGGTGGCGTACTCGCTCTGGCGCGCCGCGACCGAGCCACCCCATTCCGCTGCGCGCCTGGCCGCCGAGTACGACACCATCGAGCTTCCTCCGCTTTCGCCCGCGATGACGAAGGTGGTGCAGTTCGGCATCCAGTACGTCGGCTACCCCTACATCTGGGGAGGCGAATGGGGGAAGTCCTCGCCGGAACCACGGGCCCTGGGGGCCCAGCCCGTCCCCGGGTTCGACTGTTCGGGCTTCTCTTGGTGGATCCTCCGCACGAACGCCCCGGGGATCGGGTGGCGCGTCGCGCCCCCTCGGCCCTACGCCGGCTGGGCGTTGCCGCAGCGGTGGTCGTTCGACATGGCGACCGTCGGGCGCATCCCGTGGGCCCGGCTGCAGCCGGGCGACCTGGCGTTCTACCACGAGGGCAGCGGGATCGGTCACGTCGACACCTACATCGGGAACGGGTGGGCGCTCGACTCCTCGGCGGGGGTCTCGGGCGTCACCATCATGTGGGTTGGCACCGGCTGGTATCGCAACCACTTCGTGCACGGCCGCCGTATCATCCCCGCGCAGTAGTCGCCGAGAGGAGCCGCCGTGACCGAGCGTAAGACCATCGCGTTCTTCCCCGAGCCGGGAGCCTGGGGGCCTACGAACAACTGCGTCGCCATCGCGAACGTCCTGGCCGAGCGCGAGCACCGGATCGTGTTCGTGATCGACGAATCGTTCGAAGGGGAGCTGACCAAGCACGGGTTCGAGGAACGGATGATGCGGATGGCCCCGCCCGACCCCGACGCGGATCCGACGGCGGACCCGTGGGCCGAGTTCATCCGGGTGACGGCGCCGGAGTTCGCGAAGCCCACGATCGAGCAGATCGAGACGGTGACCAAGCCCATCTGGGAGGCGCTGGTGGCCGGCGAGCAATACTCGCACGGCCGGATCATGGAGATCTGGGACGACATCCGCCCCGACGTGGTGTGCACCGACAACGTCACCGGCTATCCCGCGATCGAGCTAACGGGTGGGCCGTGGGTCCGGTTCGTGTCGGCCAACCCGTTGGAGATGCGCGACCCGGACCTGCCGCCGGTCCTCTCGGGGCTTCCCGTCGAAGACCGCAGTCAGTGGCAAGCCTTCCGCGACGAGTACCACCGGCAACACATAGACCTATTGGCCGAACACAACGACTTCCGCCGCTCGGTCGGTGTCGCTCCCTGTCCGCTGGACGAGTTCAACACCAACTCCCCATGGGCGAACCTCTACCTGTTCCCGGAGGTCGCCGACTACGCGCGGTCGGCGCCGCTCGACGCCACGTGGACGCGCCTCAACTCGACGGTTCGGACCACGGACGCCGCCTTCGACGTCCAAGAGCATCTTCCGGGCAGCGGGAAGGTCGTCTACCTATCCTTGGGCTCGCTCGGGTGCATGGACGTTGCCCTCATGCAGCGACTCATCGACGCCATGGCGAAGACGGATCACCGAGTGATCGTCTCGATGGGCCCGTTGAAGGATCAGATGGACCTGGGCCCGAACATGTACGGCGACCATTTCCTGCCGCAGCCCTCGATCCTTCCACAGTGCGATCTGCTGATCACCCACGGCGGCAACAACACCGTCTGCGAAGGATTCCACTTCGGACTGCCGATGATCGCGCTCCCGCTGTTCTGGGACCAGTACGACAACGCACAACGCCTGCGAGAGACCGGGTTCGGCGAACGACTCGACACCTACGCCTGGACCGACGACGAACTGATCGGCGCGGTGAACCGGCTTCTGACAGACGGCGCCCTGCGTGAACGGATGCGTTCGAACGCTGCTGCCATCCAGGCCGACCCAGGCCGCATCCGCGGCGCAGACGTGATCGAAGCGGTCGCGATGAAGGGCGCCGGCTAGCCACGGTCTTCTCACGTTCCGCTACCGTCATGTCGATGAGCACTGACACGGACCTCGATGTGGTGACCGGCGCATTCAGCTACACCGGTGGGGCGATCGCGCGGCGGGTCCTGGCGGACGGACGCCGAGTCCGCACCCTCACCGGGCACCCCAACAGAGCAAGCGCCACCAGGGACCAGATCGAGGTCGTTCCCTACGCCTTCGACGAACCAGCCGCACTCGCGAGGAGCCTGGAGGGCGCGAGGACGCTCTACAACACGTACTGGGTTCGGTTCGACCGCGGTTCGGTGAGTTTCAACCGGGCGATCGAGAACTCGAGGCGCCTGTTCGCCGCGGCCCGGGACGCGGGCGTCAGCCGGATCGTCCATGTGAGCGTGACCAACCCTTCATCGGACTCGCGGTTCCCATACTTCCGTGGCAAGGCGCTGGTCGAACAAGCCCTCGCGGAGAGCGGGATGTCCTACGCTGTGGTCCGCCCAACGATCATCTTCGGATCTGGCGACATCCTCATGAACAACATCGCGTGGCTGCTGCGGCGCTTCCCGGTGTTCGCCCTTCCCGGCGACGGTCGCTACCGGGTCCGCCCCGTCCACGCGGATGACGTGGCGGACGTCTGCGTCGGCGCCGCGCGCGCGAGCGAGAACGCAACGATGGATGCCGTAGGCCCGGAGTCGATGACCTTCGAGGAGATGGTGCGAGCGATCCGGTCCGCCGTCGGGAGCCGCTCGAGGATCGTGCACATGCCGGCGGCCGGCGCGCAGCTCGCGGCACGTGGTATCAGCGTATTCGTCCGAGACGTGATCATCACCGACCACGAGCTGGGAGGCTTGATGGACGAACTCGCGTGGACGGATGGCCCGGCGACGGGCTCCATCCGTTTCACGGACTGGGTCCGGGAAGCGGGACCGCGACTCGGCCTCGCATACG
Organism: Actinomycetota bacterium; assembly: GCA_038244455.1. Lineage (GTDB taxonomy): Bacteria > Actinomycetota > UBA4738 > UBA4738 > HRBIN12 > JANXVR01. Next base: position 25,878 of record JBBRTK010000017.1, read on the forward strand.
CGTCGGAGATCAAGCGGCATTTCGTGAACGCCGCACAGGGATAGGAGGTTCCTGCAGATGAGAAGGAGCGCGGTTCTCTGGGTGGTCTTGGTTTCGATCGGCACCGTCCTGACGACAGCACCCGCGCCGGCCGCCTCCCCGGCGCCGCCGGTGGTCTTCATCGTCATGGAGAACCACGCCTACGGGCAGATCGTGGGGTCGCCACAGGCGCCCTACCTGAATCAGACCTTCATCCCTGCCGGTGAGTTGTTCACGAACTACTGGGCGATCAGCCACCCATCGCTTCCCAACTACCTCGCGATGACCGCCGGCTCACGCCTGGGATGCGCAACGGATTCGTGTCCACCGGGCAGCTTCCGAGCCAACAACCTGTTCGCGCAGCTGGATCGAGCCGGCATCGGCTGGCGCGCGTGGCAAGAGTCGATGCCATCGAACTGCCGTGCATCAGACGCAGGTAGCTACGTCGTGCGCCACAACCCGCCTGTGTACTTCTCCCATCTGGTGTCGAGTGGGAAGTGTCGACTGTGGGACCGACCCTATCCCCCGGCGCTCCCCCCGCTCCACCCGTTCACGTTCATCACGCCGAACATCTGCAACGACATGCACTCATGTTCGATCTCGACCGGGGATACGTGGCTCGCGAACCACGTGCCGGGGCTGCTGGCGGCCGGCGCCGTGGTCATCATCACGTTCGACGAGGGGACCA
>JBBRTK010000018.1:0-26494 GCA_038244455.1 Actinomycetota bacterium
CTCCAGGAAACCTACGGCGTCATCGTCTACCACGAACAGGTCATGCGAACCATCGCCGCCATGACCGGCTACGACCTCACCTACGCCGATCACATCCGCCGCCACCTAGATCGTGACGATCTCCTCCCAGGGTTCGAGCGCGATGTACTGGCGCGGGCGGAGGACCGGGGTATCGACCGAGCGGTCGCGAAACAGACCTGGGATGCCGTAGCGCAGTTCGCAAGCTTCGGCTTCTGCAAGGCTCACGCAGCAGCGTTCGCCGTCCCCACCTACCGCTCGTCATGGCTCAAGACGCACTACCCGGCACACTTCATCTCCGGACTCCTCACACATGACCCGGGCATGTACCCCCGCCGGCTGATCCTGGAGGACGCGAGACAACACGGCATCCCCATCCTTCCGCTAGACGTGAACGCCAGCGAGCCCGACTACGTGGTGGAGGCGGTGGGAACCGAGGGGTCGGTCGGGCCCGCTCCCGCGCTGCTCGGACGACCCTTCGGGTCGCCTCGTCGACGCTCGGGAGCGACCCTCCCTCCTTCATCGGATTCCACCAGCGCCCCCACGTATGGGATCAGGTTGGCGTTACAGGAGGTGCGCGGGATCTCGGATTCGGAGATCCGGTCGATCTTGCAAGGGCGGGCTGAACGACCGTTCACATCCGTCGGTGATTTCTTGCGGCGCACCGTTGTGGCGAAGCCTGTCGTGGAGGCGCTTGCGCACGCCGGGGCGTTCGACAGCATGCCGGATGCGAAGAATCGACGGGCGCATCTGTTTGAGGCCATCACCACTGCTACGGAACGCGAAGGGGAGCAGCTCACGCTTGGAACCGAGATCGGGACGCTGCCGCCGACGCATGTGTTCAAGGACTACACGGATGCTGAGGTGGTGAGGGCCGAGCTTGAGGTGTTGGGGCTCGATGCGACCAGGCACATCGTGAGTTTCTTCGAGGGGACGTTGGCGGATCTGGGGGTGACTCGGACGAAGGATCTTGCGAAGCAACGTGGGGGGACGAAGGTGATGGTGGCGGGGGTGAAGGTTGCGTCGCAGACCCCCGCCATCCGGAGTGGGCAGCGGATCATCTTCCTCACGCTGGATGATGCGACGGGGCCGGTGGAGGTCACCGTATTCGAGTCGGTGCAGCCCAAGGTGGCGCGGACGGTGTTCCATTCGTATGCGCTGGCGGTGTGGGGGGAGCTGCGGCGAACCGGGGTGAACGGGGTGAGTATCATCGCCGAGGAGGTCTGGGATCTCACCGCGTTGCACCGGGCGCGCGAGCGGGGGGAGCTGCGGGAAGCGATGGGCAGGCGCGCCGAGCCGAGCGCACCCGCGCGCAGGCTCTGGCATTCGAGTGGAGGCTCCGCAGGATGACCGCGCGTCCGGCCGAACCGATGCTCCACGTCGACCTGGACGCGTTCTACGCCGGCGTCGAGGTGTTGAAGGACCCGACCCTGAAAGGAAAGCCCGTCGTGGTCGGGGGCGGCGGACCGCGCGGCGTGGTTGCCTCCGCGTCGTATGAGGCTCGCGCGTTCGGCATCCACTCAGCGATGCCGGGGGTTCGCGCGAAACGCCTATGTCCCGACGCCATCTTCCTTCCGGCCGACTTCGAGGCCTACCGGACCCATTCGAACCGATTCCGGGAGGTGCTCATCGCCCACACCCCGTTGGTGGAACCCATCTCGATGGACGAAGCCTTCCTGGACGTAAGCGGGGCCACCTCTCTCTTCGGTTCGCCGGCGGAGATCGCGAGGAAGATCCGCGCGGAGGTGGAGGCGGAGGTCGGGGTGACGTGTTCGGTTGGGGTCGCCTCCTCGAAGTTCATCGCCAAGCTCGCCTCGGACCTGTGCAAGCCGAACGGGATGCTCGTGGTTCCCGCCGAGGGCGTGCGGGAGTTCCTGGAACCCCTGCCGGTGGGAAGGCTCTGGGGGGTGGGGGAGAAGACCGGAGACCTGTTGGGCCGTATGGCCATCCGCACCATCGGCGACCTGCGCGGCACGCCGGAGGCCATCTTGACCCGACTGCTGGGTGACCAGACCGCCCGGCACCTCTCGAACCTGGCCCACGGGATCGACGACCGGTTGGTGGTTCCGTACGAGGCGCCGAAGTCCGTGAGCCACGAGGAAACGTTCGATCGCGATCTCGACGACGAGACCGACATCCTCCGAGAGCTACTGGGCCTCACCGGGCGTGTGGCGAGCCGCCTGCGGGCCGACGGCTACCATGCTCGCACGGTGACCCTCAAAGCCAGACTGGCGAGCTTCACGACGCTCTCACGCTCACGAACGCTCCCCGACCCCACCGACACGGGCGCCGACCTCTACCACCATGTCTCCGAGCTGTTCCGTGCGCTCCCCGGGCAGCGCCGGAGGATCCGCCTCCTGGGCGTGGCCGCCACCGGCCTGATCCCGGCCGGCGCCGAACAGCTCGCGATGCTCCGAAGCGAACGCTGGGGCGACATCGAACGAACGGTCGACCGCATCGAGGGCCGGTTCGGCCGCGGAGCCGCGATGCCGGCCTCGCTTCTGGATCGCGACCGCCGGCGTTGAATAGCCTCCGTTGCGCGCGACTCCGACGTGGGCCCCACCTTCTGCGACGGGCGACCCTATAATCCAGGGGCCGATCGGTCCCCACTATCGGAGAGGGCGCGCGGGAAAGGTGCCACATGCCGCTCAGCGAGCACGAACAGAAGATCCTGGAAGAGATCGAGCGGCGGCTTGCGGAAGACGATCCCAAGCTGGTCGAACAGGTCGGACGCTCGGACCTCTACTCGCATCTGGCGCGGCGGATCCGCAGGGCGGGCGCAGCGTTCGTCATCGGGTTCATCCTGCTGCTGTTGTTCCAGGTGTGGGTTCCGCTTGCGGGCGTTGGCTTCGTGATCATGGTGCTGGCCGGGGCTGCCATCTATCGCTACGTCGGCCAGTTGGGACGCGACCAGCTCCGGGATCTGCAACGAGGCGGCGGCGCGTCGGTGGTCGGTATCATCAGCAAGATCGTCGCCCGGTTGCGCGCGCCGCGCGACACTCCGCTCGACGACTGACACCCGACCGATGGCATAGCCCGTTCGGGTGATTCTTCACCCCATGTACGCTCTGCGCTTGCCACATGTTCATGCGCTGCGGTACAAAGAGCGTCCTTCCCTGGGTGCGTGGTCATCGCGCGTTCCGAGCACCACTGCTCAGATGAACTACGCGGCAACGCAGGCAGTTGTTTCTATCGAAAGGGCACGCGTCCCATGGAGGGGTTCACCGCGCATCAGGCCAGCAAGTTCACCGGCTGCACCTCGAGACAGCTCCGTTACTGGGACGAGATCGGACTCGTAGAACCCTCGGTGCAAGGAACGGGGGGACGCCCCGGGATCCCCCGGCTCTACTCGTTCCGCGACCTGGTTGCCCTTCGGATCGTGAGGTCCCTGCTGGACGGCGGTATGTCGCTGCAACGGGTGCGCAGGTCCTGGGACTTCCTGAACAAGAAGGCCGGGCTGGACAAGCATCTGTCTGAGGTCAAGCTCGTGACCGATGGCCAGAGCATCTTCAAGATCTGCCGGCGCGACGGTGAGGTCATGGATGCGCTCAAAGATGGGCAGATGGCGTTCTTCGTGGCCATCGACGACATCGCGACGGGGGTCCAGACCAACGTGGCGCAGTTCCAGGAAGACCGCGAGAAGTTCGTTCGGGCGCTCCGGGAAGCAGCGGTCCACACCGCGACCGGCGGCTAGGCCCTCGAAGGGCGGTACGCCCCGAAGAGGCGCTGGCGGATGGTTCTGGTTCCACGCAGCGCGCCCAGCGCTTGCCGCGCGGCCCTGTCGGCTTCGTGGCCGAGGTCGCGTTCGGGCGCGATGGGGCCGTACGCAGCCGCCCCCGCGAGCCCCGAGAGTCGCGCCAATGAGGATTCTGCGGTCCCGACCTGGACACCGACGCGAACCCGATACTCCTGGATCGTCTCCCCCGGGGCTCGGGGATACCCGAGGGCCCCGGCCTGATCGGTGAACGCGAGGTACGTCGCGAGGATGCGTCCGCGGACCCCACGACCGCCTCGCCGCCGCCGAACCCGGCGGGTGATCGCGCGCCAGAGCGGGAGTCCGAGCAGCGCCAGCAGCATGACCGCCGCCCCGCCCGCTGCGAGGGGCACCCACGGGCGTCGTCCGAGCGGCGACGATCCCCGGTCGGTCCCGGGAAGTGCCCCGCCCCTGCTGCCCTTCTGTCCGCCGGGTCCGCCATCCGGAAGGCCACCTTTGCCGGGCCGCGGACCGGGCCCGCCTCCGGAGCCGCACTTCGATCCCACGCAATCGGGAGCCGGTTGCGAGTACCCGGCGGCCAGCGGATCGCTCCGGCCGGGGGTTGGCTCGAAGGCGAGCCAACCGTAGGTTGGGAACAGCACCTCGACCCACGCGTGGTAGTCGTTCGTGGTCACCACCCTGGTGTCGGTCCCGGTTGCGAACGTTCCCGGGGTGAACCCCACGGCAACGCGGGCGGGGATGCCCAAGGTTCGAAGCATCACGGCCATGGAGCTCGCGAACTGCTGACAGAAGCCGCGTTTGGTCACGGTGAGGAAGTCGCTCATGGAGAGCGCGTCGTCGCGCGGGGCCACGGTGGTGTCGTAGGTGAACGAACGGAGCCGATCCTGGATGGCCAGGATCTTCCGGTAGTCGTTGGGTTGGCCCTGCGTCCAAGCCCTGGCGATCGCGGCGATGGAGGTCGGCAGGTCTTTCGGCAGGGACGTGTACCGGACATCCTGCGACGGATGCGGGAAGACGACCTGGTCCAACTGGCCCGGTGTGGGTTGGACCACGGACGACGTGACCGTGTACGCCGTGCCGATCCGCAGCGGCCCGTCGGCCGAGAGCGACAGACTACTCACGTCGTAGCGCAGCGTGGTATCCGAGGTGACCGTCGATGGCGGATAGGCGGCCGGGATCCACGGGGAACCGAGGTCGCTCGTCACCGTGAAGTGCTGCTCGAACCGCTGGCTCGTGGTCACGCTGGGGCTCAGGCCAGGGGCCGCGATGGACGTCTGCGGCTGGATCTGCACCGGGTCCTGCGACGGCTCCGGGCGCCACGTCGTCCCATCGAACGAATCCAACGCCACCGTCCGCCAGTACGCGGCGACGGGGGATTGGACCCGGAAGAGTTCGACCGGGTTGGTGCGGTTCAACTGCGCACGGATGGAGACGAGCGGGTTGAGGCCGGCGCCCGTCGAGGTCGACAGGTCGATGACGGCCTTGGAGCCGAATCCTGGCAGGACGAACGGTGCGAGCACGGCGACGGTCACGCAGGCAAAGCCCATCCGCCTGGCGCCGCTCCCCATCGACCATCGGCGGGACCGGGAGGTGGAAGCTGGGAGCCCCCACACCGGCCCCCACCCCTGCATCCGGCGCAGTCCGTCGGAGAACACCAGGCAGAGCGCGGCGGCCAGGAAGAACACGCCGTACTGCGGCTTCACCGTCTCCTCCAGCACGGTATCGGCGAAGGCCAGGAGCGCGATCGGTGGCAGCAATGCCAACAGGGGGCTTCCCGTTCGGACGGCCAGCGCGTGCATGGAGAAGACCGCGGCCCACACCGCAACCACACCGGCCAGCATGAGCGGGGCCAGTGGCAGGGTCGGCGCGATCTGGATCTTCGCCTCCTGCCCGATCTGACCGGCGGCCGTCACCGCCAGGTGCAACGTGTGGACGGTCGGGAGCCCGAACCACGCACTCTGCGGGAACACCACGACGGCCACGGCCACGGCACACGCGGCCGTGCTGATCACGGTCGACAGGATCAGGCTCCGTCGTTCGAACGCGATGGCGATACCGGCCGAGGCCAGCCCGACCGCCAACAACTTCCACGTGGGTCCGTGCCCGACGAACACGCGTGCGAACCCCAGCGCCGTTGCCAAGGCCACCGCGAGAACCGCGGTGGCCCCGATCAGACGGTGCGCGCGAGCGGGCGTTCGTTGGGGGTGTGCCATCGATCCCTCAGTGACATGGACGGGGGCAGGACGATCGCGTCCCACCCTGCGCGCAGGAGTGCGAGCCGGGCCGCCGTGGCATGCCCCTCCTGTTCGGCCTGCCGGTTCGGCGGGAGCGCCGACGGCTCGTGCGGGTAGACCAATACGGCCAGGCGCGGACCGAACCCCTGCCCCGCGCGCATCACGCCGGCCAGTTCCGCGCCCTCGGGCGGCGGGCCCACGTAGACGAGCGATGCATCCGCGGCCGCTGCCGCCCGCAGGTTCGCCAAGGACGGACCGATCGAACGAACCTGCACGTCGGAGATAGCCGAGAGTTCGTCGAGGAACGTGTCTTCCGCTACGAGGTGGGGCGCGATGCTCGCCGCGGCGATCTTGACGCTGAACCCCTCCCTCAGCAACAGCACGCCGATGGACGCGACGGCCGAGACGGCCTTCTCGAACGCGGGCGTGCCTTCCTTGCCCAGCACGTCCTTCCGGTTGTCCAGGAACACCATGCCGCTGGCCCGCCGGGAGGATTCGTCCTGTCGGATCATCAGCTCGCCGGTCCGGGCGACGCTGGGCCAGTGGATCCTTCGCAGGTCGTCGCCGGTCTGGTACTCGCGCATCGTGTAGTACTCCTGCCCCGATCGGAACAGGTGCATCGCGCGGGAGTTGCCGAAGCCTCTGCCGGTGCCGGCTTCGGGAGGCGTCCGGAGGTCTTCGACCCTCGGCGTCACGATGAGCTCGTCGCGATCGTCGAACGACAGCCGTTTCCGGGTAAGCGCGAACGCGTCCGTCGCATCGACGGTGAGCGGGCCCAGCCGGAACCGCCCCCGAGTCTGCGGCAGCACGGTGTAGCGAACCGTTTGGGTCTTTCGGGGGCCGATGCCCGTCACCACCATCCGCGCGGGGCGCCCCAGCGACGGCGGAAGGTGATCCTCGACCAGGAGGAACGAGGTGGGTGCCCCGGTTCGGTTCTCCACGTCCAGCTCAACGGTGACGCGTGTTCCCGGATCTACGCGGACCTCGCTCAGCCGACGCCGGATGCCGAACCGGTGAGGGGACCATCGCACCATGCCACCAGCCACGAACGGCAGCGCTGCAACGCCGATGGCCACGACCTCCATCCCGGGCGAGCCCACCAGGCGTGCCGCGACCCACAGACCTAGACCCGCGAGGAACACGGCCACCCCGCGACCGGTGGGCATCAGGGGTTCTCCGTCACCGGTACCGCAACGGCGTCCATGATCTCGCGGAGCACGACGTCGGAGGACCGGCCGCTCATGATGGCATCGGCGGTGACGATCACGCGGTGTGCCAGTGCCGGGAGGGCCAGTGTCTTCACATCGTCGGGGATGACGTAGTCGCGTTGTTCTGAAGCTGCCAGCGCCCGCGCAGCCCGCAAGATCATGATCGACGCGCGCGGGCTCGCCCCCAGGTAGATGTCCGAATGGCGCCTGGTGGCCTCGACCACGTCGACGATGTAGCGACGGAGGGTGGGTGCCACGTGAACCAGCCGCGCCTGTTCGATCATGGCGGCGATGCCGGGTGCGTCGGCAACCGGGTGGATCTCCAGCAGGGCTCCAGAGCCCGTGTGGCTCGAGAGGATGTCCGCCTCGACCTCGGCACTCGGATACCCGATCGCCAACCGGAGCATGAACCTATCGAGCTGCGCTTCGGGCAGAGGGTAGGTGCCTTCGTGTTCGATCGGGTTCTGGGTGGCGATCACCATGAACGGGGTGCCAAGTGGGTGCGTCTGGGTGTCGACGGTGACCTGGCGCTCTTCCATGCACTCCAGGAGGGCGGATTGCGTCTTGGGGGAGGCTCGGTTGATCTCGTCGCCCAGCACGATGTTGGCGAAGATGGCTCCAGGCTTGAACTCGAAGTCCCGCTGCTCCTGGTTGAAGACGTTGACGCCGGTGACATCGGTGGGCAAAAGGTCCGGCGTGAATTGGATGCGCCGGAATGAACAGTCGATGGATCGGGCGATAGCCTTCGCGAGCATCGTCTTGCCAACACCCGGGACGTCCTCGATGAGCAGGTGCCCCTCAGCAACGAGCGCGACCAACGCCAGTCGGATCTCCGCGTTCTTCCCGCGAACCACTCGTTCGACGTTGTGCTCGATCTCGCTGAATCTCGCGGCGAAGCCTTGCCAGTCCTGCGGACGTTCGCGAACCTCCACTATCACCTCCAGGGCAGGGTCATCATCTTACGGCCCGGGGAACCGGGGGCTTGTTCCCCGAGGCGGCCGAGATGAAGGGATGTGGGGCTGCGACGCGGGAACCGGGGGAGGAGGTTCCCGCGTGAGATCGGCGGACCGGCCCGAAGGACACCCCGCGCGGCCCCTGTTCGCTTGGTTCCGGGCATCCGGGCCAGCCCGCCGATGGGACAGATTACACCGATGTGATTCGTTCTCGCCACCCGAGGCGAACGTTTCCGCGGGAAGCCTGTCTAAACTCCCTGGATGGGAAGGGCCCTCGTGCTCAATGCCACCGACATCCCCCTTGCGGTTGTGCCCGCGCGGCGGGCGGTCGTCCTGATCCTCAAGGAGAAGGCCGAGGTCGTCGCGACCAATGGGATGGTCTTCCACGCTGAGCGGATCGTGATGGAAGCCCCCTCGGTGGTCCGGTTGCGGCGGTTCGTGCGGGTGCCCTATCGAGCGCACGCGCCGCTCACCCGGCGGGCGGTCTTCGCGCGTGACGGGTGGGTCTGCCAATACTGCGGAACCACGGCAGAGAACCTGGACCACGTGATCCCCCGCTCCCGGGGTGGACTCCACATATGGGAGAACGTGGTGGCCGCGTGCCGGCGCTGCAATGCGAAGAAGGAAGACCGCACCCCCGGCGAGGCGGGATTCCACCTGGCCAGACAGCCCTTCGCTCCCACCGACGGATTCCGCCTCACGCTCGGGCGGCTTGAACCCGGTTGGGAACCGTTCCTCGTCTGATCCTCCTGCGCTCGGGCTCGTCGCATCCCTCACCGCCATCGCCGACAGCGTTCTTCGCCGTGTCCCGCGCCCTCTCGAACAGCAGTTCGGGCGTGATTCCGGTTGACGCGGTGGAGTGTTAGTGGCATAAACGTGGCCCGTAGTGGAGGAAAAGGGAGGAGGCGTGGCAGGCTTGCTCGGCACACACAGCTACGTACTCGACCCCAAGGGCAGGGTGTCGCTGCCGGCGAGGTTCCGTGAGGCCTTCGCCGACGGTTGTTGGCTGACCATCGGCCAAGACAACTGCCTCTATGTCTTCCCCAGGGCCGAGTGGGATCGCCGCGCCGCCGAGGTCGGGTCTCCGCTCCTTTCCGACGCTGCGGGCCGGGCCTATGGACGGATGTTCTTCGGCAAGGCACACGAGGCCGAACTGGATTCGCAGGGCCGGGTCACCATCCCCGGCCGGCTGCGCGAAGAGGTCGGCATCACGAAGGACGTGATCGTCCTCGGCGTGATGGATCGCATGGAGATCTGGGACCGGGCAGCCTACGACCGCTACGAAGAGAGCTACAGCGGTGCGTATCAGGCCGGGACCCTTGAGCCCGGGAGGCAAGGATGAAGCCCGACCTTGGTAAGGAAGTTCGACAGAGTCTGTCCCTCATCGCGATGATGGCGCTCACCGTGCTGGCGACCTACGGCCTGGGTCTTCTGGCCGGACATGTGGCGTAGTGGAAGAGGCTCCCCATCTTCCCGTCATGGTGAACGAGGTGACCGAGTTCCTCGGAGGCCGGGGCGTGGTGGTGGACATGACGCTGGGCGCAGGAGGACACGCGGAGGCGCTCCTGACGGCGGGGGTTCGCTCGGTGGTGGGGATCGACCGCGACCCTGTGGCTATCGCGCTCGCGACCGAGCGGCTCGCTGGGTTCGGCGACCGGTTCAACGGCTTGCAGCACCTTTTCTCCGAGATCGAAGAGGCCGACACACTGGGGCCGGTCGATGGCGTTCTCTTCGATCTCGGGGTGTCTTCGATGCAGCTCGATGCGGCCGAGCGCGGGTTCGGCTACCGCCAGGACGCGCCGCTCGACATGCGGATGGATCCCCAGGGCCCCACCGCCGCCGATCTGGTCAACGACCTCGCGGAGAAGGAGCTGGCCGATCTGATCTTCGGGTTCGGGCAAGAGCCGAAGTCCCGAAGGATCGCCTCCGCCATCGTTCGCAATCGTCATAAGGCCCGTATCGAGACCACCGACCAGCTGGCCGGGATCGTCGTGGGCGCCGTCGGGAAGCGGCCGGGGGGCCCCCACCCCGCGCGTCGCACCTTCCAGGCGCTCCGTATCGCGGTCAACCGGGAGCTCGAGGAGCTCGCCGCCGCCCTGCCTCAGGCGGTCGATCTCCTCGCTCCCGGCGGCCGCGTCGTCGTGATCAGCTACCACTCCCTGGAAGACGGCCTGGTGAAGCGGACGTTCCGTGCCGACGAACGCCTGGTCGTCCTGACGAAGAAGCCGTTGGTGCCGAGCCCGGAGGAGATCGCCCGGAACCCTCGGGCACGTAGCGCGAAGTTCCGCGTGGCAGAGCGGTTGGCGGCGGCCGCATGAGCGTTCCGGCACGAAGTGCTCCCGCCCCGGCCCCCCGCCGCGCCCCGGCCCCGGCCCCCGGCCGCGCCCCCACGGCGCCGGCTGCGCGTCCGGAACCCCGTCGTCAGCGCAGGCCGGCGTTCCATCCCGGATTCCTCTTCTTCTCCGCCGCTGTGGTCACCGCGTTGGTGACGGGGGTGGTGGTGTTGAACGTTCTGCTGGCCCAGCAGGCATTCCAGGTGCGCACCTTGCGAGACAACATCAGCGTCCTGCAGGCGAACAGGGTCGGGTTGACGGAACACCTGGCGGCGCTGTCCGCGCCCGGGCGCATCCAAACATGGGCGATCGCCCGCGGCATGGTGACCCCGCCTGACGTGATCGTACTTACGGTTCCCGGGATGAACGCGAGGGTGGGGCATCCGTGAGGAGGCCCCCCGGCGTCCGGCTCGTGATCCTGCTGATGGTGTTCGTGTTCGCGTTCGGGGGGATCACGGTTCGCCTCGGGGTTCTCCAGCTGCGCGATCAGCGGGCATATGCCGCGCAGGGGCTGGCGCAGCGCGTCCACACCATCACCCTGCCGGCAGCCCGGGGGATGATCGTGGACCGTGACGGCTCCCCGCTGGCGATGACCGTCCAAGCCCGCGATATCTACGCCGATCCTCGCTACGTCGTCGATCCAGTGACCACGGCGGGCGCGATCGCTCCGCTGCTGGGGGTCAGGCCCAGAACCCTCATGTCCGCCCTGACGCACGGTGGGTCGTTCGCGTACCTGGGTCGCCAGATCGATCCGGGCGTCGCCGCCAAGGTCGAGGCGTTGTCGCTTCCCGGGATCTTCACTACCCCGGTGCCGAGCCGCGAGTACCCGGCGGGAAACCTCGCCTCCCAGACCCTCGGGTTCGTGAATATCGACGGTCTCGGGTTGGCCGGCCTCGAGGCCCAGTACCAGGGCCTCCTCGCCGGCCGGCCCGGACAGGAGCAGGTTGAGTTGTCGCCGGGTGGTCAGCTCATCCCCGAAGGTGTGCACGTGGTGGATCCCCCGGTGGCCGGGAGCACGCTCGTCACCACGATCGACCGCCAGATCCAGTTCCAGGCGCAGGAGTACCTGCGGCAAGCCGTGCAGGCCAATCACGCGAAGGGCGGCACGATCATCGTCATGGATCCGCGGACCGGCGACATCTACGCCATGGCGAACTACCCGACGTTCGATCCGAACGCCTTCGCGACGGCCAACGCCAACTTCTTCCGCAACCGCGCGCTCACGGACATGTTCGAGCCGGGTTCGGTGAACAAGATCATCACCGCCGCTGCGGGGCTGGAGATCGGCGGGGTCTCGATGTCCCAGCGTTTCAGCGTGCCGTGGACGCGGACCATCGGGACCTACACGATCCACGATTCGCACGTGCACCCGGTCGAGCAGATGACGCTGGGGGACATCATCACCCAGTCCAGCAACATCGGCGCCAGCGAGGTGGCCGACAAGGTTGGTGCCACGGGACTCGCGACCTACCTGGCCAGGTTCGGGTTCGGGCGCACCACGGGACTTGGATTCCCGAGTGAGGCCGCAGGTCAAGTCCCGGCGACACCGGACTGGACGGGCACGAGCCTTTCCACCATCTCCTACGGACAAGGGATATCCGTCACCCCGATGCAGATGGCCTCGGTGTACGCCACCGTCGCCAACGGAGGCACCCTGGTCCAGCCGCGCCTGATCCTCGGCACGAACGACCCCGGCGGCGTCTTCCACCCTGCGCCACCCTCGCCGACGCGACCCGTCATCGCGAAGACGACCGCCGATGAGCTCACGCAGATGCTCTCCTCGGTCGTCTCCGACGGCACAGGGGTCAACGCGGCGATCCCCGGCTATCAGGTCGCGGGGAAGACCGGAACGGCGCTCATCCCCGATCCTCAAGGCGGCTACTACCTGAACGCCTACGTGGCTTCCTTCATCGGGTTCCTTCCAGCGTCCGCCCCCCGCGTGGTCGTTGCGGCGATCATCGACAGGCCGACGACCGTCTACGGGGGGGTCGCCGCGGCACCGCTGTTCCAGCAGGTGGCGCGGTACGCGATCCATCGTCTGGGGATCGCGCCGGCCGCGCAGGTACCGCTGCCGCCCAGTGCCTTCAACCCGTGATCCTTCCGGGCCTGGGGGGCGGGCCGACGGTAAGCTCGGGATCCGTGGTTCCCTCCTTCCCCACCGTTGGTGACCTCGCGACCGCGGTGCCCGGCGTCGTTGTGTTCGGCGACCCCCGGGTCGGGGTCCAGGATGTCTCCTACGATTCACGCGACGTTGCCGCCGGCTCGATGTTCTTCTGCGTCCGGGGGGAGCAGGCCGACGGCCACGCCTTCGCCGGGGCTGCGGTGGCGTCCGGCGCCCTGGCCCTCGTGGTCGAGCGCCGCGTTGAGGGCGTTGATGTTCCTCAGCTGGTCGCGCCGTCCGTTCGCGCGGCCATGGGTCCGATGGCCGCCGAGGTCTTCGGGCGCCCAGCCCGCGCGCTCACCCTTGCCGGGTTCACCGGGACGAACGGGAAGACCACATCGACGTATCTCATGGAGGCGGTCTTCGGCGCCGCCGGGATGACGAGCGGCCTGATCGGTACCACCGGCGCCCGCATCGACGGCGTGCCCGTCCCGCTTCCCCGGACCACCCCAGAGGCGCCCGATCTCCAACGCCTGCTGGCGCGCATGCGAGCATCCGGCGTTCGCGGGGTGGCGATGGAGATCTCCTCGCACGCCCTGGCGCAGCACCGGGTCGACGGGTTCGCGGTGGACGTCGCGGTCTTCACGAATCTCTCGCGGGACCACCTGGACTACCACCGGGATATGGAGCACTACTTCGACGCGAAAGCGCGCCTCTTCCGGCCCGAGCACGCGGCCGTCGGGGTCGTGAACATCGACGATCCGTATGGGCGGAAGCTCGGCGATCTTGCCACCATCCCCGTGATCACCGTAGGGACCGCGGCGGCCGGCGCGGACCTGGTTGCCACCGACATCCGGGTGGATGGGGAAGGGATCGCGTTCGCGGTGGATGGGCTCGCGGTCCGCTCCGCGCTCCGAGGGGCGTTCAACGTGTCGAACTGCCTCGGAGTGGTGGCCGCCGCGCGGCAGCTTGGGATCGCCGACGACGCCATCACGGCCGGTATCGCGGGGCTCGAAGGCGTGCCCGGCCGTGTCGAGCCCATCGATGAAGGACAGGGATTCCTGGTGGTAGTGGATTACGCGCACACGCCGGATAGCATCCAGACCGTGTTGAGGGCGGTGCGCCCGCTGGTGCCCGGGAAGCTGATCTGTGTGTTCGGTTGCGGTGGAGATCGCGACCGGGCGAAGCGACCGTTGATGGGAGCGGCCGCCACGGCCGGCGCAGACCTCACCGTCATCACGAGCGACAACCCCCGTTCGGAGGATCCGCTGGCGATCATCAGGCAGATCGAGGAGGGCGCCGCCGGGGGAGACTTCGTCTCCGAGGTGGAACGCCGCGCGGCCATCAGGCTCGCCCTGCGCCGAGCCGAGCCGGGTGACGCGGTCGTGATCGCCGGGAAGGGACATGAGCCCCATCAAGAGATCGACGGAACCCAGGTGCCGTTCGACGATCGAGCCGTCGCGCGCGCGGAACTAGCGGAACTCCTTAGGGAGCGGTCATGAGGCCGCGGCGGATGAGCGATGTGGCGCGGGCCGTGGACGGCATGCTCATCGGTGAGGATGTCGAGGTCACCTCGGTGACGACGGACTCCCGGTACGTGACACCGGGTGCTCTGTTCGTCGCGCTCCCGGGCGAGCGGACGGACGGTGCCACGTTCGTCGCGGAGGCCCTGGCCGGCGGAGCTGCAGGCGTCCTGGGCAGGGACGGCACCAACATCCAAGGGCCGGCGGTGTTCGTCCGGTCCACGGGGGAGGCGCTGACGCGGCTGGCCTCGGACGAGCGTCTGCGGATGGACGCCACCGTGATCGCCATCACCGGCGCGAACGGCAAGACCACCACGAAGGACCTCACGGCGGCGGTCCTGTCCACAGCGCTGCGCACCCACGCCAGCTCCGGCTCGTTCAACAACGAGGTCGGGCTCCCCGTGACGCTCCTGTCCGCGCCACCTGAAACCCAGGTCCTGGTGGCGGAGCTTGGCGCCCGTCACAAGGGGGATGTGTCCGAGCTCTGCGCGATCGCTCGCCCCACGATCGTTGTCGTGACGAACATCGGTATGGCGCACATCGAGATCTTCGGATCGTGGGATGCCATCGTCGAAGCCTCGGCCGAACCCGTGGAAGCCCTTGGCGCCGAAGGAGTCGCGATCCTGCTGGCCGACGACAAGGTGGTGTCCGGCTATCGCGACCGATGTGCGGGCAGGGTCGTCACCTTCGGGCTCACCGCATCCGCGGATGTTCGCGCGGTGGATGTCAGCCTGGACGGCGACGGGTGCGCGCGATTCACGGTTTCCGCGGGCGCGGACGATGCCCAGGTGCGCCTGTCCGTGCCCGGGGAACACATGGTCACGAACGCCTTGGCGGCGATCGCGGTCGGGATCGAGATGGGCGTCCCGCTCGCCGCATCCGCGGAGGCGCTCGCCGATGCCCGAATCTCGCATTGGCGGATGGAGACGTTCACCACTCCCGACGGCATCCGCGTGGTGAACGACGCCTACAACGCCAATCCCGAATCGGTGGCGGCCGCCATCAAGGCCGCGCGCTGGATCGCCGGAGACGCCAAGCTCATCGCGGTCCTCGGTCCCATGGCCGAGTTGGGTTCGCTTGCCATGGCCGAACACGAACGGATCGGCGACCTTGCCGCGCGGGTACGGGTGGACCGGCTCATCACCGTTGGTCCGGCCGCGTACCCGATCGCGGTGGCCGGTCTCAGGGAGGGCGTGGAACCCGAGAACGTCGCAAGCTACGACGAGGGCGCCGACGTCCTGGCCGATGTGCGCGCGCACGCACGCCCGGGCGATGTCGTGTTGTTCAAAGCCTCGCGCGTTGCGGGCCTGGAGAAGCTCGCGGAGGCGCTCCGATGATCTCGATCTTGGTGGCGGCAGGGGTCGGGCTTTCGGTCACGCTCCTCGGGACCCCCATCGCGATCCGCGCGTTCCGCCTGTGGGGCTGGGGCCAACGGATCCGCGAGGATGGACCGCACACCCACTTCGAGAAGATGGGGACGCCGACGATGGGCGGGACCGTCATGCTGGTGGGGCTCGTGTTCGGGTACGTGGCCTCGAGGTTCACCTTCGGCGGGTTCTCGACCACTGGTGTGTCGCTGGTCCTGGCGGCGATCGGGTTCGGCCTGGTCGGGTTCCTGGACGATTTCATCAAGGTGCGCCATCGCCGGTCGCTCGGGCTGTCCAAGGCGCAGAAGTTCCTGGGGACCGCCCTGGTGTCGGTGGTGTTCGCGGTGATGGTTGTGCATGTCGCGGGCCATACGGGGACCACCACGAACATCTCGTTCATCCGCGACACGGGGATCAGGCTCGGGTTCCTCTTCTATGTGTGGGCGTTCGTGATCCTCACTGCCTCGTCCAATGCGGTCAATCTCACCGACGGGCTGGATGGGTTGGCCTCGGGTTCGTCCATCATGGTGCTGGCGGCGTACGTATTCATCGGCTTCTGGCAGTTCCGGCACGCCTGCGGCGCGCCGGTCCTGCATGCGTGCTACTCGGTCCAGGGACGCGCGATGCTGGACGCCGCCGTGGTGGCGGCGGCGATGATGGGTGCGGCCACGGGCTTCCTGTGGTGGAACGCCGCGCCCGCGCGGATCTTCATGGGAGACACGGGCGCCCTGGCGCTCGGCGGACTGTTCGGGGCGCTCGCCATCACCACGAACACGGAGCTGCTCCTGGTGATCCTCTGCGGGCTCTTCGTGATCGAGACGGCATCGGTGATCCTCCAGGTCATCTCCTTCCGTGGCTTCCACAGGCGGATATTCCGGATGTCTCCGATCCATCACCATTTCGAATTGGCGGGGTGGCCCGAGTTCACCGTCATCGTTCGGTTCTGGATCGTGGCAGGACTCTGCGTCGGCATGGGGCTGGGGCTCTACTACGCCGACTTCATCGCGCGCGGCGGCCTGGGATGACCGGCGACTTCTCGTTCGGAGGTGTTCGCGCCGTGGTCGTGGGCGCCGGCGTTGCCGGCGCCTCGGCGGCGCGCGTCTTGCTGAACCTGGGCGCAGAGGTGTTGGTGACAGATGAACGCGAAGCGACGGGGCTGAACGGGACGCTCGCCACACTACTGGCTGCCGGTGCGGACGTCCATACCGGAGGACATGACCCCCATGACCTGGACGGCGCTACGTTGGTCATCGTGAGCCCGGGGGTGCGGCTCGACGCCGCGGTCACCTCGTGGGCGCGCGAGCGCGGGCTGCCCGTGTGGGGCGAACTGGAGCTCGGCGCCAGGATCGCCGCGACTCCGTACCTGGCGGTCACCGGCACCAACGGCAAGACCACGACGACGGGGATGATCGCCTCGTGCCTTACCGCCGCGGGGTTGGACGCCGCCGCGTGCGGGAACATCGGGCACCCGTTCCCGGCAGCCGCCGCGGAGCGCCACGACGTGCTCGTTGTCGAGGCGTCATCGTTCCAGCTGTCCACGCAATCCTCCTTCCATCCCGTGGTCTCGGTGCTGCTCAATGTGGCGGAGGATCACGTGGACTGGCACGGGTCCGCCGACGCGTACCGCCTGGCGAAGGCGAAGATCTTCGCGGCGCAATCGGCCCCGGACACCCACGTCGGCAACCGAGAGGATCCGCAGGCGGCCACGATCTCTGCCACGGCGCCCTGCGCCGTTGTGTGGATCCGTGCCGGTGAACCCTCCGCCGGCGAGGTTGGCTACGTCGATGACCGGCTCACCGCGCGTCTAGACGGCGAGGCCGTGTCGCTGGGCACGGTCGATCCCCGGCGAGCGGGCTATCGGGAAGATGCGGCCGCCGCGGCCGCCGCGTCGCTCTCGTTCGGCGTCACGCCGGCGGCCGTTGCGCAGGGACTCGCAGCCTTCGAGCCGCAACCTCATCGTGGTGAGGTCGTGGCGCAGAGCGACGGCGTGCGGTTCGTCGACAACTCCAAGGCGACGAACGTGCATGCCGCACTCGCGGCTATCGCCGCGGTGGACGGCCCCCTCGTCCTGATCGCAGGGGGCCGCGCGAAGGGGCAGGACCTAGCCCCACTCGGCCGCGCGGCGAAGCGCCTCGATGCGGTCATCGCTATCGGTGAGGCGGCCCCGGAGATCGTCGAACTGCTGCACGAGCGAACCGAGGTGCGGACCGCGGGGTCCATGCGAGAGGCCACGCGCGCAGCGTTCGACCGCTGTCCTCATCCCGGAACCGTGCTGCTGGCGCCGGCGTGTGCCAGCTGGGACATGTATCGGGACTATCGCGAGCGCGGCGAGGACTTCGCGGCTGGCGCGAGGGCGATCGCAGAGGAACACCGTCGTGACTGAGCGCGGCGCGGCGCGCGCGAAGAAGCAGCCGGCTCGAAAAGGCCGGGGGCCGGCGTCACGACCGGCCCGAGAACCGCTGAGGCTGGTCACGCCGGTACCGGTCAACACGCCCGTCAAAGATCCCGCCCGCGCGGTTCGAGCGAGCCTCCTCTTCCTGCTCGTCCCCACCGTGCTCCTCATCGCGGTCGGGATGGTCGAAGTGCTGTCGGCCAGCTCCGTCGAGGCCTACATCACGTACCACACCAGCTTCTGGTTCTTCGGGCGACAGCTGATGTATGTGGGGATGGGGACGGTCGCGCTGGTCGCCGGCTGGCGATTGCCCTACCGGGTGTGGCAGCGCGCCGCAGTGCCCTTCCTGGGCGTAACCGTGCTGCTCATGTTGCTGGCGCTGCAACCCTCCGCAGGCCGGTCTGCCTATGGGGCCAGCCGCTGGATCGCGCTCGGCCCGTTCACGCTCCAGCCCTCTGAGTTCGCGAAGCTCGGGCTCGTCGCGTTCGCGGCCATGATCCTGACGAAGAAGTGGGACAAGCTCCACGACGGCGGCCATCTGGCGCTGCCGCTCGGGCTCGTGGTCATCGTGGTTGCAGGGATCGTCATGCTGCAGCACGACCTGGGAACCACCGTCGTCCTCTGCTCGAGCGTGTTCATCGTGGTCTTCGTCGCGGGCGCGCAGATGAAGCACCTGGGAGCGGCGGCGGTCGCGGCGATGGTGCTCGGGGGGTACACAGTGCTTGGGACCGCGTATCGCCGGGCCCGCTTCTTGAGCTTCATCAACCCCAGCCTCGATCCGGGCGGCGCCGGCTATCAGCTCACACAGGGCCTCATCTCGCTCGGCTCAGGCGGTTGGCTCGGCGTGGGGCTGGGGGCCAGCCGGGGAAAGTGGGGGACCGTGCCCAACGCGCACACGGACTTCATCTTCGCGATCTTGGGCGAAGAACTCGGATTCATCGGTGAGCTCTTCGTGCTGGCCTGCTTCGTCACACTCATCTACGCGGGGGTGCGGATCGCCCTTCGCGCCCCGGATGTCTTCGCCCGGCTGCTCGCGACCGGCATCACCGCATGGATCGGCGTTCAGGCGGTCGTGAACCTGGGAGCGGTGACCGGACTCCTCCCGATCACCGGAGTCCCGCTCCCGCTGGTCTCGTTCGGCGGTTCGGCGCTCATCGCCACCATGGCGGCGATCGGTGTGTTGGCGAGTGTCGCGCGATCGAGTGTCGCTTCCGGGTCGGGGAACGCGGCACACGGCCGCGCCCGCGCCCGGAAGGCGATGCCGTGAAGGTCATCATCGCGGGAGGTGGAACCGCGGGGCACGTCTTCCCCGCGCTCGCCTTGGCTGAACGGCTCACGGCGCGAGGCGCCGAGATCACGTTCGTCGGGTCCTCCGCGGGCCCGGAGGCACGGCTGGTTCCCGGGGCCGGCCACGCGTTCCGCGCACTCCGCGTGGCGCCGGCTCAGACGCGGATCTCGCTCGGCGCCGTCAAGGCCTTGTGGCGCACGCTGGCGGGCGCGCGCGAGATCCGCCCGCTCGTTAAGGAAGCGGATGTCGTGGTGGGGATCGGTGGCTATGCCAGCGCCCCCGCCCTCCTTGCCGCCAGGCGAGCGGGCACGCCGATCGTCTTGATCGAACAGAACAGCGTTCCCGGGGCCGTGAACAAGATCGCGTCGCGCTGGGCCGCCGTCGTGGCTGTGGTGTTCGACGGGACGGCCGCGCGATTGCGTCCGGGCGTGCGTGTCGAACGAACGGGCAACCCGGTTCGGCCCGAGATCCTGGCAGTGGCGGCGGCGCGCGCGCAGCTCGTCATAGAGGCGCGGGCAGCGTTCGGACTGGAGCCAGCCCGGCGGACCGTCGCCGTGTTCGGAGGCAGCCAGGGCGCGCTGCACCTGGACGAAGTGCTGGCCGGTGCGCTTCCGCTGCTTCGAGACAGGGCCGACATCCAGCTGCTGGTCGCCACGGGGCCGGCTCACGTCGGGGTGCTCCAGCCCGCCGGGGTGGACGCCGGCGGGCTCCCCGTGCGTGTCTACGGCTTCATCGAACGGATGGACCTGGCGCTCGCCGTCGCCGACCTCGCCGTCTCGCGCGCGGGCTCGGGCCACATCGCCGAACTCGCCGCGTGCGGGGTTCCGGCCATCCTCGTGCCCTATCCGCACGCCACCGAGAACCATCAGGAGGCGAACGCCAGGGAGCTGGAACGAACCGGTGCCGCTACGGTCCTGTTGGACACAGGGTTGTCGCCGGAAGGTCTGGCAGCGGCCATCCTTAGGCTCATGGACGACGACCGGGCCCGAGCCGGGATGGCGCGCGCGATGCAGTCGTGGGCACGACCCGACGCCGCCGAGCGGCTGGCGGCGCTGGTCACCGAGGTGGCCGGATCATGAGCGATACCTACATCCCACCGCCCGGCAGCATCCCGACGCTGCCCGTGCCCTCTCTGCAGGGGATCAGGTCGGTGCACCTCATCGGCATCGGCGGCGCCGGAATGCGGAACCTCGCCCGGCTGTTCCTGGCTCGTGGTGTGGTGGTGAGTGGTTCGGACCTCAAGGACTCCGAGGGGCTCCGCGAGCTTCGTGAACTGGGTGCGCTCGTGTCCATCGGTCACGCGGCAGACCAGGTCGGTGCGCCGGACGCGGTGATCGCATCCAGCGCGATCGCGCCCTCGAACATCGAGCTCGCCGTGGCCGAACGAACCGGGATCCCGGTGTGGGCCCGCGCCCAAGCGCTCGCCGCGTTCGCGGCAGGGCATCGGTCGATCGCGGTGGCCGGGACCCACGGGAAGACGACGACGACATCGATGCTCGCGGTGATCCTGGAGCGCGCGGGGCTGGACCCCAGCTACCTGATCGGTGGCGATCTCAACGAGTCGGGGAGCGGCGCCCGAGCCGGCTCCAGCGATCTCTTCGTGTTCGAAGCCGATGAGAGCGACGGCTCCTTCCTCCTGTCCGAACCGGCCATCGCCATCGTGACCAACATCGAACTCGACCATGTGGACTTCTACCCGGGAGGCCAGAGCCAGATCGACGCGGCGTTCGCCCTGTTCATCCAGCGATCCGGCTTGGTTCTGGCGTGCGGAGACGACCCCGGCGTCGGCAGGGCGTCGGCGCTGGCCGGCCGCGCGGTGCTCGCCTACGGACTCGAGCCCGCCAACGACGTCCGGTTGCACGTGGCTCGAGCGGGGCCGGACGGCGCGAAGGGCTCCGTTGAGCTAGAGGACGGCTCGACGGTGAGCCTGCAGTTGCGGGTGGACGGTGCGCACAACCTGTTGAACGCGACGGTCGCGTTGCTCGCCGCTCGCGAGGTCGGGGTAGATCCGCCGGTGGCGGCGCAGGCCTTGGCCGCGTTCACCGGGGTGCACCGCCGGTTCGAGCTTCGAGGGACCGCGCGTGGAGCCGATTTCTTCGATGACTACGGCCACAACCCCACGGAGCTTGCGGTGGCGCTGCACACGGCCCGGGGCCGTTCGCCCGAACGGCTGGTCGCCGTCGTTCAGCCGCACCGATACTCGCGGGTACAGGCCCTGTGGAGGGAACTGGGCGCCAGCATCACCGAAGCCGACCTCATCGTGGTGACGGACATCTACGGCGCGGATCAGCCGCCGATCCCGGGTGTCACGGGAGAGATGGTCGTCGATGGGGCGCGTGCCGCGGCGCCCGATCGCCCGATCGTCTATCTCCCGCACCGCGACGACCTCTTGGACTACCTGGAACGCGAGGTTCGCCCCGGGGACCTCGTCCTCACCATGGGATGTGGCGACGTCTGGATGCTCGGCGACGCCGCCATGGCGCGGATCTTGGAGCATGACGCGTGAACGACCGCCTGGAACGTGCCGCGGCGATCCTGCGACGCCATGCGGGCGAACGGGTGAAGCGGGATCTTCCGCTGGCACCGTTGACCACGTTCCGGATCGGTGGTCCCGCTTCGATCTATCTGGAACCGGACTCGGGATCTGACCTCGAGGCCTGCGGCGAGGCTGTGGGCAAAACGGGGATCCCGTACCTCGTCATCGGGAAAGGCTCCAACATCCTGGTCGCGGACGAAGGGTTCCCCGGGCTGGTGCTCCGGCTCGGCCGCGGCTTCCGGTGGTCGGCCCGCGACGGGGACGTCCTCACGGCCGGCGGGTCGATGCCGCTGCCCGCGCTCGCGGGTATCGCCCTGCGCCACGGGCTCGCGGGACTCGAGTTCGCCGTCGCCATCCCAGCCACACTCGGAGGGGCTGTGGCCATGAACGCGGGCGCACACTCGGGTGAGATGAGCCACGTCGTGGAGACCGTCACGGTCTTCCTGATGGACACCGTGAACACCACGACCCTGCAGCCAGCAGACCTCGGCTTCTCCTACCGGCACTCCGGCGTCCCGAAAGATGGAGTGGTCATCGGCGCCGCTCTCCGACTGGGTCCCGGAGATACGGCCGGCATCCGCTCGCTGATGGATGCGGCCAAGGACTGGCGCCGCCGAACCCAGCCGCTCGCTGAACCCAACTGCGGGAGCGTCTTCACCAACCCTGCGGGCGATCATGCCGCCCGTCTCATCGACGCCGCCGGAGGGAAGGGACTCAGCGTCGGCGGGGCCGCCGTCAGCCGGAAACACGCGAACTTCATCGTGGCGAACCCTGGCGCCACCGCCGCGGATGTCCGGGCGTTGATCGGTCGCGTCCAGACTCTCGTCGAGGCATCCTCGGGAGTCCGGCTACAGACCGAGGTCCGTTTCGCGGGAGGCGCCAAGGATGCGGTCTGACCTTCGGCCCTGGCTACGCGGGCGCTGGGGCGCGTACAGCCGGGTGAGCCAGGCCGCGGTCATCGGCATCATCGTGGCGCTGCTCGTGGGGGTGGCCGTCTTGTCCACCCATTCGGCCATCTTCGCGGCCCGAACCATCACGGTTCGGGGCACGGCCCATCTGTCAGAGAAAGACATCCTTCGGCGCTCGGGCGTTCACCCGGGCACGAACGTCTTCTACCTGGACACCACGGCGGCCCAGGACCGGCTCGTGGCCGACCCGTGGGTGGCCTCGGCAACCGTCGTTCGCTCGCTTCCCTCTACCGTGGTGATCACCGTCCACGAGGTTCGGCCCGTGGGCGTGACGGCGAACGCTCAAGCGCCGATGCTGCTCGCGCAAGACGGCACGATCTTGGGCTCGCCTCCGCCGGGCACCCGGCTGCCGGTGGTCGGCATGGCGGGGGAGGCGTCCGTCCGCGACGTAGCGGCGGCGTTGGGCGCCATGGCGCCGAGTCTCTTGGCGCGGGTCGCGACCGCAGCGGTCGCAGCCGATGGCTCCATCACGCTGACCCTGAGGGACGGGGTGAGCGTGACCTATGGTGACGCTCGAGATGCATACCGCAAAGCCCAGGCGTTGCGGTCGGTGTTGACGTGGGCTCGCAACCAACCGATCGGCGTTGAGTCCATCGACGTGTCCTCCCCCGGTGTCCCCACCGCGAGGTTGCGCGGAACCACGTCGGCCACTGCGATCGCGCCTCCGTCACCCACGCGGTCTCCGTCGGCGATACCATCACCGTAGAGCCCCAACGAACTGCCAGGAGTGCGTTCATCTGGTTGACACGGATGCTTGACGGACCAGCAGGTTCTTAGTAGGCTCCATACTTCTAGGTTAGGTAGATATAACAATAACGGTGTAGTTTACAGTTAGGGTCTGGTACGTAGGTAGCACCTTCCCAAGCTAGCCGGACCGGGGTCCGGGAATTCGGAGGCTCTCCATGATCGATGCTCCCCAGAACTACCTAGCGGTGATCAAGGTCATCGGCATCGGTGGCGGTGGCGTGAATGCGGTGAACCGGATGATCGAGGCAGGCCTCCGGGGCGTCGAGTTCATCGCCGTGAACACGGACGCGCAGACCCTGCTGATGTCCGACGCGGAGGTCAAGCTCGACATCGGCCGGGAGACTACGCGGGGCCTTGGGGCCGGCTCGGATCCCGAGGTCGGGCAGGCCGCGGCGCACGAGCACAGCGATGAGATCGAGGAGATCCTCAAGGGCGCGGACATGGTGTTCATCACGGCCGGCGAGGGAGGTGGAACCGGGACCGGTGGTGCCCCCGTCATCGCCGAGATCGCCAAGGGTCTGGGCGCCCTCACCATCGGCGTGGTCACCCGCCCCTTCGGCTTCGAAGGTCGCAAGCGCGCGACCCAGGCCGACGTCGGCATCACCGAATTGAAGAAGGCCGTCGACACCCTGATCGTGGTTCCCAACGATCGACTTCTCCAAGTGTCGGACCCCAGCACCCCGATGGTGGACGCGTTCCGCATGGCGGATCAAGTCCTGTTCCAAGGCGTGGACGGCATCACCTCGCTCATCACTACCCCGGGTCTCATCAACCTGGACTTCGCCGATGTGAAGTCGGTCATGACCGGTGCCGGCTCTGCTCTCATGGGTATCGGTATCGGTTCGGGGGCGGACCGGGCCGTCGAGGCCGCGAAGGCGGCCATCAGCTCGCCCCTGCTCGAATCCTCCATCGACGGCGCGAAGGGAGTGCTGCTCTCGATCGCCGGCCCCACCGACCTCTCGCTCCATGAGGTCAACCTGGCCGCCGAGGCCATCACCCGGGTGGCGCACCCCGACGCCAACATCATCTTCGGCGCGGTCGTCGACGATGCGCTGGGTGAAGAGGTCCGCGTGACGGTCGTAGCGGCAGGGTTCGACAAGACATCCCCCGTGGCCGGCACCGGCGATCAGAACCGATTCGAGAACCGCCTGTCCCGATTGCTCGAAGAGCCGGTTCGCACCGGACGCCGAAGCGCATCCGACTCGTCCCTGCCGTCCATCCTGGCCGAGGATCTGGACGACGAGGCCGATATCTTCGCGCCGACCAACGAACCCGAGCCCGCTTCGGTTTCGTTCGATGCGGAGGAGGATCTGGACATCCCAGATTTCCTGAAGAGCTAGGCGTGCAAGCAAGCCCGCCCTGCCGCGCGGCCCCGCGCGGACCTGAGGGCGGGGAGGTTCCAGCCCGAGGCGACCTTCCCCCGCCTCGTGGCAGTGAACGGGCCTCCCCGCCCTCGTTCCATATCCTCTAGAGGCCCATGGTCAAGGCCAACATTCTCGCGAACCTCGCCGATATCACCGCGGCCATCACTGATGCCGCCGCGCGCTCGGGCCGAGACCCTGCGCTCGTCACCATCGTCGCCGCGGCCAAGACGGTGCCAGCGGAGGCCGTTCGATGGGTAGTGGACGCCGGGGTCACCGCGGTAGGAGAGAACTACGTCACGGAGCTGCGGGAGAAGGCGCCCGTCTTCCCGGACGTCACGTGGCATTTCATCGGAACCTTGCAACGCGGCACCGCGCATCACGTAGCCGATCTCGCGGATGTCGTCGAGACCGTCTCGGGGGAGGGGGCGCTCCGACGACTGGCCGGCAGGGCCGCTCGCGCCGGCCGGAACCTGGATGTCCTCATCGAGGTGGACTTCACGGCCGAACGCTCCGGTGTCTGTCCCCAGGATCTAGCCGAGGCCGCATCTCTGGTCGCGTCGCTCGAAGGGGTTCGGCTGACCGGCCTGATGACCGTGCCGCCCGTGCCCAAGACCCCGGAGGATGCCCGTCCGTACTTCCGCCGGCTTCGAGACCTCCGTGATGAGCTACGCCGAACCTACCCTGAGGTGCTGGAACTCTCCATGGGAATGTCGTTGGATTACCCGATCGCCGTCGAGGAAGGCGCTACGATGGTGCGGATCGGAACGGCGTTGTTCGGTCCGCGAGCGACGTGAAGTAGGGAGGAAGTGATGGCCGCCGTGTGGAAGAAGACGTTGAACTACCTGGGCCTGGTTGAGGACGACGACGATTTCGTTGAGGAGATGCCGGAAGCCGAACCCACAGCGGTTCGTCGCATGAGGCCGCAGGCCGTTCGGGAGATCCCGTCCAACGCTGAAGGTGTGGTCCTCACCCACGCGTCACCTCGCCCGGCTGCATCCGGGTCTATCCACAAGTCCGAGCCCAAGCGGTTCAACGAAGCGCGAGATGTGGCCGACCGGTTCAAAGACGGCACTGCGGTCATCATGAATCTCCAGAGCACCGAGGACACGATCGCTCGCAGGCTCGTGGACTTCGCCTCAGGTCTGGTCTACGGACTCGACGGGAAGATCGAGCTGGTCGCGAACCGCGTCTACCTGCTCACCCCGGCCGATGTGGAAGTGAGTGCCGAGGAGCGCGAGCGGATCGCAGGCGGCGCCTTCTACAACCAGTTCTGACCGTCGCCAGATCCCAGCGGCCCTTGCTCGGCTGGGACTGCTAGCCTCTCGCCTCGATGATCGCTGCGTCGAGCCTGACCCGATTCCTTTGCCTTGCCGTCACCCTTATCTGGGTCATCTTGCTGATCCGGGTCATCCTGAGTTGGGCCGAAGCCGCGGGGTGGCGGGTTCCGGTCTCCGGGCCCGTGCGGGCCGGACATGACCTCATCATCGACGTGACGGAACCGATGCTCCGACCGCTCAGGAAGATCCTGCCGCCGATGCGCATGATCGATGGATCCGCGCTGGCAGCGTTCGTCGTCCTGATCGTGGTGCAACAGGCGCTGCATTGCTGAGATACTGCCGTTTTCGCGGGGAGGAACGATGAAGAAGAAGCAGACCGACGATGTGGCCGACTTCGCCGGAGCCCCGGCGCCCAAGGCGCTCGGGCCCGCCGACGTCCAACAGAAGGAATTCCGCGTCTCGCGCTTCAG